>DAOOPF010000037.1:0-12906 GCA_035388125.1 bacterium | reverse complement strand
AGCGCGCGGATGCGCGCCGCGGCGTGCGGCACCATCGGGGCGGGATAGGCGGGAGTGCCCAGCTCGGGCACCCACCGTCTGATGTACTCCATTTTGGTATCGAATTTTGCGGTCTGGATTTCCGGATTGAAGAGGCGGAAATAGGGGGCGGCGTCGCATCCGCAGCCGGCGGCCCACTGCCAGTTGCCGTTGTTGGCGGCGAGGTCATAGTCGAGCAGCTTTTGCGCAAAATAGCGTTCGCCCCGGAGCCAGTGGTGCAGGAGGTGCTTGCAGAGAAAGCTGGCGGTGATCATGCGCACGCGGTTGTGCATAAAGCCGGTGGCGTTGAGTTCACGCATACCGGCATCGACGATGGGATAGCCGGTCCGCCCTTCGCACCAGCGCTGAAATTCTTCCGCTTCCTCGCGCCAGGGAATGGCGGCGTACTGGGACTTGAAGGGCTGATCGACGACGTGGGGAAAGCGGGCGAGGATCGACATGAAGAATTCCCGCCAGATCAGCTCACTCAGCCAGGTCCGGTTGAGTTCACGGCCGGTGCGCACCAGTTCCCGGACAGATACGGTGCCGAAGCGGAGATGGACGCTCAGCCGGGTGGTGCCGGCCACGGCCGGCAGATCGCGGGTGCGGTCATAGCTGCGGATGATGGCTTCAGGGACGACCGGCGTCGTCGAAACCGTCATCGGCGCAAAGCCGATCTCCTCCAGGGGCGGCACGCCGCCCGGCATCCCCTGCGCCGTCCGCGCGAGCAGCTTTTCGCTCGGGTGCGCCGCGAGATCTTCCGGCGTCAGATGCGCCAGCCATCTCCTCATATAGGGTGTGTAGACAGTATAGGGCTTGCCATCCTCCTTGACCACTTCATCCCCGTCAAAGATCACCTGGTCCTTGTGGCTGTGGAACGGGATGCCGTGCTCTGCGAGCAGGGCAGCGACTGCACGGTCCCGTTCGATAGCGTAGGGTTCATAGTCGCGGTTGGTGTGGACCGCCCGGATGGTGTGGTCGCGGAGCAGCTCCCGCCACACTTCCAGCGGACGGCCGTGGCGGACGAGCAGGCGGCTGCCCGCTTCCGCCAGATGGGTATCGATCTGCCGCAGGGCCTGATGGATAAAGGCGACGCGGCGGTCGTTCCGGTCATCCAGATCGTCAAGGATCTCCCGGTCGAATATAAAGAGCGGCAGCACCGGGCTGCTTTCCTGGAGAGCATGATAGAGTCCCGCATTGTCCTCGAGGCGGAGGTCGCGGCGAAACCAGAATATAGTGATGGGCTGCATGAAGGGCATCTCCTTTGTGGTCGTGAATGGTGAGCGGGACAATTTAGCACCTGGCGCCCTCGAAGTCAATCCCTAAAATGGTGGGGCGGCAAGAAAGGGGTTGAATATCAACATACAATAGTGTAATTTAGCGGAAAATTGCTTCGGATCGTCTCATGGACGGGAGAATGGCCATGGAATCAGAGGGCAGAGTGCAACCTGCGGGCGGGCTTGAACGCCGGCTCGGCGTCTGGGCGGCGATCGGGGTGGTCATCGGCGTCACCATCGGCTCGGGTATATTCCGCAATCCGGCGGTCATCGCCACGCGGGTGCCCGATCCCGCCCTGATGCTCCTGGTCTGGGTGCTTGGCGGCGCCATAACCCTCTGCGGCGCGCTTTCGATCGCGGAGCTGGCGGGCGCCTTGCCGCAGACCGGGGGTCTCTATGCCTATCTGCGCGAGGGGTGGGGCCGCCCGGCGGCCTTTCTCTTCGGTTGGGCGCAGCTCACCCTGATCCGGGCCTCCGCCCTGGGTGCGATTGCGACGGTCTTTGGCGCCTACTGTCTGCGCTCCTTCGGCTATGACCCCGCTCTTTATCCCCAGCTCTCCAACTATCTCGCGGCGGGCTGCATCATCTTCGCCGCCGTCGTCAATGTCGTGGGGATCCGGCTGGGGGCGGCCATCGTCGGCCTGTCGACCATCGCCAAGTACGGCGCTCTCGCCCTCCTGGTCGTCATCGCCTTTGCGATCGGCCATGCCCACGGCGGCTCCTTCGCCCATTTCACTCCCGGCACCGGCGGAAGCGTCGATATCGGGCACTTTGGCCTCGCCCTAATCTCGGTACTGTGGGCGTATGACGGATTCGCGGATCTCTCCTTCGCCAGCGGCGAGATCAAGGATCCTCAGCGCAACCTGCCGCGCGCTCTCATCGGCGGGACGCTGGCGATCATCGCCATCTATCTGCTGGCCAATGCCGCCTATCTCTACGTCATTCCCATGGAGCGTTTCAGCAGCTCGCCGCTCATCGCCGCCGATGCCATGCTGGCGCTCGTCGGCCAGGCCGGGGTCGCCATCGTCTCGATCGTGGTGATGATTTCCACTTTCGGCTCGGTCAACGGCAGCCTGGTGACCAATCCGAGGATCTTTTTCGCCATGGCCGACGACAAGATGCTCTTTGCTCCGATCGCGTGGGTCCATCCGCGCTTCAAGACTCCTTACATGGCCATCATCCTCGCCGCCGCCCTGGGCGTCATCTTTGTCCTGACCCGTACCTTCGAGCAGCTCACCGATACCTTTGTGCTGGCGATGTGGCCCTTCTATGGCCTCGGGGTTGCCTCCATCTACCGCCTCCGCCGCACGCGCCCAGACCTGCCGCGGCCCTACCGGGTATTGGGCTATCCGGTCGTGCCGGCGATCTTTCTGGCCGGGGTTATCTATCTGCTCGGCAACGCCCTGGTCACCGATACCTTCTGGACTGCGGTCGTTTTTGGCATCGTACTCGCCGGCCTCCCCGTTTACTGGCTCTTCTTCCGGCATACGGGAAAACAACACGCCTGACGCATGAGACGGGCGATAGTGATTTGAACAGCAATTGTGGAGAAACAGATAGTGCCCCGGATAACCAGAAGAGCATTCATCACCCGCACCCCGCTGGCGGCGCAGGGCATGCTGCAGGCAGCGGCCGGCATGAGACCGGAGAAGAGAACCATCGGCATCGGCGCCGCCCGGCTGGGCGAATTCGGGCCGGTTGTGGACGGCCGGATTCTGCCCGCCCATCCCTTCGATCCCGCTGCACCGGAGATAGCGCGGAACAAACCGCTGATGGTGGGCTGGAATGAGGACGAATACACTTTTTTCGGCATGGTGAACGGAGATCTGGAGGCCTTTAGCTTTGATGAGGCGGGATTGGCCCGGCGGCTGGAGAAAGAGTGCGGACCCGATGCCGCGCGCATATTCGAGGTCTACCGGCAGAGCCGGCCGGAGGCCTCCCCCGCAGATCTCTATGTGGCGATCAAATCCATGCTCTTTGCCGGGAGGGGCTCGCTCCGGATTGCGGAGAGAAAAGCCGCACAGAATGGCGCCCCGGTTTTTCTCTATAATTTCGGCTACAAGAGCGAGTACAGAATTCCCGGCACCGGATATGCTTTCGGCAGTGGTCACGCCATGGATATCCAGTTCAAGTTCGCCAACGTTGCCGAGCCGCCGCCCGGGGAGATGGAAAAGGGCTGGCCGGGCAACCGTCCCGAGCGCTTCGCCGCCTCGTTCGCTATGGCTGAATTATGGACCACCTTCGCCCGCACCGGCGTACCCGCCGCCCGGAACCAACCCGCCTGGCCGCCCTATAGCTTGCCAGAACGCCCGACTTTTCGCATCGACAGCGCCTGCGAGGTGATCCTGGACCGGCACAGGGAGGAGAGGGAGTTGTGGGACTCTCTTGACTGAGAGCTCACCCGGCAAAACCGGTAAATCGCTAATCATGCTGCATCGATGGAAAATGGGCAAATCAGGCCTCGGCGGCCCTGACACCTTCGCATAAGAAATGAGACCGGGACGGCAAGGCTCCTGGACACGTCGTACAGCAGCCCGACAGAGATAAAGTCGCCGGAGAAATGAGGCCGGGACGGCAAGGGCTGGAGTCCGGTATTGAAAGATCCTGATGCCTGATGGAGAGCATTTGAAAAGTATCAAAAGTGGTTTGCTGGTAATTTGCGGTACACTCTCTTTGCTACTGGGCGCTGTCGGCATCTTTTTTCCGGTGCTGCCGACCACGCCATTCCTGCTGCTGTCGGCCGCCTGCTATGCCCGCAGCTCGGTGAGGCTCCACAGCTGGCTCCTCAATAATCGCATCTTCGGCAGCTACATCCGGGACTATCAAGAGGGGCGGGGCGTCTCCCTGCGCCACAAGATCGCCGCGCTCGTGCTGTTGTGGCTGAGCATCGGCTATGCGGCCGGGTTTGCGGTTTCGCGCACCTGGCTTCGCATTCTGCTGCTCGGCATCGCTGCCGGAGTAACCATTCACCTGTGCAAACTGAAAACCCGAAAGGGAGACTACTAATGACCTGCCGGAAGTGTTATCTCATCATCCTTCTCATCGCCTCCTGGCTGGCGGGCCTTTTTCAGGATGCGGCCGCGCAGAATGCGGACAGGGCGGAAAAAATCGGGGCCGCGGCCGGGATCGTGGACCATATCTTCGGGGAACATTTCACAAGCCGGAAACTGCCGGGCCTCGCCTATGGTGTCATTTACAACGGAGAGCTGCTGCTCTCCGGCGGCTTTGGCTATGCCGATCTTGCTGAGCGGAGGCCGGCTGATCCGCGGACACTCTTTCGCGCCGCCTCGATGAGCAAGAGTTTCACGGCCATGGCCGTACTCCAGCTCCGCGACGCCGGCAAACTGCGCCTGGATGACCCGGCCGCGCTTTATCTGCCCGAGCTGAAGCCTCTGCGCCCCGCCTCCGCGGATGCCCGGGAGATCACCCTCCGCCATCTGCTCACCCATGGGGCCGGCCTGCCCGAGGACAATCCCTGGGGCGACCGGCAGCTTGACCGCACCGATGCGGAGCTGCTGGCCCTGCTCCCGGAGATCTCGATGGCCAACGCTCCCGGGGTCGCCTATGAGTACAGCAACCTCGGCTTTGCCATCCTCGGCCAGATCGTCCAGCGGGTCTCGGGGATGGATTTCACCGTCTATACCCGCGAGATGATTTTCAAGCCCCTCGGGATGGGCTCGACGGTGTGGGAGTACACCGAGGCGCCTCCGGAGCGGCTCGCCCACGGCTATGCGCGCCGCGGCGCTTCATTTGTGGAGCAGCCCATGGAGCATCACGGGGCCTATGGCGCGATGGGCGGCCTGATCACTTCGGTTGAGGATTTCGCCCGCTATGCCGCCCTTCATCTCGCCGCCTGGCCGCCGCGCGACGATCCCGAGAGCGGTCCGCTGCAGCGCGCTTCGCTGCGCGAGATGCACCATCCCTGGCGTTTCTACGCCCTGGCTGCAGACAGCCGGCGGCCCGGCGGTTCTTCCTGTCCCGCCGCTCAGGCTTACAGCTACGGCCTGCGCTGGCAGTCTGACTGCGACGGTCTGGTTACGGTCGGCCACAGCGGCGGGCTGCCCGGCTTTGGCAGCAACTGGACGATGCTGCCTGAATACGGCCTGGCGGTGGTCTCCTTCACCAATCTCACCTATGCGACCACCACTGCTGTCAACCGGGCGGTTCTGGATACGCTCATCACCCTGGCCGGACTCGCCCCGCATCAGGTCCCGCTTGCGGCGATTCTGGAGCAGAGAAAAAATGAACTGGTGAATATTTTGCCGGATTGGCGGGGGGCGCAGGAGAGCGGGATATTCGCGGAGAATTTCTTTCTGGACAACACCGTTGGAGAGCTGGCCGGGCTGAGCCGGCGGCTCTATGAAGAGGCGGGGGAGATACGCGGGGTCGGGCCGATGATGCCGCTGAACAATCTGCGCGGCACTTTCCTGCTTGAGGGAAGCCGGAAGAATGTCAGCCTCTTTTTCACTCTCACGCCCGAGCGGGTGCCCAGGATTCAGGAGGTGAAGATGACGCTGCTGGAAAAAAACGGCGGATGAACGGGCCGCTTCAGCCCCGGGCCTTGCGGTTGAGCCGCTCCCACTCCCGATCAACATGCTCCTGGATCATCGCGATGTCGCCGTCGGAGAGCCGGCGGAACCGGTTCTGCATTTTGAGATAGTCGCGCACGGGCACGTCGCCGCTGCTGTTGATAGTATAGCTCTCGCCCTCCTCCACCTCATAGAGGGGGAAGGCTCTGGTCAGGACCGCCATACGCGAGATCTTGATGGCATCGGCCGGGGCGAATCCCCAGCCGGTCGGGCAGGATGCGAATAGGTGGATGAAGCGCAGGCCGGTGCGGATCGATCTGGCTTTGCGGAGTTTGCGTTCGAGATCCTCGGGATAGGCGATATTGGCGGTCGCTGCGTAGGGGATACGATGGGCGGCCATGATCTCGACGATATTCTTTTTTTGCGTCCGTTTCCAGCCGGCGCCCGGGGTGGTCATGGTGCTGGCGCCCCAGGGGGTTGAGGAGCTGCGCTGGACGCCGGTGTTCATGTAGGCCTCGTTGTCGTAGCAGATATAGATAAAGTCATCGCCGCGTTCGGCCGCGGCGCTGAGGGCCTGGAAGCCGATATCGAAGGTGCCGCCGTCGCCGGCCCAGCCGATGATCGTGGTATCGATTTCGCCGCGCAGATCGAGGGCGGCGCGCAGGCCGCTGCAGACGGCTCCGGTGGTGGCAAAGGCGGTATTGAGCACAGGCACCTTGAGGGCTGACTGGGGATAATTACCTGCGATGATCGCCCAGCAGCAGGCGGGGATGACCACCATGGTCTTGTCGCCGAGGGCGCGAAGGGCCAGTTTCATGGCGATGGTCGCGCCGCAGCCGGGGCAGCCCACATGCCCCGAGTTCACAAGTTCCATCTCCTCAAACAGATCGCTATTCCTCATTTCAGCAGCTCCTCTTTCACACCCAGCCAGACGCTTTCGATATCGGGCCGCGCGGCTGCGCGGGTCAGGCTAAAGCATTGCCGGATGGTATCCACGGTGATGTCGCGGCCGCCGAGGCCGGCGATATAGCTGTAGACGGGAGCAGGATTCCCGCCATGGAGCGCGCTCTTGAGTTCGCTGGCGAAGATTCCTCCCGCCCCGAAAGAGCAGTTGCGGTCCAGCACGGCTACCTTTTGCACCGATTTCAGAACTTGCCGCACACTGCGGACGGGGAAGGGACGGAACATCCTGATGCGTAGCAGTCCCGCTTTTTCGCCCTCATTGCGCAGCTGGTCCACGGCCACGCGGGCGGTGCCAGCGGCGGTGCCGCTGGTGACCAGGATGACATCGGCGTCGTCGCAGAGGTAGCTCTCGACCGGCCCGTAGCTTCGTCCGAAGAGGGTGGCAAACTCTTCTTCGATGCGGGCGAGATGCTCCGGCACCGCTTCCATGGCCAGCTGCATGCTGCGGCGCATCTCCATATAGACCCCGATCGGGGCGACGCCGTGGAGGCTCTGCGGGTCGGCGGTGTTCATGCAGAATCTGGGGCTGTACGGGGGGAGGAATCGGTCCACCTTTTCCTGGTCGGGGAGATCGACGGGTTCCCAGGTGTGGGAGAGGAAAAAGGCGTCGAGAATGACCATCACCGGCAGGTTGACGGCCTCGGCCAGGCGATAGGCTTGCAGGGTAGTATCGAGCACCTCCTGGCCATCAGCGCAGTAGAGCTGGATCCATCCGGTATCGCGCTGGGCGAGGCTGTCGGTCTGGTCGGCCCAGAGATTCCAGCCCGGGCCGAGGGCGCGGTTGACCTCGGCCATGACAATGGGCAGGCGGCCGCCCGCGGCCCAGTGCAGCATTTCGTGCATCAGGGCCAGCCCCTGGGAGGAACTGGCAGTGAAAGTGCGGACCCCGCCGGCGGCCGCGCCGATGACCGCTGCCATGGCGGAATGCTCGCTTTCCACGCAGAGAAAGCGCCCGTCGAGGGAGCCCTCGCTGCAGAATTTTGCCAGCTCTTCGACGATATGGGTCTGCGGGGTGATCGGGTAGGCCGACACCACCTTGACGCGAGCCAGACGCACGGCTTCGGCACAGGCCTGACTGCCTTCGAGGAGCATTTTCATGATCCCACCTCCTCCATGACCATGGCGCAGCGCGGGCATTCAGTGAGGCAGACGCCGCAGCCCTTGCAATAGTCGTATGTGATCCGGCGTTCGCGATCGGAGCCGCCGCTGTTTTGCCCATCAAGGACGACAGCAGCCTCAGGACAAAAGGTTCTGCAGTTGTCGCAGTCGTTGCAGATGCCGCAGTTGAAGCAGCGGCCGGCCTGTTCCAGTGCCTGACCGGCCTCAAGGGCGGCTTCGACCTCGGCAAAAGAGCCCGCTGCGGTGGTATGTGGCAGGCTCCCACCCCGCTGCGGCCGGGAAGAGGTGAAATAGTCGCGATTAATGTCCTGAAAGGCCACGACGCGGCGGGAGCGGCTGTGGCGCGGCCCCCCCTGATAGATCTCCATCGAGAGAGAGTGGCCGCCGCCGATACGGCAGCGCTCGATGCCCGCGGCGATGGCTGCACTCCCCTCTCTGAAAAGGAGATCGAGGGCAATGGCCGCCTCCTTGCCCGATGCGATGGCGTCGGCGACGCTCTCGACCTGATTGACCAGGTCGCCACCGAGGAGCACTGGCAGGCCGGCCGCGCCCACCGGGAGGAGGAGGGTATGGCCGAAATTGAGGCCGCCCTCTGCTCTGGCCATGGAGTGCCAGGGTTCTTCCGCCCGGGCGCCGATGGCGGCATAGACCGCGCTGAAGGTCATCTCCCGGCTCTCTCCTTCGACGGGGAGGACCCGCATCCTTCCGTCCGCCCCCGGCTCGGTGATGCGCATCTTTTGCAGGGTCAGGGCGAGATTCTTCCCTGCCGGCCGGATGGCCAGCGGGGCGCTCAGTTCGATGAGGTGTACCCCCTCGGCCAGCGCACTGTCGATCTCGTGGCTGAAGGCGGGCATCTCTTCACGGCGGCGGCGGTAGAGGATGGTCGGGGTGATGCCAAGGCGCAGCAGGGTGCGGGCGACATCGATAGCGGTGTTGCCGCCGCCGATTATGGCAGCGGTCCGCGGTGCAGCGGCACCTTGCGGGTCATCATGCAGCCGGTATTTATCTACGCCGGAGAGAGCGCTGCCGGAGCGGACCGCGCGGAGGAATGAGAGGCCGTCGAGGGCGTATTCGCCGCCGGGGAGGTCGAGCCCGATTCCGCGGCTGTTGCCGCAGCCGATGAAGAGGGCATCATATTGCGATGCTGCGTTCGCGAGCAGCTCTTTCTCGAGGGGAGTGGAGCAGCGGATGCGAACGCCGAGTTCCGTGATCCGCCCGATTTCGCGATCGAGGACGGCGGCAGGCAGGCGGTAGGCGGGGATGCCGTAGCGCAGCAGACCGCCCGGTTCCGGCGCCGATTCAAAGATCTCGCACTCATGGCCCAGCCGGGCGAGAAACCAGGCGGCGGCGAGGCCTGCCGGTCCCGATCCGGCGATGGCGATCCGCTTGCCGCTCGTGGACAGAGGTAAAAAATCAGCGGGGAGGGGTCCGCAGCCGGCGCGGTCGTCGAGAAAGCGCTCAAGGGCGTTGATGGCGACGGGGTCATCGAACTCGCCGCGGTTGCATCCTCCCTCGCAGGGGTGGAAGCAGACGCGGCCGCAGCTGCCCGGCAGGGGGTTCTCGGCGAGGATGGTCCGCCAGGCCTCCGTGTACTCTCCCCGCGCAGCCAGCATCTCGATGTGGGGGATATCCTCGCCGCAGGGGCAGTGGACCGAGCAGGGGGCGGTTTTTCCCTCATAGCGGGGCTGCCGGCTGCTCCAGGAGCCGGTCCGGTTGGCCGAGGTCGGCGCAGAGGAGATGGGCATGAAGAGGGGAGGAAGATTTGCGTCGTGCGGGGTCATGGGACCGCCTTTCGGAAAATCGGACCGGCCGAGGGCAGAAGCTCGCTGCCGCTCACCAGACCGTGCAGCACCACAGCCTCATAGGCGGCGCGGGCGGCGGCGACGTTTTCGGAGATCTTGATCGGCATTTCGCTTTCAATGGCCTGCACCACGGCCTTCAGGGGGGGATTGGAGAAGAGGCGGGCGAAGGCTCCCATCATGGCGGTGTTGGTGATGGGCTGGTTTTTCGTTCCCAAACCATGCTCCAGGGCGATACGGGCGGCATCCACGCATGCCAGCTTGAAACCCTGAAAGGGCGTGAGGTCGGCCGGGAGCCCGGGGGCGTTGAGCAGGATCCAGCCGCCCGGTTTGAGGCCTTTGGTGACGTCGATCAGAGCGAGGAGTTTGGCGTCCTGGACAATGACGTGATCGGGCTCGTAGATGTTGCTGCGCAGATAGATTTTGGCCGTTTCCAGCCGGAGATAGGCCTCGACCGGGGCGCCGCGGCGCTCCGAACCGAAGACCGGGAAGGTCTGCACCCAATAGCCCGCCTGGAAAAAGGCCTTGGCGAGCGCGATGGAGGCGAGCACGGTGCCCTGCCCTCCCCGGCCGTGAAAGCGGAACTCCTTCATAGAGCTGGACTCTTTCTGTACGATAATCTGTGGTTTACTGCGTGGCCGTAACAATCTGCTGCCCGCCCGGAGGCTTCCGGGCGGGCAGAGAAGAGAGGCGCTTACTGATACTCCTCCATGGGCGGGCAGGCGCAGAAGATATTGCGGTCGCCGTAGGTGTTGTCGATGCGGCCCACGGCCGGCCAGAACTTGTGCTCCCGCAGCCAGGCGACGGGATAGGCCGCCTGTTCGCGGCTGTAGGGATGGCTCCAGCTGTCGCTGCTGACCTCGGCGGCTGTATGCGGTGCATTCTTGAGCACATTGTCGACGGGGTCCGCTTTGCCGTCGAGCACCGCCTGGATTTCGAGGCGGATGGCGCTGAGGGCGTCGCAGAAGCGGTCGAGCTCGCCCTTGTCTTCGCTTTCGGTCGGTTCGATCATGATCGAGTTGTGGACCGGGAAAGCGACGGTCGGGGCGTGGAAATTGTAATCCATCAGCCGTTTGGCGATGTCCTCGGCCTCGATGCCCTGCGCTTTGAACCCGGCGAGGTCGAAGATCATTTCGTGGGCGACGCGGCCGCGTTCGCCGGTATAGAGCACCTTGTACTCCTTGCCGAGCCGGGCGGCGATATAGTTGGCGTTGAGGATCGCGTATTTGGTCGCCTCGGTGAGGCCGGCGCTGCCCATCAGCTTGATATAGGCATAGGAGATGAGCAGGATGCTGGCGCTGCCGTAGGGGGTGGCGCTGACCGCAGGGATGGCCTTGTCGCCGCCGATCCTGACCAGCGGATGGCCCGGCAGGTAGGGGACGAGGTGTCCGGCGACGCAGATCGGACCCATGCCCGGCCCGCCGCCACCGTGGGGAATGGCGAAGGTTTTATGGAGATTGAGGTGGCAGACATCCGCGCCGATGGCGGCTGGATTGGTCAGTCCCACCTGGGCGTTCATGTTGGCGCCGTCCATGTAGACCTGGCCGCCGTTGGCATGGATGATCCTGCAGATTTCGACGATCTTTTCCTCGAAAACGCCGTGCGTGGAGGGATAGGTGACCATCAGGGCCGAGAGGTTATCCTTGTGCTGCTCGGCCTTGGCCTTGAGGTCCTCGAGGTCGATGTTGCCCTTGTCGTCGCAGGCGACGACCACGACCCTGGTGCCGGCCATGACCGCGCTGGCGGGATTGGTGCCGTGCGCCGAGGCGGGGATGAGGGTGACGTCGCGGTGGGCCTGGCCGTGGTCGTTATGCCAGGCGCGGATCACCATCAGGCCTGTGTACTCGCCCTGGGCCCCCGAGTTGGGCTCGAAAGAGACGGCGGCGAAGCCGGTGATCTTGCAGAGATCGCGCTCAAGTTCGTGAATGAGCTCCAGATAGCCCTGGGCCTGATCGGCGGGCACAAAGGGATGCAGCCTGGAGAAGCCGGGCCAGGTCAGGGGCAGCATCTCGGCCGTGCCATTGAGCTTCATCGTGCAGGAACCGAGGGGAATCATCGAGGTGGTCAGGGAGAGGTCCTTGTTCTCCAGGCGCTTGAGGAAACGGACCATCTTGTGTTCGGAGTGGCAGGCGCTGAAGATCGGGTGGGTGAGATAGGCGGTGGCGCGTTTGAGGCCGCCGGTGATGGTATCGGCCGGCAAGGCGGCCTCCTTCTCCCAGTTGATCAGCGGAGCCTGTTTGCCGCGGGCGGCGGCGAAGATGGCGACGATCTCCTCGATATCGGCGGCCTCGACGGTCTCGTCGAGGGCGATGCCGATCTGCTCCTCGCCGGTGTAGCGGAAATTGATCCTGTTCTTCAGGGCCAGTTCGCGGATCTTCTCTCCGGCGCCGCCGGCCCGGACCAGAAGGGTGTCAAAATAGACGGTATTGCTCTGTTCATAGCCCAGTTCGGCGAGCGCGGCGGCGAGGGCGCGGGTGAGGAGGTGGATGCGGCCGGCGATGGCCTTGATCCCCTCGGGGCCGTGCCAGACCCCGTACATGCCGGCCATGATCGCCAGCAGGGCCTGGGCGGTGCAGATGTTGGAGGTCGCCTTTTCGCGGCGGATGTGCTGTTCGCGGGTCTGCAGGGTCATGCGGTAGCTGCGCCTGCCGTGACGGTCGATCGAAACGCCGATGATGCGGCCGGGCATCTGGCGCATGAATTCGCTCCGGGTGGAAAAGTAGGCGGCGTGCGGGCCGCCGAAGCCCATGGGCACGCCGAAGCGCTGCGCTGAGCCGAGGACGATATCGGCACCCATCTCTCCCGGCGGAGTGAGGAGGGCGAGGGAGAGGAGGTCCGCAGCCACGGCGACCATGGCGCCGGCGGCATGGGCCTTTTCGATAAAGCCGCTCCACTCCTCGGCTTTGCCGTCGACGTCGGGGTACTGGATGAGAAGGCCGTAGACGCGCTCATCGAGGGTCGCGGAGTGGAGATCGGCGACGCGGAGTTCGATGCCGAGCGGGGTGGAGCGGGTTTTAAGAACATCTATGGTCTGGGGCAGGCATTTGTCGGAGACCAGGAAAACATTGTTGCGGGGGTCGCGGCTCTTTTTGCTGTTGACGCGATGGAGCATGCTCATCGCCTCCGCCGCGGCCGTCGCTTCGTCGAGCAGGGAGGCGTTGGCGATCTCCATGCCGGTGAGGTCGCTGACCATGTTCTGGA
>DAOOPF010000036.1:0-24277 GCA_035388125.1 bacterium | reverse complement strand
GAGGGGGCGTTGGCCTTTTCGCGGTAGACCGAGCCCATGCCGGCCGACTCGGAGATGACCAGGGTCCCCTGATCCCCCATGAACTGCTCAAAGTAGCCGAGGCTGCCGTTGGTGGTCTGGGTTTTGTAATGGGCGCGGACCATGCCGGCGGGGGTCTCATACTCATAGGTCGCCAGCACAGTGTCGTACCATTCGTGGGTCGACTTGTCATAATAATCGATGCCGCCGCTGGCCTGGACCGATTTCGGGTTGACCCCGAGGAACCAGCTGAATATATCGATCTGATGGGAACCCAGGTCGACGATGGGGCCGCCGCCCAGCTTGCGGTACCAGCGCCAGTTACAGAACTGCGCCATCGAGTCATAGCCGTAGCGGCGCAGCTGGGAGGCCGGAATTTCATATTTTTTCGGCCAGCCCAGATCTGGAGCGGCCGAGCGGTTCCACTGCCCGAAGGCGGTGACCGGCCGGCCTATCAGCTGGAGCTGCTCCAGCAGCAGATCGCGGCAGAAAATGTAGCGGGGATTGCTGCGGCGCTGGTGGCCGATCTGAAGGAGTTTGCCGCTCTCGCGGGCGGCCAGCACCATGCGCCGGGCCCCTTCGAGGGTATTGGACATCTCCTTTTCACAGTAGACGTGCAGCCCGGCCTGGAGGCAGGCGACAGCATGGTCGGCATGCCAGAAATCGGGCGTGGCGATGACCACCGCGTCCAGCCCTTTTTCCTTGTCGAGCATCTCGCGATAATCCTCGTACAGCGCAGCCTCATGGCCGTATTTTTTCAGCAGATTGCCGGCGCGTTTGAGATTGTACTCCGTCCAGATATCGCAGACCGCCTGAAAACGCAGTCCGGGGATCTTGAGCATGGAATTGAGGAGAACACTCCCCTGAGCGCCGACGCCCAGCAGGGCGATGCGGAGCTCGGCGGGCGCCTCTCCCCCCTCCGCTGCGGCCGCCTTACGGGCTCTGGCCGCGCGGCGGTAGGACTCTTGTTTCAGTGCCGCCAGGGCAAAGGCACCGATGACCGGGAGCCCGGCCAGCCCCTGCAGGAAATCCCGCCGGTCGATTTTTCCGCCCGGTGATTTGCTTTTTTCTTCTTCGTTCATGAATCTCTTCCGTCGGTCACAGCGGTAAGGTTAGAGCGTCCACCCTTCCCGGTAGCTCTTGGTCAGGAGGGCATCCGCTTCGGGATAATTGACGAACTTGCCATTGACGGCGTCATATTCGAGGAGCATGTTGGCCTCCTGGCAGCGCACGGCTACACAGCCGAGGAGCATGGTCTCGGTAAGGGGGCCGGAATAGCTGAAATCGGTGAAGGACTTTTTGCCGGCCTTGCAGCTTTCGATCCAGTCCTGCATATGGCCCTTGACGCGCGGGATCTTCTTTTCCGGGCGTTTGTACTCCTGCATTTTGGTCTCGGGGATAAGCCGGGGACTGGCGCCGTATTCTCCACACATCAGGATGCCCTTGTCGCCGAAAAAGATCGCGCCGCCCTTGCCCGAGCCGAGTTTACGTCCGGCTTCCAGTTCCAGGAAGCGCGGCGGGGTCAAACCTCCGTCAAACCAGACCATCTTGACCGGCGGGAAGCCGATTTTCGGCTTGATGCCGTAGCTTTCGGCCTCCGGGTGCCCTGAACGCGCCGGGAAATGGTAGGTGATGATCTCCGCAAGAGGAAAGGAGGAGGATTTGATTTCGGTCGAAGAGGCATGGATGAACTGCGGTCGCCCGAGATTGAGCGCCCAGTAGGGGTGATCAAGGATATGAGCGCCCATGTCGCCGATAGCCCCGGTGCCGAAATCGTTCCAGCCGCGCCAGACGAAATGGCAGAGGTCGGGATGGTAGGGACGCCACGCCGCCGGCCCGAGCCAGAGGTTCCAGTCCAGGGAGGGCGGGACCGACGGGATCGCCGTCGGAGCTTCGACGCCCTGGGGCCAGATCGGACGATTGGTCCAGACATGCACCTCGCGAATATCGCCGATGGCGCCGTCCCAGATCCATTCGTTCATCAGCCGGGCATCCTCGGAAGCATGGCCCTGATTTCCCATCTGAGTCGTGACGCCCTGTCGCGCCGCCTCCTCGGCCAGCAGCCGCGCTTCATGCACCGTATGGGTGAGCGGCTTCTGCACCCAGAGATGCTTCTTCATCCTGAGCGCCATCATCGCTGCCGGCGCGTGGGTATGGTCCGGCGTGCTGACCGTCACGGCGTCGATGAGCCTGGCGTTCTCTTCGAGCATGACCCGATAGTCCTTGTAGCGCCTCGCCTTTTCCAGCATCGGCAAGGCCTCCGGACGGTTCTCCTTGCAGTGATTGAAGAGATCGGCGAATTTTTCATCGTCGACATCGCAGATGGCCACGATATTCTCGGTGGCGGCATCGACGATATCCGAACTCCCCTTGCCACCGGCGCCGATGCAGGCGATGTTCAGTTTATCATTGGGCGATTTTTTCTTTTCATCGGCGAGGAGTTCCTTGGGGGTCATGGTCAGGGCGGTTGCGGCGGCCGCGCTGCCCATCAGAAAATTGCGGCGCGAAATGGCACTCTTGGTCGGGTTCATAGGGTTCATGCTCTCCTTTGCTTGGGCAAAAGTTTCATCAAGATTAATAATTTTTTGGATGATAATCAAGGGAAATGATGGGCGATTTTGCACCCGCCCACACCGGCGGCAAGGCGACCGTAAGGTCGAGGGCCTCGACCAAATCGTCGAAAAAGCCGTTCTGACGCCTCGATGCAAATTGAGATAACCAGGCTTTAATAACTGTTTAACTTATGTTTATAGTGTCTGGCCTATTTATGGCACGCCACTTGCAATAGGGTGGTCAGAACAAAACGAACGTTCGAACTAATCAATCATATTCTTGCACCGTATCACGGAGGTTATCATGAAAACAGGATTTTTCACCACTCTTCTGGCCGCGGCACTGCTGCTGCTCATTCCCATTGCCCAGGCGCAGACCACCACTCCCCCGGTTCAGCACGGGGTCAATTTTGTCGACGAGAACGGCGACGGCTATAACGACAACGCCCCGGACGCCGACGGCGACGGCATCCCCAATGGCCAGGATCCCGATTACGTCAAGCCGGCTGATGGCAGCGGCGCCAAGCAGGGCAAAGGCCAGGCTCAGGGCAAGGGACAGGCGCAGAACAAGGGCCAGGGCGCCCGCACCGGCGCCAAGGGTTTTATCGATGAAAACGGCGATGGCATCAATGACAATGCCCCCGACGCCGACGGCGACGGCATCCCCAACGGCCAGGATCCTGATTTCGTCAAGCCGGCTGACGGCAGCGGCGCCAAAGCGGGCAAGGGGCAGGGCAAAGGCGCCCGCTTCCACGGCTTTGTCGATGAGGACGGCGACGGCATCAACGACAATCTTCGCGATGCCGACGGCGACGGGATCGCCAACTGTCAGGACAAGGATTGGGTACGGCCGATGGACGGCACCGGCATCGGTGCCAAGGCGGGCAAGGGCGCGCGCGGCGGCCGGGGTTTCGGCAAGGGTAATACCGGCGGTAATTCCGGTCCGGGCGGGAACGGCGCTGGCAACCAGGGCGGCAGGGGCAACTAATCCCGCCTGCTCTCGCAGAATCACTCCAGGAATAGATCACTCTCATCGCGGCGGCGCCATCAGCGCCGCCGCCTCATTTTCACCTGAGGTCAAACCACCATGCGCAGGCTCCTCGCACTTTGCATCCTCCTTCTCGCCTTCCAGACAGCCCAGGGACAATTCTCCCTCTCCCTGGAGAGCTCGACCGGACATATGAGCAACGCTTTCGCCAACCATTCCGCCCTGCCCGATTACTATACGGCCCTGGACGCCGGCGTGAACCATGACTGGATGCGCGAGCGGAGCGGTCTGCGCCTTCACTACGACGGCAGCATCACCCTTTTCCAGCAGTATAACGAGAGAAATACCCACAGCCATCAGGCGGGGCTGGCCGGCTATCAGCTGCTGGGCGGCTCTGAACACCGTCTGGATGCAGGTCTTCAGGCCGGCAGGCGCTTTCATACAGCAAGTTACCAGTGGTACGAGCAGGAGCAGCTCCAGGCTTATGCCTCGCTCAAGTACATCGTCGCGCCGCAGTGGTTCACCTATGCCGGCATCTCCCTGGAGATGCGCCGCTATCCCGAGCTGACGCCCTTCTCTCACTCACGCAGCCAGATATATGGCCGCACCAGCTGGTTCTTTTCGACCGGCACCACCCTGATCGCCGAAGCGGACCTGATGCATAAATCCTATACCAGCACAGGCAATGAGATCCAGGCCGCCTACAGCGAAGTGGCTGCCAGCGGCGAAGGGGGCAGCAGCCAGCTCCTGCTGCTGCTGCGCGCCGCCCAGGCTCTGAGCGCCACGACCGGGCTCAGCTTCGAATACCAGCTGCGGCACAACCTCTCCACGAGCACACGCTATCTGGCCAGTACGGACAGCTTTTACTATTCGGATGAGGAGTTGTTCGAGGACTATTTTGCCTGGCACGGTGGCGCCCTGCAAATGACGCTCCGGCAGGAACTGCCATGGGGGACGAGACTGACAGTCAGCGGGCGCCGCGAGCAGCGGAATTTTGATGACCGCCTGGCGGCGGATCTGCTCGGAGAGCCCTTTGCGGACAACCGCCTGCGGGAGGACCGGCGTTTGACCCTGGCGGTCGATCTCGAGAAGAGGGTGAAGCTGAATGCAGAGGGCAGCTTTCTGCAGCTGGCCCTGAACGGGGCGTGGCTGAAGAATGATTCCAACGATCTCTATTACAATTACAAAAACAGCTGGTGGGGTCTGAGCCTAACCTGCGGCTATTGAACTATTTCATCCCGTATTTGATCAATTTGTAGCGCAGGTGGCGCTCGCTGATGCCGAGCTGGCGGGCCGCCTGGCTCTGGACTCCGTGCGCCTCCTCCAGTGCCTGTTCGATCAGCCGCTTCTCAAAAGCCTCCACTCTGGCGGTGAAGGTTCCCGCCGGCGCCCATTCCGGGACCACAGCCGGCACGCCGGCGAGGCCGAGATCCTCCACACCAATCCATTCATCACGGCTCAGAACCACCGCCTGTTCGATCAGATGCAAAAGCTCGCGCACATTGCCGGGAAAGGGGTGTTTCAGCAGGGCATCCATGGCCTCGCGGGTGAAGCCTTTCATGATGCGGCCGTTTTCATCGGCAAAGCGGCGCATGAAGTGGTCGGCGAGCAGGGGGATATCTTCCTTGCGTTCGCGCAGAGGCGGCAGCTCGACCCTGACGACGTTGAGCCGGTAATAGAGATCTTCGCGAAAAGTATTGGCCTTGACCATCTCGGCCAGGGAGCGATTGGTGGCCGCGAGGATGCGCACATCCACCCGCATCGGTGTCGAGGCGCCGAGGCGCTCGAATTCGCGTTCCTGAAGTACGCGCAGCAGCTTGGCCTGGATGGAGGGCGGCATGTCGCCGACCTCGTCGATGAAGAGCGTGCCGCGGTCCGCCGCCTCAAAGCGGCCCGGGCGCATCCTGTCGGCCCCGGTGAAGGCCCCCTTCTCATGTCCGAAGAGCTCGCTCTCGGCCAGGGTCTCGGGCAGCGCGGCCAGATTGACGGCGATGAAGGGGTGCGCGGCGCGCGGCGAGGCGAGGTGAATCGCCTTGGCGACCAGTTCCTTGCCCGTGCCGCTTTCGCCCAGAATCAGCACCGTGGTCCTGCTGGCGGCCGCGCGGGCGGCGACGCTCAGGGCCCGCTGCATGCTCCCGGAGCGGGTGAGGATGCCGCTAAAGCTCGACCGTTCTTCCACCAGCTGCTGCAGCCGCTGGTTTTCGCTGATGAGCTGCTTGCGCTCGACCGCTCGCGCAATAACGACTTGCAGCTGCTCCAGATCGATCGGCTTGGTGATAAAATCGAGGGCCCCCTCTTTCATCGCCTGTACCGCTTCGGTCATGGTGCCGAATGCGGTCATAATGATTACATCGAGCAGGGGATTGAGAGCCTTCAATTCGTTCAGAAGCCGGGCCCCGTCCATGCCGGGCATGCGCAGGTCCGTGAGGACCAGGTCAAGCACCTGCTGCCGCGCCACGGCAAGAGCTGCTTCGGCCGAATCGGCCTGCAGGGTTTCATAGCCTTTCTTGCGCAGAAAGCCGGCCAGAGCACTGCGCTGCGAAGCCTCGTCATCAACGACCAGAATGGAGATGGACATCTTGACCTCTTTCTCCGTTACGTTACCGCCTGCCGGCGCTTCCGCTTCAGCGTGCCGGCAGGGTGATGGTGAACCGGGTGGCGCGTCCGGGCTCGCTCTCGACCCGAATGCTCCCCTCATGCTGGGCGATGATCTGCTGCACGATACCGAGTCCGAGGCCGCTGCCCCCTTCGCGGGTGGTGAAGTAGAGATTGAAGATCTTGCCGATGTTCTCCGGTGCGATGCCCGCGCCGTCATCCGCGACGCTGAGGAGGATCTGATCCCCCTGCGGGCTGCAGGTGAGTTCGATATGGCCACCCTCCGTGCAGGCCGCCAGGCTGTTGCGGACCAGATTGATCAGCGCCTGGGTCAACTTGTCTCCATCGGCCATGACCTCCCTCACCTCCCGGCAGTGGCTGGTGAGGGTGACGCCTGAACGGTCGGCCTCCCCCTGCAGCAGAGCGGCGACATGGGCGACCAGAGCGTCGAGGCGGACCGGGAGGAGATTGAGGGGGGCGGGCCGGGCGAACTGGAGGAACTGAGTGACGATGTCATTGATGCGACGGCTCTCGGCGGCCAGCGTGCCGGTGAGCTGGCGGTATTCATCGGCATCCCGGGAGGGTTCGAATTCCCGGTCCAGGCGCTGGGCGATAATACTGACGGCGTTAAGGGGGTTGCGGATTTCGTGGGCTACGCCCGAGGCGAGATGGCCCATGGCAGCGATTTGCTCCTGCCGCCTGCGCTGCTCCTCGGTGCGGCGGCGCTCACGCAGCTCCCTGAGCAGCGCCCCGGCGGCGAGCAGTCCGGTCAGGAGGAGCAGCAGCGTCGAGATGCCGATCCGCCACAGGGCGGCGCGCGAGGCGTGATGAAGCGATGCAGCGGAGAGACCGATGCGGAGCAGCGCCTCTCCACTCGCGCTCAGACGCGCAGGCGCGGCGATCTCAAATATCTCCTCATCCTGGTAGAGGGTGAAGCGGGTTTGCGGAATGGCAGCCTTCAGGGCGCTGCCGAGGAAAGGGTCCGATGTGAAGGCCCCCATCCCGGTCACCCCCTCCGAGGCAAGAAGAACACCGCTGGAATCCTGAACCACGGCGTAGCGGATCGTTTCATTGCCTGCGATCAGCTTGATGAAGGAGCCGGCGCCGATGGCGCGCCGGAAATCGAGAACCGCTTCCGCATCAGCATGAACGACAATGGCGCCGCCGCCGCGGCGGTGTTTGGCGACCGCGAAAAAATCCCCGGCGCCGAAAAAGCGCTGCCGGAAACCGAGGAGCAGCTCGTCGCTGCTGTCAGCCAGCACCGGCTGCAAAAGCCTGCGCGGTGCCGATACCGGCGGCTCTCCAACGGCGGCATGGCTGGAGAGCAGACGGCGACCCTCGCGGTCAAAGATATTGATGCGGTGCAGATCGTTCTCCAGGGCGATCTGCCGGAGAGATGCAGAGGTGAGCCTCCCCTCCCGGTCCGCTCTTTCGAGAAGACGCGCGTTATTCAGGAGCCGTTCCTCAAGCCCCGACTCGACGAACTCCCAGGAGAGAGCGGCGTTGTCGAGCCCGCGCTGCGCCAGGGCCATCACCGTGCGCGCCTGCTCCTCGAGGGCGGCGGTCAGCTCCCGCCGCGTGCTGCGCAGCTCGAGCAGAGCCCAGATCAGCACCATCACCGCCAGAGCGAGGGCCAGCGCAGCGGCCCAGCGGGTGTTGTAGAGTTGCTCCTTTTTCACAAACGCCTGCCTTCGTAAGTGAGATGCTCCAGATTTTCATGCAGCGAGGCCGCAGCAAGGAGAGCTGCCGCCTTATCCAGACTATAATCTATGATTATTCTGTTCATTAACAAGCATAAATGAACAAGTGCGCTCTCGCACATCATATAATAAAAGGCGATGAACAGGGTACGCCCATGGCATAATCATTGCAATAATAAACAAGATGTTAGCCTCCTTAATGACAGGAGTAATACTTGGAACGGCCACTGCGCTTACTCGCTGTTTTATTTGGTTTTATTGTGTTACTAAACCCTGCCGCACGGGCGCAGAATTCGATCCTGCTGCTCGACCCTGTTCCGGAGTCGATCAATGCGGTGCGTTTTGATCCATCCTACTATTATAACGCCCCGGTTCGCGTCAATACCCTGGCGCAGCAGCTCGCGGAGCGGTGGCAGGAGCACGGCGTTACGGTGGTCTATTACAAGGCCTACGACCCCGTCCATGGCGCCAAATATAAAACCAGCTATGCCCTGAATGAGATGGCCGATTACGGCCGTCAAAATCTGTTAAAGTATGTGCTGGAGTCGTGCACCGCCCGGGGCATCCGCGTCATGGCCTGGCTGCCTGCTTTTCAGCACAAGCCCGCCTGGGAAAAACACCCGGAATGGCGGGTGAAGAATCCGGACGGTACCGACTATCGCCTCAACGATCAGAGTTACCCCCTGTGCGCCGCCCATCCCGAGGTGCGCGAGTGGTGGCTGGGGCTGATTCGCGACTTGCTGGACCAGTATGACGGTCTGGCGGGGATCGACATCGGCGAGCCGGTGGTGCGCTGGCAGAGCGCCTACTGCAGCTGCGCCTCCTGCGTCGAGCAGACAAGTGCAACAGGTTATGGCGATGTCGCGGCCCTCGGATTGACCAAAACCCTGCTCGCCAGCTTTGAGGCCATCCACGCCTCCAAAAAGATCGCCTGCGTCACCTCGGTGGTCAGTCCCAAATCCGGCGGCAGCCTCTACAGCCCCGCCGAACAACGCGGCTACACCGGCTTTGATCTCGAGGCTCTGCTCAGTCATCCCCACAGGCCCGACTGGGTCAGTCTGGAGCTGATGTGGCAGCAGTGGGCCGACCTCTATAAAAATCCCGCCCTTTTCAATCCCGCCTGGGTCGAAGGGGCAGCAAAAGCCATCAAGGACCAGGTCGCCGGGCGCAGCCGGCTGCTGGTCCATCTCGAGCTCACCCCCTTCGGTCAGCAAAGCGTAGACGGCCAAAGATTGCAGGAGAGCATCCGGGCGGCCAAAAAGGCCGGCCTCATGGACATCGATCTCTACGACACCCATCAGATCGATCGTGACGAAGCCTGGCCGGCCGTACAGGCGGGTTTCGCCTGGCAGCCCGCGCGCAAGGTGCTGGTGGTCAGCGACCCGATCGGCGAGAACGACGCCCGCCAGGTGGCCAGTTTGCTCAGCCATTTCAAAGCGGAGACGGAGATCCTCCTCCTCGATGCCGGCGGCAGCTACACAGCCGGCCGCCTGACCGGCCGGGATCTGCTCTTTTATATCGGTGTGGATCCCAAATTCATCCTACCCAAAGCCTTTTTGCAGGAGGCCGCGGCGTTCACGGGGGCGATCACCTGGATCCATTTCGGCCTCGGTCAATTCCTGGAACAGCCCGGCACGCCTGATTACGCCATACGCTATCTCGGCAGTGGGGCCGATTCGGCCTGGAACCGCGTGCGCTACAAGGGCCTTCTTCTGCCCCGTCAGGATCCCGATTTCAACCGGGTTGCCGTCAGCGACAGCTCCGGCTGCCAGGTGTACGCCTGGCTGGAAAAGGGCGACGAGCGCCTGCCCTATGCACTGAAAAGCCGGAACCTCTGGTACTTTGCCGATCTGACCACCGCTTTTGTGCGCGAAGGCGGCAGCTATATCGCCTTCGCCGACCTGCTCCACGATATCCTCGGCCAGGAGCACCGCGCCAATCCCCTGGCCATGGTGCGCATCGAGGACATCTCCCCCCTCTCCGACGTTACCTCCCTGCGCCGCATCGCTGACTATCTCCAGGGCGAGGAGGTGCCCTTTTCGATCTCGCTGGTCCCCTTTTATCTCGACCCGGCCAGCAACACCGCCGCCTCGCTCTCCGATCAGCCCGAATTCGTCGACGCCATCCGCTATATGGTGCGCAAGGGCGGGGTGATTGTGATGCACGGCAACACGCACCAGTACCGTGGCGAAACCACGGCCGATTATGAATTCTGGGATATGATGCACAATGAGCCGCTCTTTTCCGATTCGCGCGAGTATGTCCGCGAGCGGATCGAGACCGGTCTGGGCGAGATGGCCCGGCACGGGCTCTGGCCGGTCACCTGGGAGACCCCGCATTACGGCGCCTCACAGCTGGCCTACTCGGTGATCAACCACTACTTCAGTTCGGCCTACGAGCGCCGTCAGACCATCGATCTGCACGGCTCCGACCAGCTTTTACCCTGGCTGATCTACGAGCACAGCTCGGGCGGCAAGATCATCCCGGAAAACCTCGGCTACATTCCCCTGAGCGATCAGCGCTCAGGTCCGCTGCTCGAAGCAGCGCGCAATAATCTCGCCCTGCGCGACGGCGTCGCCAGTTTCTTCTTTCATCCCTTCTGTGATATCGCGGTGCTGAAAGAGATCATCACAGGGATGAAAGCGATGGGCTACCGCTTCACCGATCCCCGCCATACCAGCCAGCAGGTGAGAGGCAAGGATTTCCGGGTGGTGACCGGCAGAGGCGAGATCGAGCTGCCCCTCTCCTCCGCCTGGCTGCGCGAATTTTTCATCGATGAGCGT
This sequence comes from bacterium, assembly GCA_035388125.1. Lineage (GTDB taxonomy): Bacteria > Zhuqueibacterota > Zhuqueibacteria > Residuimicrobiales > Residuimicrobiaceae > JAKPUX01. Next base: position 13,641 of record DAOOPF010000036.1, on the reverse strand, counting down.
GGAGCCATCCAAGACGAACACTATTCCGATGAACTGCGCAGTGATACTTTGCGCAAATCGGTGGCGGTGCCGGAGGGGTGGATTTATGTGGCTGCAGCGGTTCCAGCCCGGCCCAAAGGCGCCCTGGCAAACCTGATGAGCAGTGTGGTCAATAGCGTGCCCCGGCTGAATGAATATGCCGGTGCGGCCAAACCGCTGGCTGTGCCCGATGAGCATCCCGCACGGATGGTGCTGCTGCACAATGGCGATGCCCCGGAGCAGCTCCTGCGCGGCCAGGAGAACTGGGAGCAGGCCCTGGGCAGCGTGGGGATCGATGGTATTCGGCTGGACGTGGCACAATTTTTTGTCGTGCCGGAGGGGAGCAATCTCATCGTCGTTCCCGCCGCGGCGAGCCTTGCCCTCAAACAGCAGCAGATCCTTCTGCTGGTGCGCAGTGTCCAGAACGGCGCCAATATCATCCTCGAACGCCCTTCGGAACTCAGCGCCGCGATGGGGATCATGCCGCAGGAGAGCAGGCGGGTGCTGCAATCGGTCGTCGACGAATATTATCCCACTGTGTCCATCCAGTGGGCGGGCCCCGATACGCTGACCGATTTCGAGACCGAATTCGATTACATCACCTACGCTTCCGATCCCGCCTCCGGCCGTCCGGCCGTGATCGGCGGCGAGTATGGCGAAGGCCGCTACCTCTACTGGGGGACACATTTCGATCCGGAAAGCGAAGGCGGTTATGGCCGTTACCCCTTCCTGCTGGAAATGGTGCGTTACCAGTTCGGCCTCAAGCCCCTGCTCCGCCGCGAGATGGTCGAGATTTTTTTTGATCCGGGCTCGCGCGAGGAGATCAGCGTCGAGGATTTGATCAAGATGTGGCGCAAGAACGGCGTGCGCACCATCCATGCCGCCGGCTGGCACAGCTACCGCGACTATACCTACGACTATGGCCGCCTGATCGAACTCGCGCATCAGAACGCCATGCGCGTCTATCTCTGGCTTGAGCTGCCCCACGTCTCGGACAAATTCTGGCTCGACCATCCCGAATGGCGCGAGAAGAACGCGCTGGGCGCCGATGCCGACACCGCGGGAGCTCGCTGGCGCCGTCCCATGGCCCTGAACATGCCCCCCTGCCGTGAAGCGGTGATGGCTGAGCTGCGCAGCCTGCTGCTGGCACACGAATGGGACGGGATCAACCTGGCGGAGTTATATTACGAATCGGCTGAAGGCGCTGCGGCCCCGAAATGGTTCACGCCGATGAACCGCGCCTTTCGCGACCATTTTTCCCAGCGCCATGGCTATGACCCTCTGGCCATTTTCGATTCGGCTTCGCGTCATTACTGGCGGCGCAGCCCCCGGGCTCTGGCCGCCCTCTATGCTCTGCGCGAGGAGCACCTCCTCGATCAACACCGCCGCTTCATCGCCTTTTTCCGCTCGGTGGAGGCGGAGAAAAAGGCCTCCTGGGAGACCATCGTGACCACCCTCGATGCCGCCATGGCGCCGGCGGCCGCTGCGGCCATGGGTGTCAACACCGCCGCCATCGCCGCTCTGGCCGATGAACTCCCCTTCACCCTGCAGCTTGAGGAACCGCCGCGGGCCAATCCCGTCCATCCGCAAGGGTATACCGCCCTGATCGAGCGCGGCGAGGCCTACAGCAGGGGCCGTACCCCGGTGGCCACCCTCAATCTGGTCGACCGGCCGCAGCAGCCCGGCCTGGTCACCCGTCAGATCACCGGACTGGAGCTCTACCGCACCCTGCAGCAGGGAGAGGCGAGAGGCGCCCGGCTCGCCCTCAACTCCGAAGCGAGCCTCTATGAGGTGGACAGCGAGTACCTGCCGATGGCGCTGGCCGCGGCGACGCGGGAATCCCTCGCCGTTTCGGTCTGGCAGATCGATGCGGCCGGGACTGTTGCGCTGCTGCTTGATCCCAAACAGCATCCGGATGTGCTCGTCGACGGCGGGGTCTGGCCCGCCTACCACCGCGGCCATCTCATCCTTCCCCCCGGCAGGCACACGATCGAACCTGTCGATCGCGCCAGCTCGTTCTTCAAGGGCTTTTGGGCGGAAGGCCGCCTGATCGCCCTTTCGGGCGAGCTGATCGAGCTGGAACGGATCGTTCGCGGCATCCGCTTCCGTTACCGTTCGGAAACGGCCAACTGGATCGTATTGAGCGAGAAGCCGCATGCGATCGAGGTCGATGGCCAGGAGATAAAACCGGCCATGATGCGCGGCGAACTCGGCTACGCCTTTTCCCTGCCCGCCGGGGAACACCGGGCGGAGATTTATACCACCAGCCGCACCACGCAGCTGGTAAAACAGATGTCGCTGGCTCTCTCCGGTTTGATCGCCGGCGGCGGTCTTATTTTCGGGATCATCCTCGGCTTTCTCTATCTAAAAAATGCGCGGCGCCATCGCAAATCCGCCGCTTGAGAATGATTTTTTCCGGCGCGCCACCGCAATTCCGCCGCCGATAAACCACTTTCCGGAGGTCTTACGTGCTGCCCCTCATGCACCCCGCGCTCGATCTGCTCTTTCTCATCAGCGTTCTTGTCATCTGGGGGATGATCGTCTACCAGCTGGTGCTCACCCTCGCGGGCTACCGCTATCGCCACCGCGTTCAGCAGGAGCATGAAACTCTGCTGGGAAAAAACCACGATCCGGCGCCGATCTCGATCATGATTCCGGCGCGCAACGAAGAGGTGGTGATCGGCAAGACCATCCGCACCATCCTCGCCCTGGACTATCCGCCGGACAGACTGGAGCTGGTGATCATCAACGACGGTTCCTCCGACCGCACCGCCGAGATCATCTCGGCGCATGCCCGATCCGATCCCCGCATCAGGCTGGTCAACCTTCCAGCCGGGGAGAGCGGCCATGGCAAGGCCTTCGCCCTCAACGAGGGACTCAAACACTGCACCCACGAACTCATCGCCATCTACGATGCCGACAACACCCCGGAGCCCAAAGCCCTGCGCCACCTGGCGCTCCACCTCCAGGAAGATCCCTCCCTGGCGGCGGTCATCGGCAAGTTCCGCTGCGTCAACCGCCAGCGCACCTGGCTGACCCGCTTCGTCAACATCGAGACCATCGCCTTTCAATGGATCCTGCAGGCGGGGCGATACCACCTCTCGAATGTGGCGATTCTGCCGGGCACCAATTACATCATTAAAAAAGCGGTGATCGAGCAGGTCGGTGGCTGGGACGACCGCGCCATCACCGAGGATTCTGAGTTGAGCATGCGCATCTACCAGGCGGGCTGGCAGATCAAATTCATGCCCCTCAGCGTAACCTGGGAGCAGGAGCCGGAGACCCTGCGGGTCTGGACCCGGCAGCGCACCCGCTGGGTGCGCGGCAACAACTATGTACTGAGAAAATTCACCGGTCCGATGCTCAAGACCCGCAGCCGCTTTCTGGTCACCGAATTCATCTACCTTTTCGCCCTCTACTATCTCTTTCTGCTGGCGACTGTCGTCTCGCTCCTCCTCTTTCTGGCGGGCGCGGCCGGACTGGTCATCCTCAACGTGCCGGGGCCCTATACGGCCGTCTGGGTGTCGGCCTTCGCCCTCTTCACCCTGGAGATCTTTATCGTGCTCAGTTATGAGGGGGAGGATTCCGCCGCCAACATCCTGCTCACGGTCGCGATGTACTTCACCTACTGCCAGCTGTGGCTCTACATCGTCTTCAAGGCGCTTATTCTCGACGCCCGCCGCCACCGCGTCGGGGTGTGGGACAAGACCGAACGCTTCAAGGTTGAGGAGACAGCGGACGAAGGAACGGCTGCCGCATGAACTTTACTGAAATGAGACTACCCGGGCGTCATGCTGCCCGGCGTCCGCTGATGCTCCGCTGCGGAGGTGAAGCGCTGTTCAGCGTCATCCTGCTTCTGGCGTTTCTTCTGCCCGGTGCGGTTGCAGAGGCGGCCGCCCAGGAGAAAATCGGCACGCGCTTCTTCGCTGAAGCTTACGATGAGACCATCTATCAGCGCCGCGAAGGGCGCAATACCGTCACCATGGCCCAGCTCTATGAAGGACTGCGCAAGCCCCTCCCCGGGATCGGCATCTGGGATACCTATCTGAAGGTGCGCTATGGCGGTGACGCCAACAAGGATTTCTGGAATAACCGCGGCGAAGTGATGTTCGGCACCCGGCTGCGCTTTTTTGAAAAGCTCTATCTTGCCCTCTATGGCGAATATGTGCGCGGTGAGTATCTCGACTATGACGAGGAGGCCATGCCCTACGATCCCTCCTATGAGGACTGGCGCTGTGGATTGGTCTTCTGGCACGGCTGGGATCCCGGCGGCTGGGCTCCGGAAAGCCGCCTGCCCCTGACGCCCTGGAGTGAAGTCTATGCCGATGCCCACTACCTCGACAAGGATGACCGGAACATCGTCTACTACATCGAAGGCAAACTGGGGCTGCAGCTGCTGCGGGTGCACAAGACCCGCCTCGACCTTTATGGCGTCCTCTACGCCTACTATGACCGGAACGCGGATTTCTGGAATAACCACGCCGATATTGCGCCGGGCCTCCGTTTCACCCCCTGGAGCGACCTCGATCTCAATATCCGGCTGGAGTATCTCTTCGGGCATTATTATAACAGGCGAGGCCGGTACGAGAACCCTTATGCCGCGAGCTATGAAGACCTGCGCCTCGGTCTCTTTTTCTGGTATGGTTGGGGAGAATAAGGAGGTTAACGATGCGTAAAATGGTGACCGTATTGGCCTGGGGTTTGATCCTTGCATCGGGTGGGGCGTCGGCCCAGACCATCCCGGCCCAGTTGATCTGGGACTATCCGACGGGGGGAGCCGTGAACGTGGTCGCGCCCTTCCCGGATGTCAACGGCGACGGCCGCCCCGACCTGCTCGCCGGTTCCTCCGACAGCCTGCTCTACTGCCTCTCCGGCGGCGGGCCTGCCTCTGCGCGCGAGATCTGGTCGGCCTTGACCCTGGGCGCAATAACCGACGTGGAAGCCATCGGGGACGTCAACGGCGACGGCTATCCCGATGCGGTTGCCGGTTCAAAAGATAATATCGTCTACTGCATTTCCGGCAAACCGGCGGACGAAGGGCTCGAGCTCTGGCAGCGCGCCGATTCGGCTTCAATCCATTCGGTAGCGGCCCTCGGGGATGTCAGCGGTGATGGCATCGGCGACGTCGTGGTGGGCACGGCCATGAACAACATGATCTGCATTTCCGGAGCAGCCGCGCAGCAGGGCAAAATCCTCTGGAAATTCAGCAGCGACGCCGATTTCTGGAACGTCCTAGCCCTGCCCGACCTCAACGGTGATGGCAGGATGGAGTGCGTCGGCTCGTGCGATAACTTTATCTACTGTTTCTCCGGCGCCACCCAGGGCCAGCAGGGCTCCACCGCAGCCAAGGCAATCTGGGCTGCCCCCTATGACGCCGGCGATCGCGTCTGGTCCATTGCCGCCATCCCCGATGTCAACAGTGACGGCAAGGCCGACATTCTTCTCGCCAGCAGAATGGACCGGGTTGAATGCCTCTCCGGGGCGACCGGCAAAAACATCTGGAGCTTCAGCACCGGCTATGATGCCAAATATGTGACCTCCATCGGCGACATCAACGGCGACGGCAAACCGGATGTCCTCGCCGGCTCTGCAGACGATTACGGCTATGCCCTCTCCGGGGCGACCGGTCAGCAGCTCTGGAAGGTGCAATTCGGCTCGACGGTTTTATCAGCCACAGCGATCGGCGATATCAACGGCGACGGCTATCCTGAAGCGGTGTTCGGCTCTGAATCGGATGAAGTGGCCTGCATAAGTGGAGGGGGCGCCGCGAAGGGACAAAAACTCTGGAGCTATTTGGCATTGGGCAGCATCACCGGTCTGGCTGCGATCGGCGACGTCAACCTCAACACCATCTCCGATGTGGCCGCGGCCTCGGCAGACACCTATGTCCGCCTTTTCGAGGGCAACAGCAGAATACTGGAGGTCGAACTGCTCGCCTTCACCGCAGCCGTTGAACAAAACGGGGTCCGGCTCTCATGGCGCACCGCCTCGGAAACCGACAATCTCGGCTTCGAGGTGCAGCGCTCTTTCGACGGGGACAGGTTCGAATCCCTCGGCTTCGTGCCGGGCAATGGCACCTCGGCCCGGGAGCACGACTATACCTGGTTTGACGCCCAAACCAGCCGGGATGTACTCTATTACCGGCTCAAGCAGGTCGACCGCGACGGCCAGTTCGAACTCTACCCGGCTTTGAAGGTGGTGCAGCAGCTGCCCGATCGGCTGACCCTGCTTGGCAACTATCCCAATCCCTTCAACGCCGGTACCTTCATCCGCTACGAACTGCCGGTTTCACGCGAAGTAGTGGCGGCCATCTATAATCTGCGCGGTGAGCAGGTGCGGGAATTGTGGCGCGGGATGCAGCCGGCGGGGAGCCACAGCCTCCACTGGGACGGCAGGCTGGATTCGGGGGAGGCGGCGGCTTCCGGAGTCTATATCTGCACAATCACGGCCGGCCGTGAGGTCGCCCGGCTGCGTATCAGCTGCCTCAAATAGACAGTAATCGCGAAATAAGGTCGCAACTACAGATCAACAGGCGTTCAAGCAGGGCTGAGCGCCGATGATCCGCCCCCGGCAGGTCCGGCATGAACCCGGCTCTGTCAGGCACTCCACCTCAGGCTTCGACAGATGCCGGTCGGCCGGTCCGCTTTGCTGCTTGACTTTGCCGCCATTTTTCGGTACCTTTCTGCACATCTGAACGGCACCATATTAAAATCGTTGGGGCCATGCCTAAAAAAAGATCCGCAAATTATATTCCAATACCCGTCACCTCCACCGAGGCGATTCTCGAAAGCATCTCCGACGGGGTCTTCACCGTCAACCGGGAGTGGCGCATCACCTCTTTCAACCGGGCGGCCGAGGAGATCACCGGCACCTCGCGCAAGGAGGCCATCGGCCGGCTCTGTTCTGAGGTCTTCCGCTGCAGCATGTGCGAGAGCGAGTGCGCCATGCGGCGGACGATTAAAAACGGCAAAGCCATCATTGGCAAGACCGGCTATATCATCAACGCCCAGGGCGAACGCGTCCCCATCAGCGTCTCGACCGCCGTGCTGCGGGATGTGGATAGGCGCATCATCGGTGGAGCGGAGACCTTCCGTGACCTGAGCGAACTGGAAGCGCTGCGCCAGGAACTGGATGGCCGTTTTCGCGCCGGTGACCTGATCAGCCACAGCCCCCTGATGCAGCGCCTGTTCGAAGTGCTGCCCGCCATCGCCGCCAGTCCCAGCACCGTTCTCATCCTTGGCGAGACCGGCACGGGCAAGGAGCTGCTGGCGCGGACCATCCACGCCCTCAGCCCGCGCAGCAAAGGCCCCTTTGTCGCGGTCAACTGCGGGGCCCTGCCCGACACCCTGCTGGAATCGGAGCTCTTCGGCTACAAGGCTGGGGCTTTCACCGGAGCGCACAAGGACAAACTGGGGCGATTTGCCATCGCCAAAGGCGGCACCCTCTTTCTCGACGAAATCGGCCAGGTGAGTCCGGCCCTGCAGGTCCGCCTGCTGCGGGTGCTGCAGGAACGCGTCTATGAGCCGCTCGGCTCCACCCGCTCGGAGAGCGCCGATGTGCGCATCCTGGCCGCCACCAACAGCGATCTGACAGAGGAGACCCGCCAGGGCCGATTCCGTGAAGACCTCTATTACCGCATCAATGTCGTCCGCGTTGAACTGCCGCCGCTGCGCCGCCGCATAGAGGATATTCCCCTGCTGGCCGGGCAGTTCATCAGCCGCTTCAACAATCTGCAGAACAAGCAGATTACGGGCGTCGCCCCTGAGGCGCTTTCTCTCTTGATGGCCCACGACTGGCCCGGCAATGTGCGCGAACTGGAGAATGTGATCGAACGGGCTTTCGTGCTCTGCCGTGAGGGGGAAATCGGCATCAACCACCTGCCCGACCAACTGACCACACGGGGGCTGCAGAACGCCCAAAGTATGGAAATTCGCGCTGCCCGTGACCTCCTCGACGCCCGCACCATTCAGGCCGCTCTTGAAGAGACCGGGTACCATCGTCTCGCCGCCGCCAGGCTGCTCGGCATTCACAAAACCACCCTCTTTCGCAAAATCAGGAAACTGGGCATCGTCCTGCCGGAGCGCAAATAGCCTCTCCTCCGTCATCCCCTGCACCCGCAGCTGCATACAAAACCAGCATCCAATGAATAGTAGCATTATTGCTACTTATTATCTCTCTTAGGTGCATTATTGCTTCCCTTTTCTTTTCACAAGAGCCTTTTAGAAAGCCCTTTTCTCATTGATTTAATTGATATTATATTTATTTTATCTGAACGCCCGAACTGGTACGATTATTGTATTAGCATGGTCATGAATCACAATGCAGGAGGCTCATGATCGCCGCATTCGCCACGTGGAACGGCCGCATCGCACCGGTCTTTGATGTCACCCGGCACCTCTATCTGGTCGAGCGGGAGGGAGAGCAGATCATTCGGGAGAGTGAGGCGCCCTTGCACGGCGAGAGCGCAGCGCAACTCGCCCTTACGCTGGTCGATCTGAAAGTAAATGTGCTGATTTGCGGCGCCATTTCGCAGCCTTTGCAGGCGATGGTGACAGCCTATGGCATTGAGGTGATTCCCTTTGTCGCCGGCGCGTTGCGCGAGGTGATCGAAGCCTGGATGCAGGGCAAACTGCTCCTGCGCGGCACTTTCGCCATGCCCGGCTGCGGATGGGGAAATCGCCGCTGTGGTCATCCCATGCATACTTTTCGAGAGGAGGCGCTTATGTTTGGCAGAGGTGGTGGTAAGGGCGCTGGCGGCGGCCAGGGCGGTGGCAGAGGTGCAGGTGGAGGTCAGGGCGGCGGCAGCAAAGGGATGGGCGGACGCGGGCGGATGGGAGGCCAGACCGCCTCCGGCCCCGCCGGAGAATGCGTCTGTCCGGCCTGTGGTCATCGTCAGGAGCATGTGCGCGGCGTGCCGTGCACACAAACAGAATGCCCCAAGTGCGGCGCCATGATGACGCGCGCATAGATTATCAGAAGGAGGCAACATTATGCCAGGTGGAGATCGTACAGGACCCCTGGGCAGGGGGCCCAGAACGGGCCGAGGATTCGGCTTTTGCAGCGGCTACCAGGCGCCGGGTTACACGGCCGGTGGCGGCTATGCAGGTTGGGGCGCAGGATTCGGCCGCGGCCGAGGTTTTTGGTGCCGAGGCGGTGGCGGGAGGGGTTGGCGCAACATGTTCTACGCCACCGGTCAGCCCGGCTGGGCGCGTTCCGGCTATCCCGCTGCAGCGCCCCCCATGCCGGATGCAGAAAGTGAAAAGCGTGTTCTGCAGGACGAGGCGGAGGCTTTGCAGGCAGAGCTTGATGCCATCCGCCAGCGGCTGAATACCCTCGAAGGGTCATCTGAAAAAGAGTAAGAATCCGGGATAAAACTGAATCGGTACTGTCTGCAGGGCTTGCATTCCCGAGAACATTCTGTAACGCTGGATGAATGCTGTCCTGCAGACGGGATCATCAAGTACCCAAATTCGCGTTAAAAAAGGAGAACTGCTTTGAAAATCGCCTTCACCACATCGGGAGAGAATCTCGATGCGCCGCTCGATCCCCGTTTCGGCCGCGCTCCCCGTTTCCTGCTTTACAGCATGGACAGTGGAAATATTGAACTCATCAGCAACGAACAGAATCTGAGCGCAGCGCAAGGTGCCGGCATCCAGGCCGCTGAGACCCTTCTGCGTGCAGGTGCGGATGCCCTGGTGACCGGACACTGCGGGCCCAAGGCTTTCAAGGTCCTCTCGGCAGCCGGTGTGGCGGTCTATAATACGACCCTGGCGACGGTAAAAGAGGCCCTGGCCGCGTACAAGGCCGGTGAACTAAAGCTTGCGGACGAAGCCAACGTGGAAGGGCACTGGAGTTGACAGAGGCCGCTATATGATCATCGCCATTGCTTCAGGCAAAGGAGGAACCGGGAAAACCACCGTCGCCGTCAATCTTGCGCAGCTCTACACCGGGCCGCTGCAGTTGCTCGATTGTGATGTTGAGGAGCCCAACCTCCATCTCTTTCTGCCCACCGGGGAGGTGGATGAGGAGATCATCACAGTTCCCATACCGGTCGTGGACGAAAACCTCTGCGACGGCTGCCGTGCTTGCAGTGATCTGTGTGAATTCAACGCCATTATTGTCCCTAAAAAGGTGGCGCTGGTCTTTCCGGAAATGTGTCACAGCTGCGGCGGCTGCATGATGGTCTGTCCGCAAAAGGCGATCAAGGAGAAAGAGCAGCGCATCGGCATCATCCGGCGCAGCCGCACAGGGAGCATCCAGCTGATCCAGGGTCTTATCGATGTGGGCGTCACTTCGGTGCCGCCGCTGATCCGCGCAGTCAAGAAGCGAGTTGACCCGGCGTTACCGGTCCTCATTGATGCTCCTCCCGGCACCTCCTGCCCGGTGGTCACCTCAGTACGCGGCGCAGGCTATGTCATCCTGGTGACCGAACCCACCCCCTTCGGCCTGCACGATCTTGCGCTGGCTGTGGAGATGGTGCGCAGTTTGGGGCTCGCTTTCGGAGTGGTGATCAACCGGGTGGGCATCGGCGACGAGCGCGTTCAGGAGTACTGCCGCCGTGAAAAAATCGACATCCTGCTCGAGATCGCTGATGACCGGCGTATCGCCGAAGCCTATTCGCGCGGGCAGTTGGCTTGTGAAGCTGTGCCCGAGTTTCGTCAGAGCATCAGCGTTCTCAAGGAGCGTCTCGAGAAGCTGGCCGTCCTCCATGCGGCGGGGAGGCGGTCATGATCCGGGAGCTGGTAATCATCAGTGGTAAAGGGGGCACAGGCAAAACCAGCCTCACCGCCTCCCTGGCGGTTCTCGCCGGACGTGTCATCATGGCCGATTGTGATGTGGACGCGGCCGACCTGCACCTTCTCTTTCCACCCCGCAACCGTGAGAAGCAGCCCTTTTACAGCGGTCATGAGGCGATCATCAGGCCGGCCGACTGCATCGGCTGCGGTCTTTGTCTGGCCTACTGCCGTTTTGACGCGGTGCAGATGCGGGGAGGCGCCACCGGTCATGCGCTCTTTACGATCGATCCCGCCGCCTGCGAGGGCTGCGGCCTCTGTGTTCATTTCTGCCCGACCGGGGCCATTGATTTTCCGGAGCGGCTGTGCGGCGAATGGATGATCTCGGATACGCGCATTGGTCCCATGGTCCATGCCCGTCTCGGCGTTGCGGCCGAGAATTCAGGCAAACTCGTCTCTCTGGTGCGCAAGCAGGCGCGCGAGCTCGCTGAAAAAGAAGGCATTGGGCTGATCATCACCGATGGCCCGCCGGGCATCGGCTGCCCGGTTATCGCCTCAGTGACCGGTGCCAGTCAGGTGCTGGCGGTGACCGAACCCACGCTGTCCGGTGAACACGACCTCGGCCGCGTACTGGGATTGGCGCGCCACTTCGATCTTCCCGCGGCGGTCTGCGTCAACAAATGGGACCTGAACCCGGAGATGACCGAACGCATCGAGAGCAAGGCCCGTCTGAGCGGTGCGCAAATTGTCGGCCGCATCCGCTACGATTCCGGCGTCACCCGGGCGATGATGCAGGAAAAAAGCATCGTTGAAACGGATACACCGGCGGCGGATGATATCCGCGCGGTTTGGGAGCAACTGAAATAGCTATGCAAAGCAACCTGAATTTTCGGCTCATGGCGATCGAGTTCTGGCTGCGCGACCGGCTCACTCCACCTGCCGGGATATTAAAAAGGGCCGGCATCGCAACAGGCATGAAGGTTCTTGATTTCGGCTGCGGGCCGGGAGGTTTCGCCGTGGGAGAAACGTTGTTATTCGCACGGCTGCTGCCGACCTGAGGAATACCAGCGGGGCTCAAGGCGTTCCATGGGTAGCATATACCGGCGGTTGCAGCCCGGCGCAGAACAGCTTGTATATTCGAACGAATACTATGTAACGCAACGAATACCAGCAGGAGCACTGAAATGGCATTGTCCGAACCAACCTGGTCGGCCGTCGCGGCCGATCATGCAAACAGCCCCCGTCATCATGGTCGTCTTTCCTATCATACCGGACACGCTCGAATCACCGGCCCATGCAAAACTACCATGGAGTTTTGGCTTGATGTGCATGGGGAACGAATTGTTGATGCATCCTTCACCACCGACGGATGCAAGGCTTCGATCGCCAGCGGCAGTATGGCGACCTCCCTGGCCATTGGCAAAACAATCGATGAGGCTCTGGCTATCGATCAACAAATCCTGTTGGCCGCTCTGGACGGGTTGCCAAAGCAGGAGGAACACTGCGCTTTACTGGCAGCCAATACACTCACAGCCGCCTGCAACGACTATACAAAAAGCGTTGCGGAGCGATCGAAACAAGAAAGTGCCTCTTCGTGCGAAACGTGTGATAACAAGGATTGTTCAGCCCTGAAGCGAAAACCCGACGAAGGGGATCAGGAATTTGCCGAGCGGCAGCAGATTCAGGAACGCCTCTGCCGCATCAAACACAAGATCGTCGTCCTCTCCGGCAAGGGTGGGGTGGGCAAAAGCACGGTGGCGGTCAATCTGGCCGCGGCCATGGCTCTGGCCGGCTATGAGGTCGGCCTGCTCGATGTGGATATCCACGGTCCAAGCATCCCGACCATGCTCGGTCTGGAGAGTGAGACCATTCAGGGCCACGAAGGCGAGCTTTTTCCCGCCGAGGTGGGCAACATGAAAGTGATGTCGCTGGGCTTTTTCCTGCAGAGCCAGGATGACGCGGTCATCTGGCGCGGTCCTTTGAAGATGGGTGCCATCAAGCAGTTCATCAAGGACGTGGCCTGGGGCCAACTGGATTATCTGATCATCGATTCGCCTCCGGGAACCGGGGATGAGCCGCTCTCGGTCTGCCAGATTATCGGCGAACTGACCGGAGCGGTGATCGTCACCACCCCGCAGAAAGTGGCGGCGGTGGATGTGCGCAAATCAATCACCTTCTGCCGTCAGCTCAAGGTGCCGGTCCTCGGGGTCGTGGAGAATATGAGCGGATTTGTCTGTCCCCACTGCGGCAAGAGCACTGAAATCCTGAGATCGGGCGGTGGTGCGCGCATGGCGAAAGAGATGGGGGTCCCCTTCCTCGGCTCCATCCCCATCGACCCGCAGATCGCCCTGGCTTGTGACGAAGGCAAGGCCTTCATCAATACCTATGCCAGTTCGCCCACAGCCAAGATCATGCAGGAGATCATCAAACCCATCGCCGACCTGAGCAAGTCATCCTAACCACGCTTGGAGAATCCACAATGAAAATTGCCATTCCGATCGCCAACGGCCAGCTTTGCGCCCACTTCGGCCACTGCGAACAATTTGCCCTCATCGACGTCGATCCGGCCACCAGGAGCATCACCGGCAGAGAAGATGTCGTTCCCCCGCCTCACGAGCCGGGACTGCTTCCGCGCTGGCTGGCCGAGCGCGGAGCCGCGGTCATCATCGCCGGCGGTATGGGCCAGCGCGCTCAAATGCTCTTCGCCGATCATCAGATTGAGGTGGTCGTCGGTGCAGCGGCCGCAAATCCTGATAAAATCGCTCTTGATTACCTCTCGGGCGCGCTCCAGACCGGCGACAACACCTGCGACCATTAAACGCCTATCAATAGTTCCCCTTCAGGTAATTTCGGCGTTTGCCAGGCTCTCTCCGCCTGGTAAACGCCGAAC
>DAOOPF010000035.1:0-24678 GCA_035388125.1 bacterium | reverse complement strand
AACCCCCGCATAGTCGAATATCTGCAAAGCACCATGCTCGAGTCGCCCTGGAATGCCAATGATGAAACCCCCTGGTGCTCCGCTTTCGTCAACTGGTGTGTCGAGCGTGCGGGGTATGAGGGGACCGATTCCGCCTGGGCGCGCTCCTGGTTCTATTGGGGGACAATCATCGAGTCCCCGGAGCGGGGATGCATCGCCGTCTTTAAGAGGAATAATGATCCTTACTGCGGCCATGTCGGTTTTTTCATCGAGGAGAACCAGAACGGGATCTCCGTCCTGGGCGGCAACCAGTCCAATTCCGTGAAGACAAGCTGGTACAGCCGCGATGATCTCCTCGGCTTCCGCATCCCCGGTTAACCGTTTTGCCCTTCATACATCGGATTCCGGGCAGAGTGGTGTCGCACCACTCTGCCCGTTTTTTTAGGCTAAATTTGGCGAAACTGCAATTAGTACTTGATTTTTATCATTAATAACAATAATTTGATGCGTCTTATAAACTGGAGGACTGGTTATGATGAATTACAAAATTGCGGATATCGAAGGCGTTGGTGCCTCGATGACCCAGAAACTGAAAAAAGCGAACATTAAGACTGTACAGGGGTTGCTCAAGGCCGGAGCCACAAAGAAAGGCCGCAAGGAGATCGCCGAAGCCAGCGGGATCGATGAAGCTGTCATCCTCAAGTGGGTCAACATGGCTGACCTCTATCGCGTCAAGGGCATCGGCAAGCAGTATGCCGAACTGCTCGAAAAGGCCGGTGTGGACACCGTCAAGGAACTGCGCACCCGCAAGGCCGAAAATCTGGTCGCCAAGATCGCGGAAACCAACGCCGACGGCAAAAAGCGCACCGTGCGCCTTCTGCCCGGCCTGAAACGCGTCGAAGCCTGGATCGAAGAGGCCAAAAAGCTGGAGCCGATGGTTACCTACTAAACTGCTCCATTTCAGCATTGCCCCTGCCGGCATCCCCGCTGCAGGGGTTTTTTTTTACCCTTTCCCGGATCGCCTCATCTGCTTACATAAGTGGATATTCCCTTACACAAATGTAATCCCTATGCCCCGCCGGCGCCTGGCTGCCGAACTTAACTGTAAAAATAACAACACCGCTTTCGCAATGGCTTAATGGACAACCCTGGCACTCTATTTGCACTCCTGCAAGCGTATTAACCAGAGAGGAGTACAATAAGGATGAAAAAACACCATTTGTTACTATTGCTGGCAAGCATGAGCTGGAGCGCGGCTTCCGGGGCGGTCCTGTACAGCGATCCACTCGACAAGGCCTCTTCGACGGCCATCGGGCAGATGCAAAACCGTAACGGCACCTTTATCTCCGGTTCAGGATGGAAAGCCACTTCAAGCAACAGCCAGTTGATGATCACCCTGCCCTCGCCCCTGCCAAGTTCAGGGAGCCTGCTGGTGGATGTCCGCAATTTCGATCCGGTCAGCCAGAATATTGAGACCAAGCAGCAGATCATCAACCTCTATTCACAGGAGAACGGCTCCAAGGCCATTTTCGAGAGCAAGGGTTCCTGGATTAATATACGGACCGGCAGCGGCTATACCGTGGGTGACGGGGTGGCCGGATTCAAAATGCTGGCCGCCCCGCGCGGGATCGATACCCGCGACGAGGTGCGCATCATGGAGGATGCCACCTGGAACCTGAACAAGACCTATGAATTCCGGATCACCTGGGACAAATCGAGTGCTTCGGTCTATCTCGACGGCAACAAGTGCTACACTCTTCCCTTCGAAGGGCAGGTGGAGATGTTCCGCTACATATTTCTCGGGACGGACAATGTCTACGTCGCCCAGCCGGGAGTTATCTACAGCAACCTGCGCATTCTTGGCGAAAGCGACACCGCCGATGTGCTGGGTGATATAGCGCCGGTGCAGGCGCCCCTGCGGGCGCAGCTGCTGCCAAATTACCCCAATCCCTTCAACCCCACCACCACCCTGGCCTATGAGGTGCATGAGAGCGCACATGTCACCCTGCAGATCTACAACCTCTTTGGCCAGGTCGTGGCCACGCTGGTCGAAGAAGTGCGCGCTCCCGGCTCTTATGAAGTGGTCTGGAACGGCGACGACCTGCTGGGCAGACCGGCTGCAGGCGGGGTCTATTTTTCGCGGCTGGTGACGGCCAACGGCCAGAGCACCCGGAGGCTGACACTGCTCAAGTGAGATGGTAACGGAAGTTAAAAAAAAGTGCGGCGCAGATGCGCCGCACTTTTTTTTATGGTGATACGGAGAAACAGCGCGGAAGGAGCGGGCAGGAGCTCGCGGGGTACCCGCCTCCCGGTCTGATGGAGCGGCGGTTATTTGCCTTCGATTTCGTCCGCCAGTTTGCCGGCGTCGTAGAGCTTGCGCAGCCCCTCGATAATAAAGGCGCTGTGCACTGCGACGCAGCGGTTGGCGGTCTCATCGAACACATAATCGCCGACGAGGCTTTCGATGTTGCCGTCAAAGACCAAGCCAACCAGCTCGGCGTTTTTATTGATCACCGGAGAACCGGAGTTACCACCGATGATATCACACGTGCTGACAAAATTGGCGGGGGTGGAGAGATCCAGATCTTTCTGGCGGTCCCAGAAACGCTGCGGCAGGGCCCAGGCGCCCTGCTGGTCGAAGCCGAGGGCGCGGTCGTAGAGGCCATAGAGGGTGGTCTTGTAAGGAGCCCTGGTGCCGTTCATTGGATAACCCTTGACCGCGCCATAGGAGAGGCGCAGAGTGAAGGTGGCATCAGGATACATATTCTTGCCATAGACTGCAAAACGGGCGTTGGCGATCTTTTCAGAGGCGGGGGTGAGCAGGGACTCGGTTTCCTTGCGCGATTTTTCCTGACGTTCACGCAGCAGGGGTTCCAGCTCGCGCATCACCACGATGAAAGGATCGGTCGATTTGGCGACCGCCTCGGCGCCGCCTTCGTACAGGGCCTTGCGCACTTCGGGCTTGTCGAGGGTTGTAGCCTCGATCATCTCCTTGGCGGCCTGGGCCGGAGTACGGCCTTTGAGGACGGCGGAGACGATGGGATCTGCAGCGCCGGCCTTGTCAAGAGCCAGCTCCAGCATCGATGCGAAAGTGGCCTCTTCAAGGTCTTTGTAAATGGGGGCGGGCGAGAAGAGGCGCAGCTTGGAGCGTTCCAGCTGGACATCGTGGTAACCATCCAGCCGTTCCATGTCCGGTTTCTGGCGCTCGGCCGCGGCGAAGACCAGGTTCTGGGCATAGCGGGCGAAGCTGCTGCTCAAAGCCAGGCTGCCGTAGGAACGCGAGCCGAACTCTTTTTTCTGTTTGGCGATCACCTTTTCGATGGTCTTCCAGCCATCGCCGTAGGCCTTTTTCCACTCCGGATTGGCATTGACTTTGGCCCGGAAGGCCTCTTCATCGGCTTTGGCTTTGGCCATCAGCTTGGGATCCTGGAGCCCCCGATAGCGGCCGGTATAGGATTTCTTGCCGTTCTCCAGGCCGAAGATCTGACCAAGGGCGCGGCGTTCCTGCTCGGGACCGCGTTTGGAATAGGCGTAGAGGACATCGAGACGTTTCTGGATCATTTCGAGAATCATGGGGGCGTTAAAGTCACGTTCTATCTCGAGCATGGCATAGGTGTCGAGGCGGCTGGTGCTGCCGGGATGACCGGAGACGAAGACCAGCTCGTTATTCTCGGCGCCGGCAGCGTTCCATTTCAGATAATCAGGACTGCTGAGGGGTTTGTAGTCCTCATAGACGCGAAAGAAGGCCATATCGAGGTCGTAGCGGGGATAGGTGAAATTGTCATCATCGCCGCCCCAGAAAGCGATCTGGCGCTCGGGGGCCATGACCAGGCGGATGTCGGTGTAGCGTTTGTACTGATAGAGCCAGTATTCACCGCCGTTGTACAGGGAGACCACATCGCAGCGGAGGCCGGTCTTGTCGCTGTACTCCTTTTCAATTTTCGCCTGTTCCTCTTTGCGGGCCTTGAGGGCGTCAGCCGGCTTCATCCCCGGCTTGACCGCGCCGGTGATCCGGCTGGTGACATTCACCATATCGACGAGCACGTTCAGCTCCAGATCCGGGCATTTGGCTTCCTCCGCCTGGGTGGCAGCGTAAAAACCGGTCGCGACGAAATTTTGCTCGGCCGTCGACATTTTTTGCAGCTGTCCCATCGCCACATGGTGGTTGGTCATCACCAGGCCGTTGGGGCTGACGAAGGAGCCCGAGCCCCCGTCCATGAAGCGGACGCTCGACAGACGGACGTGGTCCAGCCACTCCTTGGTGGGGGTGAAGTTGTATTTTTCCTGCAGCTGTTTGGTCGGGGGGTTGTCAAAAGTCCACATCCCTTCATCGGCTGTGACCAGAGATGCCGTGAGGAGCAGGACGATCGCCAGGGTGGTGCGGATGATGCGGTTCAATTTTGCCTCCTGTATTTGGTTAATTAAATTCAGTTTTTCCTAATTAAAATTAGACGGATGGGAAGAGAAAAGGTTTCAGATCAGGGTTTTCAGCAGTTGTTCAAGGGCATTCTGATTCTCGGTCCATTCGGTCACCAGCCACTCCAGCTCGGACTTGATCTGGGTATAGTCGCGGGCGAGCTGGGCGGCGAACTCACCGTTCTTGTAGCTCTGGGGATTGGCGAGTTGGGCCTCGAGAGTGCTTTTTTTCTCTTCGCGGGCCTGGATTTCGGCCTCGATGCGGGCGATGGCCTGTTCCAGCCGGTTGCGTTCGCTGCTGATCGCCTGGCGGGCCTCGGCCTCCTGCCGCTTCTGCTCCTTGCTCTTGCGCGACGCGGTGGCCGGCTCGGGATTGGCCTCCCGCAGCGCCGCCTGGCTGATCTTCAGCTCCCCGGCGGCGCGGGCAGCGTCAGCCTCACGTTTGGCGACATAGTCGGAGTAGTTCCCCTCGTAGGTCGTCATCCGGCCATCCTTCAGTTCGATCACCCGGCTGACCAGCTTGTCGAGAAAGTAGCGGTCATGGGCGATGAGCAGGAGGGTGCCGTCGTACTCCTGCAGCGCCTCCTCGAGGGCCTCCTTGGCGCGGACATCGAGGTGGTTGGTGGGCTCGTCCATGATGAGAAAATTGACCGGCGAGAGCAGGATTTTCGCGAGCGAGACGCGGGCCTTTTCGCCTCCAGACAGGACGCGGACCGGCTTGAAGACATCCTCGCCGTGAAACTGGAAGAGGCCGAGGATGTCGCGAACGCGGGGTGCGAGCGAGTGCGCGGTGGTCGAGGCGACCGCTTCATAGGCGGTATGATCGAGGTTGAGGGCGTCGACCTGGTGCTGGGCGTAGTAGCCGATGGTGGTGCGCTCGCCGATGCGAATAACGCCCTCCTGGGGCTTGAGTTCGCCGCAGATCAGGCGGGTGAGGGTGGTCTTGCCGCTGCCGTTGACCCCGACCAGGGCCACCTTCTCGCCTCGGTAGATGTTGAGATCGGTCCCCTGCAGCACCCAGGGGGCAGCATAGCGGAAGCTCATCTTCTCGATGTGGAGCACCTCCTTGTAGCTGGTGCCGGCCACCCGAAGGCGGAAACGGATCCGCGGCGGCGGCGGAGGCGGCAGTTCGACCTCTTCCATCTTGTCGAGCATTTTGATGCGGCTCTGCACAGCGGCGGCTTTGGTCGCCTTGTAGCGGAAGCGGTTGACGAACTTTTGCTGACGTTCCCGCTCGTCCCGCATCGCCTCCCACTGTTTAATCAGCAGTTCTTCGCTCTGGGCTTTTTGTTTTTCATAAAAATGGTAATTGCCCGTGTAATGGGTGAGAACCCCGCGGTCGAGTTCGGTGATCTCCTGGGCGAGACGGTCGATGAAGAAACGGTCGTGCGAGACCAGCACAATGCTGCCGGGAAAGGAGAGGAGATAGTTTTCCAGCCACTCGAGTGAGGGGAGATCGAGATGGTTGGTGGGCTCATCGAGGAGAAGGAGGTCGGGATTCTGAAGGAGCAGGCGGGCCAGATAGACGCGCATGCGCCAGCCGCCGCTGAATTCGCTCATCGGGCGCTGGTAATCATTTTCCTTGAATCCCAGTCCCGTCAGGATCGCCTTGGCCTCGTTTTCGATGGTGTAGCCGCCGAGAGCATCGTAGCGCGATTCCAGGGCGCCGAGGCGTTCGAGCAGCTCTTCATCATCCTCGGTATGGGAATTGAAAATGGCATGCAGTCCGGCGATCTGTTCTTCGAGAAGGAGGATCTCCCCCTGTCCTTCGAGTACGGCGGCGAGGATGGGACCACTGCCCGCGGCGATCTCCTCCTGGGGCAGATAGCCGATGGAGTACTCTCTGGGCTTGATCATCACGCCATCGTGCGGCGGCAGCTCGCCCTTGATGATGCGCAGCAGGGTGGTCTTGCCCGCGCCATTGGGACCGATGAGGGCGACCCGTTTGCCGGGATTGATGACCCAGTTGACATCCTTGAGCAGGAGGCGATCGCCGATATGATAGGAGAGATTTCTGATCTGAAGCATGGTCTGCAATACTGGTCAGTATGATGAGGCCTTCCCGCCGGCAAGCTGCCGCGGATGGAACAGGATTAATTCCATTAAAATAGGAAAAATTTGACTGGGAAAAAACAGAATTCTTGTGCCGCAGCGGAGGCGGGTACGCCGGACGGGAAATAGCGGGTCTTTCCGGAGTGAGCGCGGGGGTAAAAAAACGTTCCCACCCGAAAGAGCCGGGTGGGAACGAGTGCTGATGCCCGCCTGAAATGACCGGGTGGGAACGAGTGCTGATGCCCGCCTGAAATGACCGGGCGGGAACAAGTGCGGATGCCAGCCAGAAAACACCGGGCGGGCAGGGCAACCAGTCTGAAAAGGGTTTAATCGAATGCTTCCGAGACCTTCCAGACCTCCCACACCTTGCCGACCAGGTCCGGTCCGGGAGTGAGGACCTTTTTGCCCGGTCTCCAGCCCGACGGGGTGGCCTGGGTGCCCTTGCTCGCGCGCACGAGCTGGAAGGCCTGGATTTGCCGGATGGTCTCGGCGACATTACGTCCGACCGGCGGAGTGAGCACTTCGTAGCCGACGACCACGCCGTCCGGATCGATCAGGAACCTGCCGCGGTTCTCAACGCCGGCATTCTCGTCGTATACGCCATAGGCTGCTCCGACCTTGCCGCCGCCATCGGAAAGCATGGGGAATGGAACGCCGCCCTTGACCATCTTGGAGAGCTCGTGGTCGTTCCACATCTTGTGAACAAAGTGGCTGTCGACGCTCATGGAGAGCACCTGGACACCCAGTTTCTCGAATTCTGCTGCTTTTTCGGCGACCGCCGAAATCTCGGTCGCTCAGACAAATGTGAAATCGCCGGGATAGAAGCAGAGAACAACCCACTTCCCCAGATAGTCCGACAGCTTGACATTGATGAATTTCCCCTGCTGGTAGGCCGGGGCGGTGAAATCGGGAGCCTTGCTTCCTAATTTAAGCATGGGCTTTTTCTCCTCTTTTGGGGCTGTTGGAGCCGATTCTGCAGGCGGAGCGGTTTCTCCGACAGGTCCTCCTGTCGGCCGCGCGCAGCCAGCCTTGACTTCTTCTGCCATGGGCTTTCCTTTCAATTTTGTTTCAAAAGTGCGCCTTGCAGCGGCAGAGTTAATTATTACAATTGTACGAAAAACCTCCATCAAAGACAAGCTTTTTATCCTCACGCGCCATAGAGCAGAAGCAGGCAGCCTGGCGCGGGATCATTTAAAGAGCAGGGGGGCGAACTCGTTGAGATATTGCTGCCAGTTGATCCAGGTATGGGCACCGGCCGTCTCCTTGTAGGTCACGTTAAAACCGTGGCTGCGCAGCATCTCCACAGTGGCGCGGGAGGTTTCGAGCAGAAAGTCCTCGCTGCCGGTGGCGAACCAGAGCAGCTTGAATCCCTTTTTCACGGCCGGATTCTCGAGCAGGGCGGCATGTTTCTCCTCCCAGGTGGGTCCGGCCGGTGCGCCGCCGGTGGCCGGATTGGGTTTGATGCCGATGATGCCCGAGCTGAAAACCCCTGCCCAGGCGAACCGGCCGATGGCCGGGATGGCGATGTTCAGGGTCTGGAAGCCGCCCATGGAGAGCCCGGCGATGGCGCGATGATTCGGGCCGGTCAGCACCCGGTAGCGGGATTCGACCAGGGGCATGATCTCGTGCGTAAAGTCGAGGACAAATTCATCGACCATGCTTTTGGCGAGATCGCCGCGCGGGGCGCCCCAGTTGAAGGGGCCGGTATGCCCGGCCGGCATGACCACCACCATCGGCACCGCTTTCCCGGCCGCGATGAGGTTGTCGATGATAAAACCGGCACGGCCGACGGTGCTCCAGGAGTCATCGCAGTCGCCGGCGCCGTGGAGCAGGTAAAAGAGCGGAAATTTGTTCTTGCCGCTCTCATAGCCGGGCGGGGTATAGACATGCAGGCGGCGGAAGCGCTGCAGGGAGGCGGACCAATAGGTCACCTCGGCGATAGCGCCGTGGGGGACATTCTGTGTGTCCATAAAGGCCGCACCCGGCAGATGGAGAAGGCTCCAGGTGCTGCCGTTCGATTCGCTGGTTTTCGGATTCCTGGGATCGATGGTGGTCACGCCATCGACGTTGAAATTATAACGGTAGGTGCCCGGTGCAATGGCCAGGGTAATATCCCAGATCCCCTCAGCGGACCTGGTCATCTCCTTGCCGGTCCAGCCCAGTTCGGGGATGTCACCGCCACCCAGCTTGACCGATTCGGCATTGGGGGCGTAGATGCGGAAGAGCACCTGATTTTCCGGCAGCAGCACGGGGGTTTGTAAAGTGTCCCCGGGCGCCGGTTTCCACTGGGCATGGGCGGCCGGAGAAAGCGCTGATAATGCGAAAACGACCGCCATCAGCATGGTCATTCGGGTGGTGGATGTGGACATGGGGGTGACTCCCTGGTTTGAAATGAACTGCAGTGCAGATTCCGGCGGGATCGGGCTCCTGCGAACAGAACTTGGCCGCATCGGCCATCCGGCCTTCCAATATAGTGCCTCTCCGGCGAAAAATCAAGTCCAATCCAGAGGAGGTCGGGCCCTACAGGAGGGCAGTTTTGACTTGACTGTTAGTGCAGAGATTGGTAATTTGCCCGCGGCAAGAGAATACCAGGTTCACCATTGATCAGGGCTGCCTAATGGAATCGAAAAACAAATTCAGTCTGCGCCGCCGGGTGGCGAGTTTCGGTTATGCTTTCGCCGGCATCCGGCAGATGCTGCAGACCCAGCACAACGCCTGGATCCATCTGGCCGCCACAGTGCTGGTCATCATCGCCGCTTTTGTATACCAGCTTTCCAGGGCTGAATGGATCGCGGTCATCGCCGCGATGGCGCTGGTCTGGTCCGCCGAGGCGGTCAATACGGCGTTTGAGTTTCTCTGTGATATTGTCCATCCCGGATTCTATCCGGCGGTGGAGAAAGCGAAAAATATCGCCGCCGCCGCAGTGTTGATCTGTGCGGCCGGCGCCGTGGTCATCGGCGCACTGGTTTTTATCCCCCACCTGCTGCAGCGCTGAACAGCGCCCGGCCGCCGGCATGCACACTCCTCCCCGTCAGGCCGGGCTGTGCATCTCCCCGGCTGTGACCAGGTGCACCCCGCGAGGGGGCTCCACAGCCCGGCTGAGCATGGCCTGTGCGACATGCTCCGCTTTGTTGGGCCGGTATTTAGCCAGGGGTCCGCGGAAAATAAAAGCGAAGAGTCGGAAGAAAAGCGCGCCGGCTTCCTCGCCGAATCTGTGCTCACTGCGTTCACCCAGGAGCAGGGAAGGGCGGAAAAAGATGATCGACGGTATGGTCTGCCCAGCAATAGCCTTTTCCGCTTCCCCTTTGACGCGATTGTAAAAGATGCGCGAACCCGGATCCGCGCCCATGGCGCTCACCATCAGGTACTGTCCCACTCCGGTGCGGGCCGCCCATTCCGCCAGCAGCACGGGATAATCGTGGTCCACGCGCCGGAATGCTGCCTGCGAACCCGCTTTTTTGATGGTGGTTCCCAGGCAGCAGAAAACTGCATCCGCCCGCAGCCCCGCCAGCGTATCTGCAAGTTTTTCAAAATCCGTCATGACCGCGTCGAGGCGGGGATGTCTGACCGGCAGGGGGTGGCGGGTCAGCGCGATGACTCGGGTGAAATCAGGATTTGCAAGGAGGAGCCGCAGACAATGGCTCCCGACAAGACCGGTCGCTCCGGCGATGAGGGCAGTGCGTTCTGGCATCATTGTTCCTTTTTTTTCTGTTCGATGGAGTTGTGGACCCGGCTGCATACGCCTGCAAGGGTGGTCTCCTGAAAGCAAAATCCAGTTTCCGCTTGAATTATTCCGAAAATTGCTTTACTTTAGCTGGCAACGGGCGCATGGGAGCCTGAAACACGCCGCAACCGCAACCCCGCCCATCCGGGCGGCTGGTGTAATTGAATCTTGCCAGTGGTGATTGGATGAAAAAAGAAATCGACCCGCAGCAGGTCCGCATCGGCAGCGATGCCCGAATCATCGCCCAGGCCTTTCTGGACAACCTCTATTATCTGCAAGGCTGCACCCTGCAGGATGCCAGCCGCAATGATCTCTACATGGCGCTTTCCTACACTATACGGGACCGGATGCTCGCTGCCTGGATCCGGGGTATGCACGAGATCGAGGAGTACGGCACCGGCAAGGCGGGCAAGACCGTGGCCTATTTGTCGGCCGAATATCTGCCGGGTCCCCATCTGGCCAACAACCTGATCTCGCTTGGCCTGCAGACGGAGAGCCGCAAGGCGATGGAGCAGCTTGGCATCGATCTCGACGAGCTGCTGAGCCAGGAGGAGGAGCCGGGATTGGGCAACGGGGGATTGGGGCGTCTCGCCTCCTGCTTTCTCGACTCGCTGGCCGCCCTGTCGGTCAATGCCATCGGCTACGGCATCCGCTATGAATTCGGCATTTTCGATCAGGAGATCAGGGAGGGCTGGCAGCGCGAAATCGCCGACACCTGGTTAAGATTCGGGAATCCCTGGGAGATCGCGCGGGCAAAATGGTGCCAGCAGGTCGGCCTGGGGGGCCATACGGAATCTTTTTATGACGACGGCCATAACCACGTCAAATGGATCCCGGCGAGGCAGATCAAGGGCCTCCCCTATGACACGCCCATCATCGGCTATGAAAACGGCAAATGCAACACCATGCGGTTGTGGAAAGCGGAGGCCGTCGTCTCCTTCGATTTTGAGGATTTCAACCTCGGCGACTATTACGCCGCTGTGGAGGACAAGATCTCCACGGAGACCATCACCAAGGTGCTCTACCCGAACGATGAGACCGAATCAGGAAAGCAGCTTCGGCTCATCCAGCAGTACTTTTTCGTGAGCTGCTCGCTGCAGGACATGATCCGGATCCATCTCTCGCGGCACGAAAATCTGGATTCCTTTCATGAGCATTTTGCCGTCCAGATGAACGATACCCATCCCTCGATCGCGGTGGCGGAGATGATGCGCCTGCTGGTGGATGTGCACCGGCTGGAGTGGGAGCGCGCCTGGCAGATCACCCGGAGCACCTTCTGCTACACCAATCACACCCTGCTGCCCGAAGCCCTCGAGAGATGGCCGGTCAAGCTCTTCGG
Source organism: bacterium (assembly GCA_035388125.1). Lineage (GTDB taxonomy): Bacteria > Zhuqueibacterota > Zhuqueibacteria > Residuimicrobiales > Residuimicrobiaceae > JAKPUX01. Next base: position 13,168 of record DAOOPF010000035.1, on the reverse strand, counting down.
CGATCTGCTGCCCCGTCATCTCGAGATCATCTTCGAGATCAACCAACGCTTTCTGGACGAGGTGAGGGAGCGTTATCCCGGCGACGAGGAGCGGGTCGCGCGGCTGTCACTGATCGACGAGGCGGGCGGCCGCTCCCTGCGCATGGCCCATCTCGCCTGCGTCGGCAGCCATGCGGTGAACGGGGTGGCGCGGATGCACAGCGATCTGTTAAAGAGCACGGTGCTGCGAGATTTCCATGAGCTCCATCCCGAAAGCTTTTTCAATGTGACGAACGGAGTGACGCCGCGCCGCTGGATGGCGCTGTGCAATCCCGGACTGAGCGCGCTGATCAGCCGCAAGATCGGCAGCGGCTGGATCAGGGAGCTGCAGGAGCTGCGCCAGCTCGAAGCCTTCGCCGGCGACCCTGAATTCCGCGCAGAGTGGCGCCAGGTCAAGCTCGAAAACAAAAAGCGGCTCGCCGCTCGGATCCTGGAGGTGACCGGCATCGCCGTCGAGCCCGATTCGCTTTTCGATATCCAGGCCAAGCGCATCCACGAATACAAACGCCAGCATCTCAGCCTTCTGCACATCATCGATCTCTACCTGCGCATGAAGGAGGATCCCGGGGCTGTAATCACACCGCGCACCTGCATCTTCGCCGGCAAAGCCGCGCCCGGCTATTTCATGGCCAAGCTGATCATCAGGCTGACCACCGCCGTTGCGGCGGTGGTCAATGCCGATCCCGATGTGCACAACCGGCTCAAGGTGGTTTTTTATCCGGATTTTAACGTCAAGAACGCGCACTATATCCATCCCGCCGCGGACCTCTCGGAGCAGATCTCGACCGCGGGCAAGGAGGCCTCCGGGACCGGCAACATGAAGTTCGCCCTCAATGGCGCCCTGACCATCGGCACACTCGACGGTGCGAATGTGGAGATCAGGCAGGAGGTCGGCGAGGAGAACTTTTTTCTCTTCGGCCTCACCGCGCAGGAGGTGCAGGAAATGAAGGCGGCCGGATACTACCCGGCGGCTCTCTACGCCGCGAATTCCCGCCTGCGGCAAGTGATCGATCTCATTCGCAGCGGCCATTTTGCGCCGGAACAGCCCGATCTCTTCCTTCCCCTGACCGACAACCTGATGAACAGGGACGAGTATATGCTTTGCGCGGACCTGGCTGCCTATTTGGCCTGTCAGGCCAGGGTCGAGAGCGCCTACGGCGACACGGAGCAGTGGACGCGTATGTCGATCCTTAATACGGCGCGCATGGGCCGCTTCTCTTCCGACCGTTCCATCCGCGACTACTGCCGGAAGATCTGGCAGATCACGCCGGCCCAAGAAACGATCTGACAGTCCTGGCGGGTCAGCTGAACGCAGGATCGCGCACCGGCAGCCGCATCCACCAGCCGCGACGTTCACCAGTGCCAGGGGCATGGCGTCCGTCTAGAAATAAAAAAGGTACTTCAGCTTGACCACATTGACCCGGTTGACCGTGTGCAGGCGGTTGGGCAGGAAAGAGTTGCCGTCATACTTCGCGCTGCGCTCCTGCACCTCGTTGAGGGCGAAATAGAGCCAGCTCTTGGGACGGAAATTGTAGGAAAAGAGGAATCCGCCGATCACCCGTTCGAGGTGGCCGGTGGTGCGAAGGTAAAGATTGTCGACGTAGAGCCGCATGTTCAGGTTGTTGACCGGTGTCCATGAGAGATAGGGGCGCGCGTTGAAGGTGATCTCCTCCACAGCCCCCGCCGGATTTCCCTCGAAAAAGATATCCGCTGAACTCCCCAGGCTGAGGATTCTGGCCGCCCTCCAGTTGATTTCACCTCCCGCCCAGCCATAGGAGGCCAGGTAGCCCCGGGCAAAATTGAAGGTGCGGGAATAGCCCCCGTAGAGGTTACCTTCCCAGGCGGGAGAGGTGTTAAACCAGGAGGAGAGGCTCGCCTCGCGGGAGTTGTAGAGGACCCCCATGTCGCTTGATCTGCCGGCGTTGAGGTTGATCTCAAAACCCCAGTTTTTGCGGAACTGCATGTTGTAGCCGAAGGCGGCCATCCGGTCGGTATAGTCATCGACCTTTTCATGGTTGAAGAGGCCGCCGCCGTAGACCATGATCTGGCTGACGGCGCCGGTCTGCGGCCGCCAGACCGGACCGGTCATGAGGGCGCCATTCCAGGTGCCGTGCCAGGGCACATAGCCGACCTCCTGGATGTCGAATTTCTCCCCCACATAGCGCGAGCGCAGCCCGAGCACCCAGGCGGGTTTGGGCATCCAGAGCCCGACGGAGGCGGCATAGTCGCCCTGGTCGTTTCTGTAGGAGCGGGCGATCTGATAGGAGAGCTGCCAGTCCGGGGCGCGAAAAGCCCCGTCGACATCGATCACCCCGTTTTTTTCATCCCCGCTGTTTTTTCCCACATAGAGCAGTCCCACCGAAGAGTTGCCCATCACCTGCTTTTTGAGCCGCACGGAGCTGTAGAGCGCTGAGGGTTCGCTGCCGGTCGCGCCGCCCTCCATGAACTCTTTTTTCCCTGTGGCAGTGACAAAGCCGCCGTACTCCCAGCTGTTGAGCCGCCCGAAGGCTTTGCTGCCGATCAGGAGGGGCACTTCGCTACCGTCGGGCAGTTTGCGGCCGATACGGCGGGAATAAAAGAGCTCCATCGGGGAGATGAATCCGCTGCCGCGTTCCTTGCCGGAAGGCATAAAGACCTCATTGCCCTCGGTGAAAAAGGGGCGCCGCTCGGAGTAGTAGGTTTCGTAGCGCGAAATATTAAATTCAAAGGGATCCGCTTCGATCTGGGCGAAGTCGGGATTGCCGGTGAGCTGGAGGGTGAGGCGCTGCGAGGGATTGTAAAAGAGATCGACGCCGGCGTTGGGGGAGAAGCTCCAGCCATCGCCCTGCTTCTGCTCGGCTTTGGTCAATCCGACCGGATAGATTTCGAGATTGAGGCCTCTGACGGTGGGATGATAGTCTGTGAAGAGCAGCCGGGCGAACCTGGAGATGCGCTGGCCCTCAGCCTGTTCATACGAGTTCCAGTAGAGATCCTCCTGCTCCCTGGAGCTCCAGCGGTCAAAGTCGAGGCCCCATTCGTCGAGTCCTTCGCCGTACTGGATGGAGCGGTAGGGGATCTCCATCTCGACGGCCCAGCCCCAGTCGTAAATCCGGCTGGCGGAGAACCAGACGCCGTCCCAGCTGTAATCGCGGTGGCGGGCGTCGTCGAGGAGGCGGCAGTCGGCGCGGCTGCCGCCGGCATTGACGGCAAATTTGTAGGCGGTGCGGCGGTCATTGAAGGTGTCCAGCATCAGGGAGACAATGTCGCCGCTGAAATCGTCGTGCTTGCCGGTGTTGGCCTGGATGTGCTCGCGCTCGTCGTAGCAGAGGATGAGGCAGTAGAGATTCTTTTCGTCGGTGAGGATCCTGGCTACCGTGCGGTGAAGCGGCGGCCGGGCGAAGTAGGGCTGCATCTGGAAAAAGCTGTGGGCTGAATCAGCACTGCTCCAGGCCGGATCGATGATGCCGTCGATGATAATGGGGTGGGAGCTCCTCCGCAGCGCAAGGGACTTTTCCTGGCCTTGTGCCGCCGCGAAGAACCCGAGTAGAAGGAGCGGGATGACGCTCAGGGTGGACAGAAGCTTCATGATTGATTCCCAAAGGGTTGAACAGGACGCGCATGAGTTGCTCCTGTACATACGTTGAGCGGCAGGGTGAGTTTCAGTTGGCCTGAAAATTGTTACTTCACATCCGGCACCGGTAATGACGGGGGCCTTAAGGGGGCGCCGCCCGGTCAGGCCGGTTTGTGTTTGATGAAGGTGCCTGCTCTGAACTCGGCGAAGGCGGTGCGCAGTTCCTCGTCGGTGTTCATGACGATCGGGCCGCGCCAGGCGACGGGCTCGTTGAGGGGCTGGCCATGGACGAGGAGGAAGCGCATGCCCTCCTCGCCGGCCTGAATCTGCACAGCGTCGCCGTCGCCGGCGAAGACGACGAGATGGCCGGCGCCGACGGCTTGGTCCGCTGCGGCGGCGAACGCGCCGCGGCCGGCATGGAGATAGGCGAAGGCGCGCTGCCCGGCCGGAATGGGGAGGCCGATCCGCGCGCCGGGCGCCAGGGTGAGATCATAGTAGCCGACATCGACGATCAGATCCCGCATCGGCCCCTGCACGCCCGCCAGGCTGCCGCTGATCACCCGGGCCTGAATGCCCGGCTCAAGCTCGACTGTTGGAATCTGCTCGCTGAGAATGCCGTTGTAGCGCGGAATCATCATTTTTTTCGCCGCCGGCAGGTTGACCCAGAGCTGGAGACCGTTGAGGGGCTCGGCGACGTGCTGTGGCATCTCCTGGTGGACAATACCGCTGCCCGCAGTCATCCACTGGACCTCGCCGCTGCCGATGACGCCCTGATTGCCGAGGCTGTCGCCGTGATCGACCGCACCGGTTAAAAGATAGGTGACCGTCTCGATGCCGCGATGGGGGTGCCACGGGAATCCCGCCATATAGTCCTCGGGATTCTTCGAGCCAAAGTGGTCGAGCAGCAAAAAAGGATCGAGATTGGGCGCCTCGCCAAAGCCGAAGACGCGCTGCAGGCGCACACCCGCACCCTCCAGGGTCGGCACACTGCGGCGGATCATCTCAACGGTGCGGTACTGCATTATCCCTCCTTCGGGTTGTACAGCTGCTGCGATTCAGTTCCGGCCGTGCCCTGCTCTTCCTTGATCAGCGGCGTGACCAGCACCTTGTCCACTCTGGTGCCATCCATATCCATAACCTCGAAGCGCCATTTGCTCCACTCAAAGAAATCGGTGGCCACCGGGATGCGGCCGAGGTGCAAGAGCACAAAGCCCCCAAGGGTTTGGTAGCTGCTCTCCTCCGGCAGATCTTCCTCGATCTCGAACAGCTCCTTGAACTCTTCCATGTAATAGAGACCGTCGATGAGATAGGAGCCGTCGAGCCTTTTCTGCACTCCCGGCCGCTCGTCGGTTTCATCCATCGAGGGAATGTCGCCGACGATGGCCTCGAGGATGTCAAAGATGGTGACAATCCCCTGCATGACGCCGTACTCATCGACGACGACGGCGATGTGCTGCCGCTGTTTTTTAAAGGTCTCGAGGACGTTCAGGGCCATGGCGCTTTCCGGCACATAGAGGGCCTGCTGCATATGCTTGCGCAGGTCGACCTCCCGGTTGGAGATGGTATTCTCCAGCAGGTCCTTGGCACGCACCACCCCGATCACTTCATCGAGGCTTCCATCGCAAACCGGGAAGCGGGAATGCTCGCTGTCAAGGATTTTCTTGTAGGTCTCCTCCGCCGCATCCTGGGTTGAGAGCCAGACCACGTCGGTGCGCGGGGTCATCAGGGCGCCGGCGCGCTTGTCGGCGAGGCTGAAGACGCTCTCGATCATGTCGCGCTCGGCCTCTTCGAACATGCCGGCTTCGATGCCCTGATCGATCATCACCTTGATCTCCTCCTCCGAGACCGGCTGTTCCTCGACCTTGTTGATGCCGAAGAGATGCAGGACGGCGTCGGTGGACCAGCTGAGAATGGCCACAGCCGGCCGCGCGATCTGTGCGAGCCGCATCATCGAGGGGGTGAGGGCGCCGGCGGTCTTTTCGGGATTGTGCAGGGCGATCTGTTTGGGGACCAGCTCGCCGAGGATCAGGGTGAGATAGGTGATGATCAGAACAACGATGGCGAAGGCGACGGCGTGGCTGTGGCGGGCGATCGGTTCAAACTGTACCAGCCACCCCGCCAGGAGATCGGTGAAGCGGGCGCCGCCGAAGGCGCCGGCCATGATGCCGACCAGCGTGATGCCGACCTGGACTGTGGAGAGAAAACGGGAGGGATTGTTGGTCAGGTCGAGCACCGATTGGGCCCGTTTATTGCCTTCGTTGGCCAGCTGCTGCAGGCGGGTCTTGCGTACCGAGACCACGGCGATCTCCGACATGGCGAGAATGCCGTTGGCGAGGATGAGGAATAATAAGAAGAAAAAATCCAGTGTCATGACTTTCCTGTATTCTAGCGTGGTTCAGGCGCGGCCGGGCCGGTTACGCTCCCCGGCGCTGCTGCAAAACAGGCGTTGGCTGTGGCCTTCCGGCCGCAGCTTCGCCGGGTACCGGTCCGGTCAGACTGATTTGACCGGCAGTTGGATTTTACGCTTCGCGGGATCGCTGTTGCGGCGGTAAAAGAGCGCCACGTGGCCGATGAGCCCCGCCAGCTCAGAGCCGGTCTTGCCGGCGATTTCCGCGCTGAGCTGCTTGCGCTCCTCCTTGAGTTCGAGAAAGCGCACCTTGATCAGTTCATGATCCGCCAGGGCGGCGTCGATGGCGTCGATCACCTGTCCGGTCAGGCCGCTTTTGCCGATCAGAACGACGGGTTTCAAGGGGTTGGCCAGTCCGCGCAGGTAGCGCCGCTGGTAACCGGTGAGGGTGGACATGAGGGCTCCTTGCCTTTGATTCTTGTCTTTATATTAAAAATTACATATATTTAGTCCTTTAGTCAAGACAATTTTGGATTTCCGGCCCCTTTTCCCCTCCGGCGGTACAATTTTACGCGGCGGCCGCAAAAAAATGTAGACTGGCAAGGAAATAAAGCTTACATTGAATCGTAATAAAAGGAGATGCCATGATGAGCAAAAAAGCCAAAATCAGCGTTTCCCCCTACCGTCCAATACGTCTTCACCCCGTGCAGCCGGTCCCGAGTGACATCGCCATCGCCCAGGCTGCGCGCATGAAAAAAATCACCAGCCTGGCGCGCGAAGCCGGGATTCTGCCGGAGGAACTGGAGCCCTATGGCGACTATAAGGCCAAGGTCCGGCTGTCGATTCTCGATCGTCTGGCGGACCGGCCCAACGGCAAATATATTGTCGTGACAGCGACCACGCCGACGCCTTTGGGCGAAGGCAAGACCACCACCACCCTCGGGCTCTCCCAGGCGCTGGGCGCCCATTTGAAACAGCGCGTTTTCACCTGCATCCGTCAGCCATCGCAGGGTCCGACCTTCAGCATCAAGGGAGGAGCTGCGGGCGGCGGTTACAGCCAGATCGTGCCGATGGAGGATTTCAATCTTCATCTGACCGGCGATATCCATGCCATCACGGCAGCCAACAACCTGCTCGCAGCGGCCATCGACGCCCGGGTGCTGCACGAGAGCAAGCGCCCTGATGATGAGCAGCTGGCGCGGCTGCTCTGTAAAAAGGGCGAATTCGCCATCTCCCAGCGGCGGCGGATGGAGCGGCTCGGCATCAAGGCCGGACGTCTTGCAGACCTCTCCGTCGAGGAGATGCGCCGCCTTTTCCGGCTGGATATTGATCCGGAACGGATCACCTGGAAGCGGGTGGTGGACGTCAATGACCGTCTGCTGCGCCGGATCCGGATCGGGCTGGGCGATGAGGAGAAAGGCCAGGAGCGCGAGACCGGTTATGATATCGCGGTGGCGAGCGAGGTGATGGCGGTCATTGCCCTGACGACGGGACTGGCCGATCTGCGCGAGCGCCTCGGCCGAATGGTGGTCGCCAGCAGCCGCAGCGGCGCACCCGTCACCGCCGAGGATATCGGCGCTGCCGGTGCGATGACGGTGCTGCTCAAGGATGCGATCATGCCCAATCTGATGCAGACCCTCGAGGGGAGCCCGGCCTTTGTGCATGCCGGCCCCTTTGCCAATATCGCCCACGGCAGCTCATCGATCCTCGCCGACCAGATCGCCCTCAAGCTCTCGGATTATGTCATCACCGAGGCCGGTTTCGGCGCTGATATCGGGCTGGAGAAATTTGTCGATATCAAGTGCCGTTACTCGGGGCTGAAGCCGGATGCCGCGGTGATCGTGGCGAGCATCCGCGCCCTCAAGATGCACGGCGGCGGTCCGGCGGTGGTGGCGGGAAAACCCCTCGATCCGGTCTACTCGGAATCCAATCCGGAGCTGGTCAAGAAGGGCTGCAGCAATCTCGCCAAGGCCATCGATATCTCCCGCCGGTTCGGCATCCCGGCCCTGGTGGCGATCAATACCTTCCCGGGCGATGCCCCTGAGGAGATCGCCGTGGTCAAGCGCGAGGCCCTCGCGGCCGGCGCCCATGGGGCCTATATCTGCAATCACTATGCGCGTGGCGGCGCCGGCATCATCGAACTCGCCGAGGCGGTCATGGCCGCGGCGGGGGAGAAGAATGATTTCCGGTTCCTCTATCCTGCGGAGTGGCCGATCAAGGAGAAGATCCAGGCTATCGCCACCGCCATTTACGGCGCAGACGGCGTCGACTATAGTCCTGAGGTGGAGCGCGCAATCGACTATTATACCGGACTGGGCCTCGGCAATCTGCCCGTCTGTATGGCCAAGACCCATCTCTCGCTCAGCCATGATCCCGCCCTCAAGGGGGTGCCGACTGGCTGGCGGCTGCCGGTGACCGAAATCAAGGCCTCGGTGGGAGCGGGATTTCTCTATCCTCTCTGCGGGCAGATGCGCACCATGCCTGGTCTCCCGACCCGTCCCGGCTTCCTGGATGTCGATATCGATACGGAAAGCGGTAAGGTGATCGGCCTCTCCTGAGTCGGGCGGGGCTCCACTCAAACCCGGGGACTCGAGCAGATCCCATCGGAAAGGAATCAGAGTATGAAGAAGAACGACAACAGCATGGAGAGGTACCGGATCCTGCCGGGCAAGCCGGTCGATCTGAAAAAGCTCGATCCTGATGATTCCTCCCGTTTTCCCGACGGCAAGCAGGAGGGCAAAGAGGAACTTCTCAAACTCAACAAGAAACTGGAGGCTCTGCAGGAACTGCTCTACGCTGAACAGAAGCACAAGTTCCTGGTGGTCCTCCAGGCCATGGATACCGGCGGCAAGGATGGGGTTATCCGTCATGTCTTCGAGGGCGTCAATCCCCAGGGGGTGCGGGTTGCCAGCTTTAAAAGCCCGACCGCCATCGAGCTCGCCCACGACTATCTCTGGCGTGTCCATCAGCAGACCCCCGGCCGCGGTGAAATAGTCATTTTTAACCGCAGCCATTATGAGGATGTCCTGGTCGTCCGTGTGCACGAGCTGGTGCCCAGGGAGGTGTGGTCCAAACGCTACGATCAGATCAACGCTTTTGAAAAGCAGCTCGCCGAGGAGGGGACAACCATTCTCAAGTTTTTTCTGCACATCGACAAGGATGAGCAGAAGGAGCGGCTGGAAGCGCGCCGCGACGATCCGGAAAAACGGTGGAAGTTCAATGTCGATGATCTCAAGGAACGCCAGCTCTGGGATGAGTATGTGCGTGCCTACGAGGAGGCGATAAGCAGGACCAGCACCGAATGGGCGCCGTGGTATGTCGTGCCGGCGAACAAGAAATGGTACCGCAATCTGGTCGTGGCTTCGGTGATCATTGATAAACTGGCCGGATTGAAGATGGCCTTCCCGAAGGCCGATTTTGATCCCCAAAAGGTCAAGGTGGTTTGATGTGGCGGGTTTGAGGTGAGGAAGAGGATGATGTCCAGACTACAGGCGGGGATCCTGCTGTTTTTACTCTGCGCCGGGGCAGCCCTGCATGCTCAGGAGTATGTGACGGTCGCCCCCGGCAAGAGCGATGGGGTCTATACCCTGCTCAAGCGCTATGGCCTTCCGACCAGCCGCGCGATGATCACCCGCTTCTGGGAGCTCAACAGCGAATTGGTCCGCGGGGGCGAGTATCTCCGCCTCGGGTTTGAGTACAAGCTGCCGGTCTACAAGCTCTATTTCGACGGCACCAGCATCCGTTCCTCACTTGGGATGAAGGACCTGGCCCTGGCCAGGAAGATTGAGGAGTATAACCAGTCGCTCTACGCCGCCGGCATTCTGGCGGCCCCCTACAAAAAGAGCCGCGAGCTCTGGGTGCCGGCGGACTGGCTCTCCGAGAGCAGCGCCGCATCCGAGCCGGCGAGTTTCGCTATTTTCGGCCCGCGCTATCAGTCGGTGCAGCAGAAAGACCAGTCGCTCAAGGGATGCGTTGTCTATCTCGATCCCGGCCATGGCGGCCCGGATCCGGGCGCCATCGGCCTGCGCGGGCGCAACCGGCTCTATGAGGATGAATACGCCTACGACATCACCCTGCGGCTGGCGCGCCGCCTGCTCGAACACGGCGCCAGCGTCTATATGGTGGTTCAGGATGAGGACGATGGCATCCGTGACGAGGCCATCCTGAAACACGATGACCACGAGTACTATCTGGGCCATCACCCCATTTCGCGGAACCATCTGCGCCGGTTGAGCGACCGCGTCGATATCGTCAACAATCTTTATGAACGGCACCGGCAAAAGGCCCGCCAGCAGATCATGGTGACCATCCATCTCGACTCGCGATCGCATGGCAAGCGTATCGATATTTTTTATTACTATCAGGACAAAAATTCCAAAAGTAAAAAACTGGCCACTACCCTGCGCGCCAAGGTGGAAAAAAAATATGCGGCCAACCAGCCGGGACGGGGGTATGAGGGGACGGTCTCAACCCGTGATTTGCATGTGCTGAGTGAGGCTAAACCTGTCGCCGTCTATATCGAACTGGGCAATATCAAGAATAAAAAGGACCAGGATCGCTTCATTATCGCCGACAACCGCCAGGCAGTGGCCAATTGGCTCTGTGAAGGTGTGATTGAATATGTGAAATAGAGCGGTGATGGCGCTGCCCGGTCCTGATGGCGCGGGTGGTGCGGAATCCATACGCCCCGGGCATCTCACGACGGAGCTGGATAAACCGTTTCAGGCCCCTTCGACACTCCTTGTTGGGATAACGGCATGCTGGTTTGGGTGGTCTACGAATCCAGGTTGGGCAATACAGCCGCGCTGGCCCAGGCCATCGGTGGGGCGCTTGTCAGGGAGCACCGGGTCCGGCTTTTGCCTGTCGAGGAAGCGGGACCGCCCCGCGGCGTGGATTTGCTGATCATCGGTTGTCCCCATCACCGCCACCATCAGCCAGACGGACTACTCTCCTGGCTTTTCAAGCTGCCTCCGCAAATGGTACAGAATCTCCACTTCGGCGTCTTTGAAATCCGCTACAAGCGCCACTATTTCTGGCAGGGAGAGAGCGCAGCCGGTCTGGTCTGGCGGCGCCTGCACGGGCTGGGCGGCAAACCGGTCGCAAAACCGGCCAGTTACTATCTGCAGTCGCGCGGGCGGCAGCTGCCGGAAAGCGAGATCGAGCGCGGAGCAGCCTGGGCCGCCGGGCTGGTGCGCAAAGCTGTGGGGGGCAATCCCAAAGCCCCCTGCATTCACGCCGGCGATCATATCTGGAACTGATCAGCCGGACAGGGGCGGGGAAGACGAGGAAAATAACAACCAGATAGAGGAGGGTGAAATATGTTCAAGGAATTCAAAGAGTTCGCCATGCGCGGGAACGTCGTCGACATGGCGGTCGGCATTATCATCGGCGCCGCTTTTGGCTCCATCGTCAGCTCCCTGGTGGCGGATGTGATCATGCCGCCGATCGGCATGCTGCTCGGCAACGTCGATTTCAGTAATCTTTTTGCGGTCCTGAAAGAGGGCGCTGCCGCCGGGCCGTACGCCAGCCTGGCCGCCGCCAAAGCGGCCGGAGCGGTGACCATCAATTATGGCATTTTCATCAATGCCATCATCAATTTTCTCATCGTCGCTCTGGCGATTTTTTTCCTCATCCGCGGCCTCAACCGGCTGAAACGGAAAGAGGAAGCCCCGGCGGAAGTGACGACCAAAGAGTGTCCGCAGTGCCTTTCGACCATTCCGCTCAAAGCCAGGCGCTGCCCTCACTGCACCTCCCAGCTCGAATAGTCTTCGCGCTGGCATTCATGGAGCGGGAGCGGCTGATGCCGGCCGGATCTCCGGGTTCGGCGCGGCCGCTCCATCCCTGCAGGGCCAGGGTGCACAGGCTGCGGCCGGCGGGCTTGCCGGCCTGGTCATGGCTAACAAGGAGAATCTGAAATGATGCCGTCCAGCGGATCGATCCCGATTTGCGATCTTCATTGCGATACCGCCACCAATCTGCTCCTCGGAGCCTCCCTCACCGATACAGGGATGCAGGTCAATCTCCCCGGCATGATCGAGGGAGGCATTGGACTGCAGGTTTTCGCCTGCTATATTCCGCCCGCCATCCCCAAGGGGCAGGCCTTTCCGATGGTGGAAAAAATGATCCTCCATCTGAAAGCGGAGCTGGCGCGCCATCAAGAGATCGCCCTCTGCACTAATCTGGCGGATGTCCGCCAGGCCCGCGCAGAGAAGAGGATTGCCGCTTTCATCGGGGTTGAAAACGGCAATGCCATCGATGGCGAACTGGCCAATCTGGAAAAACTCCGCGATCTCGGTGTCCGCCTCATGACCCTCATTCATGCCGAAAGCAATGAATGGGCGATCAGCTCCAACGATCCCGCACCGTCGTTCGATGGACTGACCGATCTGGGGCGCGATGTGATCAAGGCCATGGATGACCTGGGCATCATCATCGATGTCTCCCACAGTCACGACCGCACAGTGGAGGAGGTGCTCCGTCACAGCCGCAAGCCGGTTATCGCCTCCCATTCCTGCGCCAAAACTCTCTGCCCCAATGCGCGCAATCTCTCCGATGAGCTCATCGCGGGACTGGCCTATTCGGGCGGCCTGGTGGGACTGAATCTTTATCCCGGTTTTCTGGATGCCGCCTACAGCCGGCGGATTACGGAACGGGCCGGGGATCTTTTCAGCGAGCTGGGCAAGCTGGAAAGGGCCGCCGGGATGGATATCGTCAAGATCGGCCAGCTTTTTCCGGGCTTTGTCGACAAATTCACCCGGGCCATGGGCGATGATCTGCTGCCGCTCGAGCGCTATTACGACCACATTCTCTACATCACGGAGCTGATCGGCGCCGAATATGTAGCCTTTGGATCCGATTTCGACGGCGTGCCGGTCCTGCCCGAAGGGGTCACCGGCTGCGCCAGCATGCGCAAGATCCAGGAGGGGCTCTTCGAGCGCGATTACAGCCTCGATGAGATCCAGGCGATCAGCTGGGACAATTTCATGCGCGTTATCGGCGCGGTCTGCGGCTGAGCGGACTCTTGCCAGCTCGCGCTCCGGCCGCGATGACGATGAAAAATAAATTTGCTTCATTGTGAGAGTTTTTGTATTATTACAAGTGATCAGGGCTGATGCGATCTGCCGGTCACGTCGCAGGAACCCTTCAGCGCGGGGAGAGCACCATGCCGCTTGTCTATGTCACCCGTCTGCTCCATTTCAATGCTGCGCACCGTTTGCACAGCGATCTCCTCT
>DAOOPF010000034.1:0-24745 GCA_035388125.1 bacterium | reverse complement strand
GCGGGCAGGGCCAGCTCGGGCGAGCCGCCTTCATCGCCCAGCTTACGCAGCACGACCATCAAGCCCTGGTAGAGATCGGCATGCTTGCTCCCGCGGCGGCGGGCGGCAAGACGACGCAGGCGCCGGGTGGAATAGTATTCATAGTAGCGCCGTTTGGCCTCATCCACAGCCTCGGGCAGGAGCAGCAGCCGGCGCTCCTCGGCGACGAAGAGAAAGATCAGACGGTAGACCAGACGCAGGAGCTGGCGGTAAAAGTCCTGCTTGTCGAGTTCCGCCGCAAAGAGCCTCAGCCGCAGGGTCTTGTTGCCCGGGTGGCGGAGAAAGCCGCTGCCGAGGGTGGCGATGGCCGCCTCGACACCACTGCGCAGCTGGTCGAGGGCACGGGTGCCCTGCTCCTGCGCCGCCCGGGACCAGCGCTCCAGCCAGCAGTTTTCCGGGCGCGCGGCCTCCACCCTCGACTGGTGGCAAAGGAGCCAGAGCAGGACGAAATCGGCATAGACCTCGCCGCGCATCATCGCCTCGAGATCAAACTCGACCCAGGCCTGGCGGGTGAGGCTGACGTTGTCGCGGAGGATGCGCAACCGGCGGCCGTTGGAGAGCAGGGCCCAGAGCCGGTCCTCGGCGCGGTTGAGCAGCTCCTGAATCATGCTGTGCGGCGAGCTGCGGCTGGCGCCGGCAACACCGGCGGTGCGCCGGTCGAGGTCAATCCCCCAGCCGACTAGATGAATGGGCAGGATCTGCCAGGCGTGGGAGACCGCATAGCTTTTGCCCTCGATCTCGATGGCGCGGGCCGGGGCCAGACGCCCGTAGCCGAGCTCGCGGAAGAGGTGCAGCAGCCATTTCTCGCGGGTGAGGGAGGTGGCGGCATCGCTCTCCGGCAGCGCGGCGAGATGCTCCTGAAAGGCCGCCCAGGCACCGAGAAGGCGGTTCCAGGAGCGGCTGGTCACCTCGTTGATCTTTTCGCCCTCGATGAGATGATAGGCATCGGGGGTGAGCCCCTCCAATCCGGGATCGCCGGCAGCGATGCGCTGGAGCAGGTCTGGCGGCAGGATGGCCCCTTCGATGTGGATGGTGGTGAACAGGTCGCGGCTGCGGGTTTGCATAACAGTCCGTTATTGAGTTAAATTCGCAGGCCAATGCCGCGTAAAATATAATCGACGCGTTCAGCCGCATCAGGAAAAAGGAGCGGGGGTACCGAGCCGCCTACAATGACCATATCATCCCGAAAGGCGCCGAGGATGTGAATCAGCTCGATTAATACGGAGCGGCTGGCCGCCACTTCTCTTTCGCCATAGTCTAATTTGCTGACCATAGCGGCTCCAGAATCTTGTCGAAGAGAAATTGCGCCGCCTCTTCTCCACGGCCTTTATAACTGTGAAGGTCGAGATAGAGCTGCACGGGAGAAACTATCACCAGCCCATCTACATTTTGCAGGCCATAAAAAACGCCTTGATCATAGGGCGTCAGCAGCGTCACATTGGCCCCGCTGTCCACCGGTTTCAATAAAAGTTCGCTGCTTATCAATGTCACATCTTTCTCGACATAGGCGAAGAGCTGCTTTATACGGGTGTAGGGGGCCACTCGCGCTGCGCCGGTGAAAAACGCCATTGCATAGTTCAGGTTTCTGTTGCTGCAAACATTTGCCAGTGCTTGTTCGATCCTGCTATCCAGGCTGTAGAATTGGCTAATGTAATTTTTTTGATAGGTGTAATTCCCTTTCCAGTCCTCAAGTAATTCGCGCCAGGCGATTAGTTGCATGCCATCGCGGCCATCCCTGACCCATTCAAGTTTGAGCAAATGCTGCTTAACTTTGAAAACCAGACCGAGGCTTACGCCGGCCTCCCTTGCCAGTGAATCTGTTTTCCACGACCGGCCGGGATTTGCCAACAGAACGCGCAGAATCCGTTCCGCCTTGGGATAGTATAACGATTTTAATAATTTATTCTCCGGACGAAGATCAGATTTGCCCGTTCGTTCGATGTAGATGTTCTGAAAACTGAGCCAGCAATTTCCGGAAAAATCGAGGTAGCCTATGCCGGCCTCGCGGCACAATGCCGCGGATTTTTCGAACAGAGCGGGAGCGACGATCAGACCATAGGCATGGTCCATATGTTGCAGCCGTTCATGCATTTTTGAGATGGACTGGCGTACATAACGCGGCTCGCCATTTCCCAGCACTTCGACGAGTAAATGGATGTTCTTGCCGGAAACGCTGAGCGTCACCCGATAGTCTTCAGCGCTTTGCTGATCCTGAGCCGCAGGTTGAATATCCACGCTGTTAATAAGCGGAATCGCCAACAGGTTTTTCTGCAACAGCTCCTGGATCCGCCGATCTTCTTTATTGGCTTCCATTTTTATGCTCCAGAGAAGGATTCTTCCTTCCTGAATATAGGCCGAAAATGAGTGTGAAGCAAGCGATTTTCACTAATATAGCCATTTTCACCGTACGGTGAAAATAACTTAAATAGTGAAAATGACTGAACCACAAGGATGACTGGAACACAAAGTGAACCTTTGTGCTCTTTGCAACTAAACCGGCAAATAGAGATAAATGCCCAGCACATCCGGCGGGAGGACCGGCTCGACGCGGACCTGCATCCCCTTGATCCGGGCCGCTGTGCGAACGCGGTTGTGGGCGGTTAAAAGATCCTGGCTGCGCAATGCGGCCTGCTCCGCCAGGCGGGCCTGAACAGGTTCAAACAGCGCCAGAATCTGGCTGATCTGCTGGCGTGCCTGCTCAGGCGGGACATTCGCTTCCGGCTGAGCCTCCAGCAGAGCCTCTACTGCTTCGCGGTCTAGCCAACCAGCCTCCTGCGGCGCGCCGGTAAAGCCGAGCAGCTGCGCCTCCTCCGCCAGCAGGGTCTTCTCGCGGCCATCGCGATGGGTTATCAAATGGTAGCGGCAGCGGGCCAGTATCAGGGTGGTGCGCCGCTGCACGCGGCCGGTGCGGATTACCCCGCAACGCCGGGCCACACCTTTCTCCAGTGGATCGAGGGCAGTATCAAGCACATACCCGGCCAGGCTTTCGACAAAGGGATGGGTGCGGTTGAGATAGCGCACACCCTCAGGCACCGGCAGATTGAAAGCGGCCTTGAAGCGGGTCTCGCTGATCAGGTCGCGCAGTCCGGCCGGGACCTCGCGCAGATCCAAGTGCAGCACCCCATCGCCGGAGAGGACGCCGCCGAGGGCACGGACCGCCGTGCGGGTGAATCCGGCCACCTCGCTCGTGCTGCCGATAGCCGCCCGCACCTGCTGCAGCTCCTCATGCACCTCCTCGACCTTGATGGTGTGCTGGGCAAAGAGGGAACGCGAAACCTGTTCGCGTTTGTAAAGCTCGTCATACTGCCGGGCGATGGTGTCGCGTTGCGGTTTGAGATATTCCTCAAAGCCGGGCAGCAGCAGCTGATCGCCGGCGTTGGGACCGGCGCGCAGCAGCAGCCCCTCAAAGATGGCCTCGATAAGCTGATCGGTTTGCGCCGGTACGGGGATGGAGATGCCGAGGGCATTGCGGATCTGGCGATGCTTGCGCAGCAGCACATCGAGGACGATGCCGTCGATCTGGTTGTCGATGCCGTAATAGGTGATCACCCGGATCTTTTCGCGTGGCTGCCCGAAGCGGTCGACCCGGCCTTCGCGCTGCTCATGACGGGTCGGGTTCCAGGAGAGATCGTAGTGCATCACCGCATCGAAATGCTCCTGGAGGTTGATGCCCTCGCTGAGGGCGTCGGTGCAGACCAGGATGTGCTTTTCCGCAGAGGCGAGCTGCTCGATGCGGGTCTCGCGCTCCGCCGGTGGAATGTCGCCGGTGATGGCCGCGATCTCGACCTCCTTGGGCAGGGCGCTGCGCAGGGCATCGGCGAGATAGTGCACCGTGGGGATGAAGCGGCAAAAGATGATGGGATGGTAGCCGTCGGCCAGGGTCTGTTTGATCAGGTGCACGGCGCCCTGCAGCTTGGCATCGTCCGCCCCCTGCAGGCTCTCGGCGGTGCGTGCCATGCGCAGCAGGCGTTCGCGGTTTTTGCGTTCGTCGTCGGCCAGCTCGCCGATATCGCTGCCGGGAGTGGCATCGATGGTGGTGGCGGCCTCCTCGACGACGAGGTCGAGGACAGTGCGGCGGCCGATTGCATCCGCCTCTTCGGCGGTTTCGGTGTCGGCTGCCGCGGCGCGGTTACGCAGTGTGGCGGCTGCCGCCGCCGGACTGGAGGCGAGCGCGCGCAGCAGGGCCAGGGCCGACCACCAGGCGACGCGCTGACGGAAGGTCATTTGCCCGGGCTCGGCGACAGTCTCGCGGGCATAGCTGATCACCTGGTTGAAGAAACGGCGGTAGGGTTCCGAGAGCTTGTAGACCGGTTCGGGTTCGAGCAGCACCCGCTCGGGGAAGCGGGTCTCCTCACCCATAAAGGCCTTGATATGGCCGCGCTGGCGCTGGACAAAATGGTGCGCCAGCCTGCGACGATGGCTTTCGTTTTCCGGGCCGGCCAGATTCTCCGGCAAGGCGCGGAACTCTTCGTCCAGCAGGGCGAGCAGCGAGCGAAAGGCATCCTCCTTGCCGCTGTGCGGTGTGGCAGTGACCAGGAGGAGATGGCGGGAGGGGTCCCTGCTGATGCCCTGGATGAGCTGATGGCGCTGGTGCTGACCGCGGTTGCGCTCGCCGGCAAAGGCGCAGGTGTGGGCCTCATCGACGATGACGAACTCGGGGCAGGTGCGCAGAAAATCGTCGCGGCGGCGGTCGGATTTGATGAAATCGGTCGAGACCACGACAAAGGGATAGTGCTCAAAAAGGGATTCACCCGGCCGGCACTCCCTCTCCAGCCGGCCCGCCGTATGGGTCAGCACCAGTTCGGCGGAGATATGAAATTTCTCATCCAGCTCGCTCTGCCACTGTTCGGCCAGCTGCGGCGGGCAGAGCACGGCGATGCGTTCGATCTCGCCGCGGTCGAGCAGCTCGCGGGCGATGAGGCAGGCCTCGATGGTCTTGCCGATACCGACATCGTCGGCGATAAGCAGGCGCACGGGATCGAGTCGAAGGGCCATGAGCAGAGGTGTGAGCTGATAAGGCCGGGGCTCGACGGCAATTTTGCCGAAAGAGCGGAAGGGACCGGCGCTGGAGCGAAAGCCGATGCGCAGGGCGTCGCGGAGCAGATGGCAGGAGCGGTAATCGCCAAGTTGCCCCGGATCGGGGAGATCGAAGCGGGCGGAGCCGACTTTTTCCAGGGCAGTGAGAATGCCGGTGATCTCGTCCTCGGCGCCGCCGAGGGGCCGCACCATAAGCAGTTCCTCATTCGAACCGGGCAGGACCACCCATTCACGGCCGCGCGCATGGACCAGAGAGCCGACAGCGTAACTCATGCCGGGCTCCCGAAAATCCAGGGGTACTGCGCTACTATCGCCCGCCAGTCTTCATCCCGTTCGAAACGGACCACGGTGATGCCGCGGTCGGCCAGGGCCGCCTCCTGCTCGCGGTCGCGCTGCCGGCGCTCCGGAAAGAGGTGATGCGGGCCGTCGATGTAGACGGCGGCATACTGCTCCTGGTAAAAGAAATCGGGGCGGGTGCGGCATTCCGCGATCAGATACTGAGCGTGGGAGGGCAGCCGCAGGTTGAGCTCCTCGAGAAGGTGCAGCCATTTGCGTTCGAGATCCGAGCCGGACAGGCGTTCCAGATTACGCAGGTGCTCTTCGCGGCTGACAGATCGGGGCGAAAGCCGCACCACGGCGCCAGTGAGTGCCATAAGTAGATCGCGGATTTTTTTGCGGTCGAGCAGGGGATGGTCGGGCTGATTGCCGTAGCTCATCAGGCAGTCGTAGCAGGCCGCCTCGCAGTTTTCCCTGGCGCGCGGGGCCTTGAGCAGATCATCGCCGGTGGCGGGTTCGTAATGGCATACTTCCAGAGCCCGCCGGGCAATCGATGCGAATGCCCCGGGATCGGTGAGCAGGCGGCGCAGCACGCCGGCGCCGCCCTCGGCCGCCTCGTAGAGCAGGATGAATTTGCGCTGATCCCTATTGGGCAGGGGCTCGACCGCCAGCTCCTGGTCTTCGAGCTGGTACTCGACCTGAATGGCCGATTTCAGGGCCGCCTGCAGCGAGGCCATCTGGCCGGTGTCGAGTTCCCCGGTGAACTCGATGATCAGGCTGTTGCGGCGGTCCTCGACGTAGGGACGCACCCGCTGCCGCCGGCTGGATAGCTCCTCCTCCTCATCCTCGGCGTTGTTCTCGCTCTTTTCCCAATAGCCTTTTTCGATATCGAGCAGAAAACCCGACTGGGCGCGGTTTTTGCGCCGCTTCCAGCCCAGATTGATACGCCAGATGGTGGCGGTATGCCCGTATTTCAGCCGGGCCAGTGGCGCATCGCCGGCGACGATTTCGCCCTGGATGAAGGCCGGACGGCCCTCCTGCTCGTGAAAGCGCACGGCGGTCAGCAGTTCATACCCCAGGCGCATCCGCTCCTCTTCATCGGAGGTGATACGGTCGCGCCGACGGGTGGAAACGTTCTGCAGGCGCAGCAGCGACTCGAGCGGCAGGTCGAGGGGATTGTGGCAGTTTTCGCACAGATCGGGACCGACACCACTTTGCGCAGGGTGGAGGTAGCCACAGTGCTCGCAAAGCTTGGCGGCGGCGGTTTCCAGCTCATCGCCTTGCATGGTGAGGAGCACGCGGTTTATGTCATAGCGCGAGCCCTCGTGATAGATAAAGGCGCGTGGGCCGAATTCCGAGATGGCGAGGAAGCGGGGCCGGGAGAGAAATTCGTCGCGCTGCTTGAGACGGCGGCCGGGCACATAGGCTGAAAGGGGAAGACGCGGAAAGCTGTATCCCGGCAGGAAACCCTCGCTGGCGAAATAGCGATAGATGTAGAAATCGGACTGGACTACATTTTCAATTTCGGTGAGGAGCTTGAGCTGCGATTCGGCCTCACGGCGCAGGCGTTCGGCGCGGTTGCGCTCCGCCTGTGGCCGGGTGGCATCACGGATGACCTTGTCCTGTGCTTTGGCCTGGGCCAGCGCGGTGCGATAGAGTTCACGCCAGCGGGTGCAAGCCTTTTCGAAATCCTCGAGGCAATGGCTGAGCACCTCCTCCAGCCAGAGAGGATGGAACCAGTCTGTTTGCACAAGTTCGGAGTGGATGCCGGCGAGGATTGGCTCCGCCTTGTGACGGGCGCGTTCCACAGCGGGGGCCGAGGAGAGATCGGCGAGGACATCGCTCATCAGGACGAGCGAGGGTTCCGGGCCACTGAGGTCGAGGATATCCTTGAGGGAACTACCCAGGCGGGGCCGAGCCTCCGCGAGCCAGAGGGCATGGATGTGAGCCTTGATGAGGTCCTCATTGGCCAGGTCAAGGCGCGGCGGCGCGACCTGGCCGGAGACCATCAGTTCGGGCCGCTTGAAAAAGTACTGGTCGTGCGGGCTGCCGGTGGTGCAGTAGGTAAAGACGACGGCGGGTTGACCGCTGCGGCCGGCGCGTCCGCTGCGCTGGGCGTAATTGGCCGGCGTCGGCGGCACATTGCGCATATTGACCACATTGAGCTCGTCGATGTCCACGCCCAGTTCCATGGTCGGCGAGCAATAGAGGACAGGCAGCCGGGCGGTCTTGAAACGCTGCTCGCGTTCCTCCCGCAGTTCATTGGGGACCTGTGCGGTATGTTCCCGCGCTTCAAAGCCGGCGGTCCGGGAGGCGGTCTCGCGGTAGTAGTGGAGAAAATAGGGATTGGTGCGGCTGCCTGCGGCGGGAAGATGGGGGACACGGATGGGATCGTGAAAGGCCCTGCGGCCGTCCCCCGCGTGCCAGGTCATGGCCGCGGCGGCAAGCTGGTAGCCCGGGCAGGCGGGATCGCCGGCGTCGACCGCGATCACCAGACCGGCCTCGGCCAGGAGGGCGAGGAGATCACGGATGAGCTGCTCGGTTTCATCCACGGTCAGCTTCCCTTTAAAGCTGCGGAAGGTGTCGGGACGGCGGAGGTAGATGCCGAAGCCGCTGCGGCCGGAGAGATAAATCTCGCCCCAGGCTTTGGCGCCGCCGCTGGAGCGCGGAAAGAGCAGGGCGCCCCGTTCCATCTTTTCGTCCTCATCAAGCGCCCAGGGAGCGACCAGATACTGGTTGTTCTGCTGCTGGATGCGCTCCTGATATCCGGCATCGAGATAGTCCACCTTGATGGCAAGCTCGCGGCGCATATAATCGAGCAGCACCTTCATCACCCGGCGGCGCTCGTCCACCGAGGCGGAGGCGAGGACGGGATGCCACTCCTGCCAGAGGTCGTCGGCCTGTGAGAGTTCTTCCAAAGAGGTATAATGGATTTCGAGCAGGCCGCACTGCTCCAGGTTAGGCGAGGTGATGCGCCAGCCGCGCAGCAGATCGCGGTAGAGGCGGTAGCCGAGGACGTTGCGGAAGGCCCTTTCAGCATTCTCCTTTTCGGCAAAGCGGGCGCCCGGCGTGACCGCCCAGGCGACTGGTAGCAAGTCAAGGGCGGCAAAAACCGCCTGGGTCAGTTCATCGTGGCGCAGACCCGGGCCGCCGGCATTGGCAGCGGCGCGGTAGAGGGCAGCGCGCAGCACGCCGATCTCGATGAAATCATTGAAATGGCCCGCCTGCAGCGAGGCATCCTGGCGGTTGTCGGTAAAGCTGAGCAGCTTGCGCGCTTTTTCGGGAAGCTCATGGTCCTGCTGCAGATAATGGATCGTGGACATGCTCAGGATAGTCGTGGCGGTGCTGCGGCCTTCCGAGGAGAGGGTGGTCAGCTTGGCAAATTCGCTTTTCTGGCGGCTGCCATAGGCCACCCCGCAATGGAGGCAGAAGGAAAAGGGGCGCTGGATAAAGTAAAAGACCATCCCCTGCTCGTCATATTGACCCCTGCTGTTCAGTGGCAGACGCAGAGGGAGTTTCGGGCTGCGATCCTTGCGCACCTCCGGCACGCCGCTGCGCATCTCCAGCCACTCTTCCGGTACGCGCGCGAGCAGATCCTCCCGGCCTTCGCTCCAGGGATTCTCCGTGCTGTAATAGAGGAATCCCGCCTGCTGATCTTCGTCAAGGGGCTGGTCGTTTAACCCGCGCGGCGTGACGACAGGGCCCTCGTTGGTTTTGGCAAGAAAGACTGTAAAATATTCCTGGCCGCATTCGCGGCAAAAGGCGAGGGGCAGCAGGATTTTTGCACGGTCTCCGGGCACGAACTGCTGGCCGTAGAGGGTGATCTTGCGCTCCTGTTCGGGTTCGAGCGAGGCGTAGACTGTGTCGCCACGGCTGATGAACTGGTGGAGGCGGAAAACGAAGGGAGGGGTGGAGCTGCCCGGCAGGGGCGTGCTGCGGTTGCCCGCCAGCAAGGCTTCACGGATGATGTTGACACAGTGATCGGCCGGGGCGCCGGTCAGCTGCGCCAGGCTTTGAGCGGCACCCTCCTTCCCGCCGATGGCACAGGGCTGAGCACGGAGCAGCCGGCCGCTCTCCGGGTCGGTGGTCACTCCGAAGCAGGATTCGAGCCAGGAGACAATTGGCTGCTGGATAAACCCGGCGCCTTCTGCCGGGAGGGCGGCTTGGGTTTCCACTTGTTGGATCAGGGCGCTTCGCGCCGGATCCTGCCTGAAATCGATCTCCGGCGTCAATCTTTTTAGAGTTTCGCCGATGACATCTTCCGGCCTGACCTCAGTGCCAAAGAGCTGACTGGCGACCCGGGCGACTTCCTGCCGCTGTTCCTGAAAGGTACCCGCACCGGCAAGGGTGGCCGAAGTTCCGATGCACTGCATCTGGTAAGCGGCCAGGCTTTCGCGAACACGCCGGACGAGCAGGCTGACATCGGCGCCCTGGCGGCCGCGGTAGGAGTGGAGTTCATCGAGAACGAGAAACTGCAGATTTCGGGCCGAGCGTACGAGTTCGCGCTCTTCGGGGCGGGTAAGGATCAGCTCGAGCATCACATAATTGGTGAGCAGGATATCGGGAGGATTCTGGATGATGGCCTTGCGCTGCTCTTCCTTTTCCTGCCCGGTATATTTGGCGAAACGGAGGGGATAGCGATCGCTGGGGAAGCCATAGTGGATGAATTTCTCCAGTTCGCCATACTGGCTGTTGGCGAGGGCGTTCATCGGGTAGATGATGATCGCCTTGATGCCCTTACCCGGGCCGTTTTGCAAAACCGCATTGACGATGGGGATGATATAAGCCAGACTCTTGCCCGAACCGGTGCCGGTGGTGAGGACATAAGAGCGGCCGGTCTGGGCCGTATGGATGGCATCGGTTTGATGACGGTGCAGGCGCAAAGGCTGGCCCAAATCCTGCGGATCGCTCTTGCGGCGGAAAATGGTTTTGCATAGGGGGTGGAGGATACCCTGGTTTGCAAGCTCATCGATCCAGGCGCCGGGTTCAAAGGCAGGATTGAGCTGGATCAGGGCTTCGGGCCAGAGTTCACCGTTATCGAGGATTTCATGGACATAGGAGTGGATGCGCGGATCGTTGATCTGAATGAAACTCTCAACGTAATCGCGGTAATCCCGGATCAGCTGTTTGCGAAAGTTAAAGACATCCATGAGCGAGCCTTTGCCTGGAGAAATTCACTTTCTGCGCAAGAAGTTTCAATGGGATCGCTATGGTGAATCGGAGAGGATATTTGGAAGGCCCCGGAAACCCGTCACCAAGTTGCTTGATGTCTAATTTAGCAAGTTATTGGTCAAAGTCAAGAGGAACAGCACCAAAGTGTGAATTTGTACTGGCTTGAAAAAGGTGGAGGACTGATCAGGAATTCGTTGCCTCATAATTATTGTAACCATATCATACTACATGGATTGATGAGGCATCCGGTTTTCCCCTGTGAAATCCCGAACCTTCACATGACTGCGCTGAATCTCCGGGAATGAGATCCCGCCGGCGGGTGTTACTGCAGCAAAGAAATCACTGCCTAAAACCCGTGAGGCTTTATGATCCATTACCTTTATCGCGAACAGGTCGTCAGCGCCTCCCTGGAGGAGGTCTGGGACTTTTTTTCCACCCCCCGCAATCTCAATGCCCTCACCCCGGATGAGCTCTCCTTCCGCATCATCGGCGAGCCCGCCGGATCGATGTACGAGGGGCAGGTCATTGAATACCGGGTCAGCTTCATGAAAGGGATCTGGTCGAAATGGTTGACCGAAATCACCCACGTATCCGAGAAACGTTTTTTTGTCGATGAGCAGCGCGTCGGGCCCTACAAGCTCTGGCATCACGAGCACCATTTTTTGGTGGAGGGAGAGAAGGTCCGGCTGGTGGACAAGGTGACCTACGTGATCGGCTTTGGCGTTATCGGCGATATCGTGGGTTGGCTGTGGGTGAACCGCAAACTGGCGCGGATCTTTGATTACCGGCAGAAAAAAGCGGCGGAACTGTTCGGCGCCTGAAAGGAGTGACCAGGCGGGTGCTGCATCCCGGCTGGTTGGCGCGTGTACGCCTCGGCAACCGGATCGATGGCTTGAAATGGGCGCGCAGGCGGTGCTGCCGCTCACTCCTTCTTGGCCGCCAGGAGGAAAAGCGGATAGAAACGTTCTTCGCCGTCCCGCAGGCGGCGCATGGTGTAGGCGGTCTCAAAGCCGGGCGTGCAAAAGCCGGCTTCCTCAACCTGGCGGCCAAGCGCAGCGCGGTCGAAGCCGCGATGACCCTGAAAGCCGCTGTCGTGGAAAGAGCCGTCTTCCATGTCGAGGTCGGCGATGCAAAGCCAGCCAGGGCTGGCCAGGAGCCCGAAGAAAGCGCTCAGGATGGCCGGGATGTCGGGAATGTGGTGCAGGGTCATCTGGGTGATGAGGAGGTCGAAGCGCTCCCCGGGCAGGGGATCGGTGAGCAGATCGAGCTGAAGGACGCGCATTTTATCCTCCAGTTCGGCGGAAGCGATCTTTTCGCCGGCCACCTCGGTCATGGCCGCAGAGGCGTCGGTGAGGAGCATGGTGCCGACCAGCGGCTGCAGGGCGAATCCGAGCAGTCCCGTCCCCGCGCCGTACTCGATGCAGGAGATCCGGTCGTGCAGGGGCACCATCCTGGCGATGGCGCCGGCGACGGCGCGGGCGCGCTCGACGCGGATAGGATCCTCATCCCAGTTCCGCGCCCGGTCTTCAAAGGAACTCATCGATTCTCCTCGCAGCAAGCCCACGCAGCAGCATATTTTTTTGCTCGGAAGCCGTTACAGACAGTGCAGGGTGGCTCAGTGGGGACTCTGTTCGCGACTGAGCGGCGGATTGAATGGGGCTTCGGTGAGCGCGATGCGGTTGGCTTGAGCGAACTCGCGCAGAGCCTCCTTCAGCTGTTTGGTCTGTTCGTAGGAAGAGGCCGCGATGCTGAGGGGATCGCTGCTCTTCTGCAGCAGGAAAAGCTCCACCCGCCCCGGGCGGAAGTGCAAGCGCTCGATCTCCTCAGAGGCGATTGTGCGCCAGCCTGATCTGGAGGTGAGCCGCATGGTCAACCTGTTCTCCTGCAGGATGACCTGCGGCATTTTTTCGCGCCGGACCATAAAGACCACGACGATCATGCCCGCGCAGCAAAAGAGAAACAAGCCGGCGAAAAGAGCAGCGTGTGGGCGCTGGTCGTGGATGGCGGATATGGCCTGAACGCCGTAGGAGATGGCCAGCAAAATATAGAGTATGATCATGAATCGCGCCTGGCCCTTGCTGTAGCCGCCGAGATAGATGGTTTTTTCCATGGCGACCCCCTGCCTTGTTCGCCCTTATCCGGCGCCCGCTGCGGGTGCAGCGGCCGGAGAGGGCTCTCTTTAAATAAAATAAGTTATTTTGGGGCACGTGTCAAGTGAAAAGAGCGCCGGGAGACTGGAATCATCCCGGGAAGAGCTTTCCGGAAGGCAGCGCACCTCCAGGGTGTACAGGCGGGAGAAGAGAGCGGAGGTGAGCTGCGCCATCCGCCAGTATAAAACGCAAACAGGGGGAGGCCATCGGCCATCCCCCTGTTCTGAATCCACAACAGTTCTTTACTTTGAACGCGCCGGTTCACCGGAAATCTGCTCGATCAGATTCGTCAGCGAGGCTTTCGCATCGCCGAAGAGGGGAATAACCCTGTCCATCTGGTAGAGCGGATTGGCAATACCCGAATAGCCCGGTCTTTCGTCCAGGTTGCAGACGAGGACCTTGCCGGCTTCGTGGGCGAGCAGGATGGGCATGCCCGAGATCGGCGTGTCTTCCACGGTGATCGCGGCCGGATTGACCACATCGCTGGCGCCGACGACGATGGCGAGATCGGTCTTGCTGAACTCCGGATTGATGTCGTCCATTTCGCAGAGCTTGTCGTAGGGGAGTTCCGCCTCTGCGAGGAGGACGTTCATGTGTCCGGGCATTCTACCGGCCACCGGGTGGATGGCGAATTTGACCTCTTTGCCCATCTTTTCGAGGAGGGTGGCCAGTTCGATGACCAGGAACTGGGCCTGGGCAAGGGCCATGCCGTAGCCGGGGATGAAGATGATGCTTTTCGCCTCCCTGGCGGCCTCGACCGCTTCGGTGAGCGGGTCGCCCTTGACGCGCGGCTGCGCCGGGGGCTGTTCTTCCACCGCCTGAGACGCAGTCTGGCCCTCTCCGGCCTGCGCGTCTGCGGCGACGGCATGGGCTTTTTCACCTGTGCTCTTGTGCTGGAAGCCGAAGAAGATGCTGAAGAGGTTGCGGTTCATCGCCTTGCACATGACGTGGGTGAGGATCGAACCGGAGGCGGCTACGGTCGCTCCGCAGGCGATCAGCAGACGGTTCTGGATGATGACACCGCAGAGTGCGGCCGCCAGGCCGGCGGTCGCGTTCAGGAAGGAGATCAGCACCGGCATGTCGGCGCCGCCTATGCGGATCGAAAAGACCAGTCCGAGAAGTACGGAGAGGACGATCAGGGCCAGCAGCCAGAAGACCAGGCTCTCTCCCTGTACACCGCCGGCGATGAAGCCGCCGGCGGCGAGCAGGATGATCAGCCCGATCACCAGCCAGCTGTGTTTGGGCAGAATCACCGGCGGCTGCTTGACGATATTGGCAAGCTTGCCGCTGGCGATCATGCTGCCGCTGAAGGTGACTGCACCGATGATGAGTCCGAGAATACCCGATACCTTGGCCATTCCCGGCTCGGTAACCCTGGTCAGCTCGACGAAAGAGACCAGGAAAGCGGCGACGCCCCCCGCGCCATGCTGGAAGGCCACCATGGCGGGGATCTGGAT
This sequence comes from bacterium, assembly GCA_035388125.1. Taxonomy (GTDB): domain Bacteria; phylum Zhuqueibacterota; class Zhuqueibacteria; order Residuimicrobiales; family Residuimicrobiaceae; genus JAKPUX01. The sequence goes on along the minus strand of DAOOPF010000034.1, from coordinate 10,614 downwards.
CATGTTGACGCGCATGGCCACCATCCAGCCGAGCAGGGAGCCCGCAGCCAGGGCGATCAGGACGATCTCCGGCTGCAGGATCCGGTGCCGCAGGATGACCACCACCACAGCCAGGATCAGAGCGAAAGCGGCCATGAGGTTGCCGCTGCGCGCGCCTTTGGGGGTTCTGAACAGCCGGAATCCCGCAAGAAATATGAGAATGATGGCGAGATCGATGAGTAGTTCGAGCTTGAAATCCATTGGGTCCTCTATTTGTTCTTGAAGAGCTTGAGCATCCGTTCCGTGATTACAAATCCGCCGACGACATTAAATGCGGCCAGTGCGATCGCCAGCACCCCTATAACCCGGTCGGTGATGGTGGTGGTGACCGCAAAAATGAGCAATGCGCCGAGGATGGTCACCGCCGAGATCGCATTGGTCATGGACATCAGCGGTGTATGCAAGAGGGGCGGTACTCGCGAAATCAGGAGGTACCCGATGATAATCGAAACAATAAAAACCGACAGCATGATCAGTAGTGCATTCATAGAGCGGCCTGCCTCACTTATTGAGCTTCACCAAAGGTCTTGAGCGTACCTTCGTGGACAATTTTGCCTTGATAGGTGACGAGCGAATTTTTGACGATCTCATCCTCGAAATCGATGACGCCCAGTCCGTTCTTGAAGAGATTTTCAACATAATTGTACATATTGTTGGCATAAAGCCAGGTGGAATGGACGGCCATGCGGCCAGGGATGTTTTGCAGACCGTTGATGGTGACGTCATGTTTGCAGACCACTTTGCCGGCATCGGTGACAGCGCAGTTGCCGCCCTGATCGATAGCCACGTCCACAATCACGGAGCCGGGTTTCATGCTGGCGACCATCTCCTCGGTCAGCAGGATAGGCGCAACCTCTCCGGGCACCAGTGCGCTGAGGATGACGATATCGGCATCCTTGAGTAACGGCGCCAGCAGCTCGCGCTCCTTTTGCAGCCAGTCGGTGGGCAGAGTCTTGGCATAACCCCATTTGCCGGTCGAGATCTCTTCCGGTACATCAAAGCCTTCGATCTTGGCGCCGAGGCTCATGGCTTCTTCTTTCGCTTTGGCACGAATGTCGACTGCCGAAACGATGCCGCCGAGTCTTTTGGCGGTGGCCACTGCCTGCAGGCCGACAACGCCGACGCCGACGACGAGGAACTTGGCCGGTTTGACGGTGCCGATGCCGGTGGTGATCATGGGCACGAACCTGGCCAGATGGTTGGCGGCGAGAAGGACCGACTTGTAGCCCGTCACGGTGCTCATCGAGGTCAGGGCGTCCATCTTCTGGGCTTTGGAAGTGCGCGGAATGCCGTCCATGGTGAGGGATGTGATACCTTTGTCCCTGATCATTTTGATATTCTTGTGGTTGGAGGGTGCAGCGGGATGGAGGAAAGTGACCAGGATGCATTTTTCCTTCATCATCTCGACCTCGTGCTTGCCCAGCTTTTCATTGAATTTGGGCTCCTTGACCTTCAAAACGATATCGGCCCTGGCATAAAGCCCCTGGACATCATCGACGATTTCGGCGCCGGCGTTTTTGTAGTCTTGATCGCTGAAAAAGATCCCGTCGCCGGCAGTCGATTCAACCGCTACCTTGTAGCCCAGCTTGACCAGTTTCGCCACGGTCTCGGGAATGGCAGCAACTCTTTTTTCTTCCGGCATGATTTCCTTGGGGATTGCGATAAGCATGGCAGGACTCCTTTATTTTGTAAGGTATACCCGGTAACACGGTAAAAGGGGGCGCTGATCACCGTCAGCGAAAGCTTCCGGATGCCAGACTTGTGCAGCATCTTTTCAGCAGAAAAGTTAGTTTATTTTTTAGTTATCATCAAGCAAAATATTCGCTGAAATCGGCCGGAGAACCGGCCGTGCAACTGTTCAGATTCAAGCCATAACTCCGCCGGCCGCCACGGTGTCTGATTAGTGCTAACTCTATAAGTTTAACCTTGCATGCGATGAAAAAAAATGCAAAATGTTAAAAATCGCTTGCTATTACAATTACCATTTTGTACTTTACTTTAGTAATCTATTGCACGCTTTTCGGCCACTTATTTGAAATGGTAATCAGGCTGTTTTTCAAATCCGTACACACCCACATATCGTAGCGATTGGCGCTTGGACGCTTTTGCTGCGATTTTTTATTTACGGGGCGGACGGAAGGCCCGGAAAGACGTGGTAGGCAGCAAACGCTTTAAGGAAAGGTAGAGTCGATGGAAACAGGTACTGTAAAATGGTTCAACAGCTCCAAGGGCTACGGCTTTATCACTCGCGAAGCGGGGGATGACGTTTTCGTGCATTACAAAAACATCCAGGGCGAAGGGTACAAAACTCTGGATGAGGGTGATCAGGTGCGATTCGACGTCGGCCAGGGGCCCAAAGGCCTGCAGGCAACCAATGTCACCAAAGTTTGACTTGACATAACCCCGATTTAGCCCTGGCGATCCACAGCCGGGGCTTTTTTTTTGCCCGTTCTCTCTGCCAGCTGAGCCGCCGCAGTCCGGCCGGCGGGAGAGATCAAGCCTGGCCGGCTGCTGGCACGGGGCCGATGAGGCGCAGGCTGTCGAGACGGAGGCGGGCGCTGCGCAGCGAATCCAGCAGGAGCTCTTTCTCCGTGCGCAGGACGGCGATGGCCTCATCCGGAGGCGCGCCTCCGCGGGAGAGCGCGTGCAACCGCTCCATCTCCTGATCCAGCGTCCCGGCGGCGCGGTCTGCGGCGGCTTGAATGATCTCGCCGCCCAACTCTTCGGCCTGCTGCTGCGCAGCCGTCAGTAGGCCGGGCAGCAGCTCCAGCCTGAAAGTGTCCTCCCTGACCAGCCGGGCATTGGCATCGTTGCGGGTAGCGGCGGAGAGCTTTTGCATGGGCCAGGCGGCGGAGCACTCCTCCAGCAGTTCATTGGTCACGATCCGGATCGGGGTCGGCGGCAGAAATCGGTCGGGGTGGGTGCGCTGATGCTTGATGCACTCGAGGACAAAGACCGTCTCCAGCAGCAGTTCATCATCGGCCAGCGTTTTGAGCGTGCAGACGGCGCAGTTGCCTTTCTCGTGCCCGAGCATGAGGTCAATCGCGCCGATGACCATCGGATGGTCCCAGGTGAGGAATTCAATATCCTCATGGCTGAGGGCCATGCGCCGGTCGAAGGTGATCACCAGCTGCTCGCGCTTGAGGGCGGGCAGAGGAAAGCCGGGCTGCGACAGCAGGGAGAGATTCAGCTGCCAGGTGCGCTTGCCTATCTCTTCGGGGATAATGCCATAGAGGTCGAAGATCCTGATCATCAGCTTTTCGAGTTCGCTGGCTTCGTCCATGCCGGCGATGGAATTTTGCAGGGCGCGGGCCTGCTCCGGCCGGCAGGAGTTGAGGGCGAGCAGCCGGTCCTGACCTTTCCGCAGCATCGCCGCGATTTCCTCACGCAGGGCGCGGGTGCGGCCGATGAACTCATCGATTCCTTCCAACCGGGGGGCGGCCATGCGCTCATGCAATTCCGCGCCCAGGGCGGAATAGATCTTGTGGGCGCCGGGCAGATGGGCGGCGAAGGCGTCCAGCCCTTCATGATACCAGCGCACAAGCACTTCCTGGCCGCTGCCGGAGAAAAAGGGGACGAGGATCTCGATCGTCTCGCTCTGGCCGATGCGGTCGAGGCGGCCGATGCGCTGCTCGAGCAGTTCGGGATCGGGGGGCAGATCAAAGAGGAAGAGGTGGTGGCAGAACTGGAAATTCCGGCCTTCGCTGCCGATCTCCGAGCAGATGAGCAGGCGCGCCCCGTCGGCGTCGGCGAACCAGGCGGCGTTGCGGTCGCGCTGCAGCAGCGAGAGATGCTCATGAAACAACGCCATCTTGATATTGATCAGCTTTTGCAGGGCCGGCGCGATGGCGCCCGCCTCTTCCGGGGAGTGACAGATCAGCAGCACCTTGATCCTGCGGTGCTGGCGCATATATTGAGCGAGCCAGATCAGGCGGGGATCGTCGCGCAGGTCCGGGGGCTGGCCGGCCTCCCCGCTCCGGTCGCCTGGCGCCCCTGCGAGGGGGATCAGCTCCACACGGCGCGCCGGAAAGTCGTTCAACTCCGCACGGGTATTCCGAAAGACGGCGCGGCCGGTGCCGGTACGGTCGACTACTTCGGCGATGAACTGTTCGCGTTTCGACTCTTCCTCCCGCAGCAGCCGGGCGAGTCCGGCGCCTTCCCGCTCCGCCCAGGCCGGCGCGAGCGTGGCAAGCCGGCCTTCCTCCCGCGCGGTCAACCGCTCCATGGCGACGACTTTGTTGAGGATGGCGACCTGCCGGGCGTACTCCTGTTCCTCCTTTTCAAACTCTTCCAGATCGCGGTATTTGGCCGGATCGAGCAGCCTCAGACGGGAGAAATGGCTGGCCCGGCCCAACTGTTCAGGTGTTGCGGTTATGAGCAGCACGCCGGCGGAGGCGGCGCAGAGCGAGCGCGCCAGATCGTAGGCCGCTCCCGGATCGACCAGATGATGGGCCTCATCGATCACCAGCATGTCCCAGCCAGCCGCCGCGGCCAGCGCCCCCCATTCCGGACGGCTGGCCAGCAGCTCCACGCTGCAGAGTACCAGCTGATCCTCGAGAAAGGGATTCTCATCGGGCTGCACAGCGAGCAGGGATTCGATCTGCTCCTCATCGTAGAGGCGGAAGATAAGATTGAAGCGGCGCAGGAGCTCGACAAACCACTGGTGCACCAGCGGTTCGGGTACCAGGATGAGGACGCGGTTGATGCGGCCGATGGCGAGCAGCCGGTGCAGGATAAGGGCGGCCTCGATGGTCTTGCCCAGACCGGTTTCGTCGGAGAGGAGCACCCGGGGATCAGGACGGGAGGAGACGGTGTCGGCCACATAGAGCTGGTGCGGGATCAGATCGATGCGGCCGCCGAGGAGTCCGCGCAGGGGGGAACGGCGATAGTGGTAGCGGTGGCGCAGGGTGCGGTAGCGCAGCAGGTATTCGGAGTTGCTGTCGATATAGAGGTTGAGCAGGCGGTCGCGCGGAGTATTAAAGCTGATGGTATCGGCGAGCATCTCCTCGCCCGCGCCGACCGCTTCACCGCTGTAGCGCAGCAAGCCGTTATGCTCTTCGGCGGCGAGGACGACAAAGGCGCTCCCGTCGCGGAGGGTGACGGTATCGCCGGGGCGGAAGATCACGCGGCGCAGGGGGGCCGATGCGATGGCGAAACTGCGGGTGCAGCCGCTGGCGGGGAAATCAATGGTGATCACGCGGCGGTCGGCAGCAGTGACCGTTCCCAGCCCCAATTCGGGCTCCATCTCACTGATCCAGCGTTGACCGATCTTGAACATGGTTTTCCTGATTCTCCAGCGCGTATCAACCGGTGGCGACCGCGGCGCAGAGCGCGCAGCCGACGCAAGATCCTCCCCCGCTGGATCGCTTAAAAAATTTAATGTTAATTAAGGTGGAAAACAAGCACTTTCACCTCCGGCGGAGGAAGGAGGGGAGGCGGTCGCCTGCACAGGGCCGGATCCTGCGGGCCGGAGAGGACCCCGATCCGCTTTTCGCACTGGCCGGCATGGTGAGGAGGTTTTCCCAGGCGGAGTTTGCGGGTGTTGGCTTGACCCGATCCAGCCGGGCCCCGACTTAAAACTTGCTTCTTTTACGGGTGTTTGGTACATTGGTTTGTCCAACCGGCAACAACATCAACGGAGGTATGATCGTGGCCAAATCCGTGGAAAAACTGAAATCTGAAATTATCGAAGTGGGGCGGCGCATCTGGCTGCGCGGCTACGTCGCCGCCAACGACGGCAACATCAGCGCGCGTATTGACAGCAAGCGCATTCTGATCACGCCAACCGGGGTGAGCAAGGGATTCCTCAAGCCCGCGGATCTGGTCGTGGTCGATATGCAGGGGCAGCCCGTGGCCGGCAAGACCAAACCCTCCTCGGAGGTGCAGATGCACCTGGCCATCTACCGGGAGCGGCCGGATGTGCAGGGCATTTGCCACGCCCATCCCCCGACCGCCACCGGCTTTGCCGTCGCCGGCATCCCGCTTGATGCCTGCGTCCTGCCTGAGGTGATCATCACGCTCGGCAGCATCCCGGTCATTCCCTACGGCACCCCGGGCACCGCCGGGATCTATGCGCCTCTGCTGGAGCGGGTCAGGGAGCACGATGCCTTTCTCCTCGCCAACCACGGGGCGGTCACGGCCGGCGGCGATGTTCTCAGCGCCTATCACAAGATGGAGACCCTCGAGCATTTCGCCTGCATCACTCTGGTCGCCCGGCAGCTCGGCCGGGTCAACGTCCTGAGCGAGACGGAGGCGGAGGAGCTCTATGCCCTGCGGGAACACTTCGGCGTCACGGTCTCCGCCAGAGGCAAAGCGCGCAAAAAATAGTTATCAATCCAAATCGCCGGCAGTAGAAATAATAAGCCCTGGGTAGATGCCCAGGGCTTATTGTTTGTGCGGCCACTCCTGCCGCCAGCCGGCGCGGAGGAAGCGTTATTTCTACAGAGGCCGGAGCGAGCCGGAGGGGCTTTTCGTTCCGGCTTATAACGGCCGGCGGAGAGAGCGGGGGCGGCCGGCAGGTTCTTCCCCGCCGTCAGCTTTTCATGTTCGGCAGCTGCAGGCCATAGCCCTTTTTACGGTCCTCCGCCTTGAGCAGCAGGGCGAAGATCAGCGAAACCACGCCGATCAGCGCGAAGACGATCATGGGCAGGGTATAGTTGTAGCGGATCGGCGCCTGCTCCCCCGCCACGGCGGGTGCAATGACGCAGTATTTGTCGAGCATCCAGCCGATGAATGCCGGCACGCTCATCAGGGCGAACATGTTCTGGATGTAGAAGATGAGGGCATAGGCGCTGCCCAGCCGTTTCTCGGGGATGATCTTGGCCAGGGAGGGCCACATCGCCGAGGGAACCAGGGAGAAAGCGATGCCGAGGACGATCATCAGCAGGACGGCGACGATCCAGTGGCTGAGCGCCGGCAGGGCGAAGAGCGAGTGGACGAGGATGATCAGAACCGCGCCGATGATCATGATCGTCGCCCCCTTGCCCTTGCGGTCGTAGAGGTTGCCGAAGAAGGGGGTGAGCAGGATGGTGCCGAAAGGCAGCAGCCCGGGGATGAGTCCTGCGAGGTTCTCGGAGACGCCATATTTGTCAATCATCAGACCGGTGGCATATTTGAGAAAGGGAAAGACCGCTGAATAAAAGAGCGCGCAGAGAATGGCCAGATACCACCAGCCGCGGCTGGAGACGATGGCTCCGATGTCGCTGAGGTGGAACTCCTCATCGGCGGATTTGACCTCGTGTTTGCGGTGGGCGGCCAGCGAGGCATCGAGTTTTTTGTCGTTAAAGGTGTAGACAAAGTAGGCGAGCAGTCCGATGCAGAGCATGGTCGCCGAGATCAGGATGGGGGCGCTGACCGTGCCGAAGGCCTTGGAAATGGGCAGAGAGGTGGAGAGGGCCAGGGCGGTGCCCATGCGGGCGATGGCCAGCTGCAGTCCCATGGCCAGGGCCAGTTCATGCCCCTTGAACCATTTGACGATCACCTTGGAGACGGTGATGCCCGCGACCTCTACGCCCACACCGAAGACGGCATAGCCGAAAGCGGCCATCCAGACCTGCGCCGGGAAGGTCCAGAAGAGGATGTGCCAGCTCTGGCCGTCAAGGCTGTGGGTGGTGATGGCCCAGTACTTGGTGAGCGCCCCGCAGACCATGATGGCGGCAGCCGCCAGGCCGGTGAAGCGCACCCCCATCTTGTCCAGAATGATGCCGCCGAGGATGAGAAAAAAGAAAAAAACGTTGAACCAGCCGTAGGCCCCGGTGTACCAGCCGTAATCGGTGGCGCTCCAGCCCAGCTGCTTCTGCAGCATGCCCTGCAGCGGGGCCATGAGGTCCGCCATGTAATAGCCGGCGAACATCGTGAAAGAGACGATGAGAAGAGCGGTCCAGCGGGCCGCTTTGGAATCCTTGAGGAGCTGATGGCCTTTGGCGGTCATGGTATTCTCGCAAAGTTTGGGTTGGATTATTTCGCACATAATAGTTAAATTGGCGGAGAATTGCAAGACGATTTTCGCGCCCGCCTCCGGCTCCGCGGCGGCACCGGCTTTTTCCGGACGCGACTGCCGGCAGATGATGCCGCCACTCCTGACGGCAGGCGCCGGAGCCAATTCATCAGGCCGCGGACGGCAGTGAACCCGCTAAGGGAGAGTCCATGAAACCGAACGCCTTTTTCGTCGCGGCAGCTCTGATCTTTACCTGCACGCTGCACGCCCAGTATCCAGGTCAGTTCCGGAGCACGCTCAAGGCCGGCCTCAAGGCCCCCGTCCAGGCCCGCGCCTTTGATCTCGGGGAGATCCGTGTCACGTCCGGCCCCTTCAAACACGCCATGGAGCGCGATGTTGCCTGGCTGCTCACCATCGAGCCCGACCGGCTGCTCCACCGCTTCCATGCCCACGCCGGCCTGCCGGTCAAGGGTGAGATTTACGGCGGCTGGGAGAGCGAGGGGCTCTCCGGCCACACTCTCGGCCACTATCTCTCCGCCTGCGCCATGCATTATGCGGGCACCGGCGACTCTGAATTCAAGCGGAGGGTCGATTACATTGTCGCCGAACTCGCCCGCTGCCAGCGGGCGCGAAAAACCGGCTATGTCGGCGCCATACCCGGTGAAGACACCCTCTTCGCCCGCGTCGCCCGGGGCGAGATCAAGTCCACCGGCTTCAACCTCAACGGGGGCTGGTCGCCCTGGTACACCGTCCACAAGGTGATGGCGGGGCTGGTCGATGCCCATACCTATGCCCGGAATCCCCTCGCGCTCGTAGTGGTGCGCGGCTTGGCCGACTGGACGGCCGCCGTGGTCAATCCCCTCAGCGAAGAGCAGCGTCTGGCGATGCTCAATTGTGAATACGGCGGCATGAACGAGGTGCTGGCCAACCTCTACGCCATCACCGGAGAGCAAAAATATCTCGATCTGTCGTACAGGTTCCACGACGAGTTCGTCCTGGGCAAACTGGCACAGCGGATCGACCCCATGCCCGGCAAGCACTCCAACACCAACGTGCCCAAGGCGGTCGGAGCCGTCCGCCGCCACGAGCTGACCGGCAGCCTTCCGGACCTCGCCATCGCCCGTTTTTTCTGGGAGACCATGGTCCGGCACCACTCCTACGTCATCGGCGGCAACAGCAATTATGAATACTGCGGCGAACCGGACCGGCTCAACGACCGCCTCAGCGACAACACCTGCGAGAGCTGCAACACCCACAACATGCTCAAACTCACCCGCCATCTCTTCTGCCTGGCTCCGGATCAGGAACTGGCCGACTATTACGAGCGCGCCCTCTATAATCACATCCTCGCCAGCCAGAATCCCGCTGATGGCATGATGTGCTACTTCGTCCCGCTGCGCATGGGGAGCCGGAAGCAGTTCAGCGATCCCTTCAACACCTTCACCTGCTGCGTCGGCACCGGCATGGAGAACCATGTCAAATATGGCGAGGGCATCTGGTATGAGGCGGCGGATGGCGGGCTCTATCTCGCGCTCTTTATCCCTTCGGTGCTGGAGTGGAGGGAACGGGGCGTCACCATCACCCAGACGACCCGTTTTCCGGAGGAGGAGGTCACGCGTCTGACCTTTGCTGTGAAAAAACCGGCCCGGTTTCCCCTCTATCTTCGGCGTCCCGCCTGGGCCGACACGGTTGCGGTCACGGTCAACGGACGGGCGGCAGCGGCTGAGGTGAATGCCGCCGGTTTTCTCGCTATTACGCGTACATGGCGCAGCGGCGACACGGTCGAGATCCGCATGCCGATGCATCTGCGCAGCGAGAGCATGCCTGACAATCCCGAGCGCATTGCCTTGCTCTACGGGCCTGTTGTCCTGGCCGGCCAGCTCGGCGCCGAGCCGCCCGATCCGGTCCTGGGCGTCCCGGTGCTGCTCACCTCCGACTGGAAGATCCCGAACTGGGTCAAGCCCGTCAGCACTGCGCCCCTGACCTTCACCACCACGGGGGTGGGCATGCCCTTCGATTTCCGTCTCAAGCCGTTTTACAGCACGGCTGAGGAGTATTACAGCGTCTATTTCGATTTCTTCACACCGGAGGCGTGGGAGGCGAGAAAGGCCGCCCGGGAGGCGGAGAAACGGCGGCAGCAGCAGATTGAGGCCTGCACCATCGATAATTTCCGCATCGGTGAGATGCAGCCGGAGCGCGATCACAGGCTGGAGGCGAGCGAGCAATCCTATGTCGATCAGGCCCTCGGCCGCTCCGGCCGCGAGGCGCGCGCCGGCCACTGGTTCTCCTTTGAGATGCGGGTGAGGCCGGAGGTGGCCACCGCCCTGCTCCTCACCTTTATCGGCGACGACCGCGGGCGCAAATTCGATCTGCTGGTGGAGGGGAACAAGATCGCCGAGATTGACTGGCAGGGAGGGGAGAGCGGCCGCTTTTACGACCTCACCTATCCCCTGCCGGCGGAGGTGATCGCGGGGAAAACCATGATCACAGTGCGCGTCGAGGCCAGCCATGGCCGCACGGCCGGGCGGATCTTTGGCTGCCGGACCGTCACCTGCACGCCATAGGGCCGGCTGCAGCGCCGCCGGCAGTGCGCTTCAGTAAAATGGCGCCGGACCTTGAGGTCCGGCGCCATTTTTTAT
>DAOOPF010000033.1:0-24984 GCA_035388125.1 bacterium | reverse complement strand
AAGGGCAGGCCGTTGGCGATGGTATTGCGCACCACATACTGCCGGCTCCGGGAGGAGGTGAGCCACAAGGCAGAGCCGGTGCGGGCGCTGTCGTAGAGCGCTGTAAAATCGCCCGACTGAATTTCAAAGCTCCTTCGTCCGCTGCCGAGCAGGCGCACCGGCCCGGTATCCGGCGGGATGTACAACTGCGCGGAAAAGATCGAGTCGCCGTTGACGCCGTCGGGATCGCGGAGAGTGACGCGCAGATCCCAACTCTCGCCGCTGCTCAGGCCGGTGAGCAGCCGGCTGAAGCGTCCCGGCGAACGGGACATGGGTCCGTCCTGCTGCCAGGAGAGGGAGGAGGCGGGCTTGTGCTCGAGCAGCGCCGAATTGTCCGCATTGCCGTCGTCGCTGAAGGTCAGCTCCACCTGCACGCTGTTATCGCTCTGCAGCGCAGCATAGAGCTCCCCTGCCCGGCTTGATTTGGGGCTCAGTTCGATGTTGAGCAGGGTCTGGACCGCTTCGCCCTGGATGCCATCGGGATCGCTGATCCAGCCGCGGAGATGGTAGCGGCCGAATGCCAACCCCGTAAAGGTATAATCGTAGCCGCTGCCGATCTTGTCCATCCTCTGCCTGGCGCCCCACTGGGCATCGCCGGCGCGGGCGAGGGCGATCTCGGCCGAGCCGTCGCCGTCGGCATCGCCGCGGCAGGGCCAGTGGACGGTGATCGCCCCGGAGGCGGCCTCCGCGGTCATTGTCAGGGCAGTGGTCTGCGGCGATTGGCTGGCCAGGCTCAACCGGAGCCGGGGCCGCAGGGAATCGGCCGCGAATCGGGAGGAGGCGAAGTTGAGGATACCACTTCCGGGCGAAACTGCGGGTTCGCGCAGCAGCAGGCCGAAATTGCTGTCCGGTTGGGCCACCCAGAACTGCGTCATTCCGGCCACGCGCCAGGCAAACCAGCGGCCGGCCGGCTCGGCGGGATCGATCGAAAGTTCGGTTTCGGGGAGCGCGGCGTGGTCATCGGGCACGCCGTTGGCGCCGGGCACCGACCAGGGGCTGTCGGGCAAGGCGGCATGAGACCAGCAGACCTCGCCGCCGGCGGCAAGGCGGCCGTCGTAGCCGCCGATATCCTCACCGCTCCCTTCGTTCCAGGGGCGGTTGAGCCGGTAAACCGCCAGGGTTTTGGCGGCGATCTGCGGCGTCCGCCGCAGGACCAGATAGAGCTCGATCCAGGCCGAGTCGATACGGCTCTCCGCCGGCAGGCTGCTCAAGTCAAAGCGGAGGAGCACATGCTTGGCGTCCGCTTCCCCGCCGTTGCCGGTGGCCTCCAGACCCTCTTCGGCTCCGGTGTTCCAGTCCGGCTTGTTGGCGAGGATGTGGGCGTCCTGGCAGCCGCTGTAGCCGCCGCGCCCCTGCTGCAGAGTCATCTCCTCCTGGGCGAGCAGCGGCAGGCCGATGAAGAGCGGCAGGAGCAGGATTTTACGTTTAAAGTGCATCTGCACGATTTTCATTCCGTTCCGATTATGGTTCAAGCCGCCGCAGGGAAACCTCGCCGTTTTCGGCATGCCAGGTCAGAATGACGGCATCCTGCGCAGCCCGAAAGGTGCGGTGCAAATCCTGTCCGGGCGGCCAGATTGCGTCGTTCCACTTTTCTGCAGAGCGCGCCGGCAGCCAGGCCGCCGCGTCCGGCGCCTTTTCGATCTCGATCAGGGTGTAAAGCGCCTCGATGGTCGACTCGGCGCCGGCGTTGCGGTTGACGCCTTTCCGGTCGATGCCGTCGCAGCCGCGTCCGGTGGCGGGGTCGTACAGCGGTTCGCCGGCCACATTATTGCCGGTCAGCCAGGAAGCGGCCAGTCCGGCCATCACGGCATATTCCGGATTACCGGTTGCGCGATGAAGCGCCAGGAGGCCGAGAGCAGCTGTCCGCACATCGTAGGCGATCTGTGAAAAAACGGCGGCCCTGCCGGCGGCGAAATCGTATTCGTGCAGCCACCCGCCGGCGAGCATCTTGCCAAGAAAGGCGCGGCCGCTGTACTCCGCCCGGCTCAGCAGCTCGGGGTCATCGAGCAGGGAGGAGATAGGGGCCAGGGCCTGGAGCTGGCCATTGCCCCAGCCGTGCCAGACGCCCGGCCAGGAGTAAAAGGCGCCCTCCATGCCGGCCTCTTCCGGACGCTGTGGAGCGGGCTGAATCCCGGGAGGCAAGACCAAGCCCGATGCGGAGGCCGGATGGGGCTCCCGGCCCGCCTGCATGGCGCAAATCCCCTCGGCCAGCCGTGCGGCATGCCGCTGCAGGGCTGGATCCGGCTCGACCGCGAGAAAGGCGGCGGCGCCGAGCAGAAACTCGGAGGTGGCGTCGGCCGCATACCGGTTGATCAGCCAGAGCGGCCAGGCCCTGCCGCCGATGGTTTCAAATTTTCCATAAGCCGGGGCGAATGCCTCCAGCTGGGGCAGGCAGCGCAGAAAGGCGGTGCGCAGCTCTGCTGCGAAAACAGGATCCTTTTCCTTGAAAAAGGCATACCCTTCGCCCAGCGCCCAGTAGCCGCGCGCCGCCCAAAAGCCGAATGAAGCGTAGCTGGTCGGCCCCTCCCGGTTGATGGTCAGGTCCTGGTGGACGAAATTGCAAAAAGTGCCATCCTCGTTCTGCAGGAGCAGGACGAAGCGGAGGAGGCTGCGGATGCGCGCGAGATGGCGAGCATCGCCGGCGCGCATGTAGACGACCGCGGCGCGGGCGACATCGTCGACGCAGGCGATGCCCTCACCGGCGGCGTCGGTCCAGCCGTACTGCGGGGCGTCGCTGTAGATGTGGACGATGGTGCAGGGCTGACCGGCGACGGTCACCTCTTCGCAGAGGTGGTCCAGATGCGCCAGATTCACCAGGCTGCGCGGCGATGAAGAACAGCCGATAGACAGCGCCGCCAGCATGAGCGCCATCAACAACCTCATTCGGGTTTGCCTCTTCATCCCTTGATCCCCGTGCTCGCCAGACTCTCGATAAAGTAGCGCTGGAAAAAGGCGTAGGCGATGATGACCGGCAGGGCGAGCAGGGTGGCGGCCGCGAGCTTGACCCCCAGCTGCGCCTCCGCCATGCCGCTCACAGCAAAAATGGTCACCATCTGCGGCATGGTCATGATCGACTGGTCGCGGATGACGATCAGCGGCCAGAGCACATCATTCCAGGTGTTCATGAAGGTGATGATCCCCACCGTGATCAGAACAGGCCTGGAGAGAGGCCAGATGATCCGGAAGAGGATCTGCAGGTCGTTGAGGCCGTCCATGCGCGCCGCATCGATGAGCGACTGGGGCACGGACTGAAAAAACTGCCGGAAGAGGAGGATGCCAAAGCCGCTCATCATGCCGGGCACGATCAGGGCCAGATAGGTGTCGGTCCAGTGCAGCTTGACCATGAGGATGTAGAGGGGGATCATGGTCAACTGAAAGGGGATCATCATGGTGAAGAGGATGACCATCACCATCAGCTCGCGGCCCCGGAAGCGCAGGCGGGAGAGGGCATAGCCCACCATCGATCCGAAGAAGAGGACGGATGCGGTGATGGATGTGGAGACGATCAGGCTGTTGAGCAAGGCGCGCAGGATGGGGATTTTGGCGAAGACCTGCTCGTAGCTGGACAGGGTGACGCGCGAGGGCAGGAGGCCGAAGCCGGGAATCTCCATTTCCGGCTTGAGGGTTGCCGACACCATCCAGAGAAAAGGATAGAGGAAGATGATCGCCCCCAGGATCAGGAGCAGATAAGCGAGTGCGCGTCTCATTCGAGGGCCTCCTGCTCGACCACCCTGCGCTGCACGAGCACAACCGCCAGGATGATAAAGGCGAAGAAGAAACCGAGGGTGGCGGCATAACCCATGCGGTTGAAATAAAAGGCCTGTTTGTAGATGTAAAGCATGGCCGAGAGGGTGCGGTTCATGGGGCCGCCGCCGGTCAGCACATAGGGCTCGACGAAGAGGCTGAAGCCGCCGATGGTGGAGAGGATCAGGACCATGAGCACGGCCGGATTGAGCATGGGCAGGGTGATATGGCGGAATTTTTGCCAGGCGGAGGCGCCGTCGATCCCGGCCGCTTCATAGAGCCAGGACGGAATATTCTGCAGGCCGGCGAGGAAAAGGATGACGTAGAGGCCGACATTTTTCCAGGTCGCCATCAGGGCCACCGAGGGCATGGCCCATTCAGGACTGGTCAGCCATGGAATTTTGGCCAGGCCGATGCGATTGAGCATGAGATTGAGGATGCCGTTCTCAAAGGAAAAAAGCTGCTGCCAGAGGAGGGAGATGACAATGCCCGATACGACGACAGGCATGAAATAGGCGGCGCGGAAAAAGCCGCGCGCGCGGATCTTTTCGTTCAGAAGCACAGCGAATAAAAGCGCCAGGCCAATCTGCAGGGGAATGTGGATGACGAGAAAATAGAGGGTGTTGAGGATCGCCTGCCAGAAGAGGTTGTCCTGGAAAAGCCGCACGAAATTGCCCAGTCCCACCCAGCGCATCGGGGTATAGATATCCCACTCGTGAAATACCAGCACCAGCGAAAAGATCAGAGGCCAGGCCATGAAAAAGGCGAAATAAACCCAGTAGGGCAGCGAGAGCAAAAGGCCGGTGCGGCCGCTGCTGTCTTTGATTCTGTTTTGCCCTTTTTTCAATACGCATCTCCCCCCGATGTGCCGGGGTTCTGGCAGCATACGGATGGCACAGTTCCGGTTTTCATTTCACTTTCCGCATTCATCTTTTGTCCCCGGGTCCCCAATAAAAAGTGCGATGGCTTTCAGCGCAGGATCTGCCGCGCGCGTTCAGCGGCGCGGTGCACCGCCTCCTCCGGGGTCCGCCGGCCGAGAACACAGCAGGCCTCGAACTCTTGCGAGATGGCATCAAAGACCTCTCGCAGCTCGGGGGCGTTGTCGACTCCCAGAGTCCGGGGGGCCTGCTCCGCAAAGTGGACCATCCTGGGGTTCGCTTTAAAATATGGCAGATAAAGCGAATCGTTTAAAAGATCCCGGCGGATCGGCAGCTGGCTGGCGGTCTGCAGGAGCGCCAGATCCTGCCGGCGCGAGACCAGAAATTTGACGAATTCCCAGGCCGCCCGGGGATTTTTACAGGTGGTAAAGATGGCGATGTTTTTGGGGTCGCCATAGGTTACGACCGGGCCCGATGCGCCGTCCGGCAGCGGAATCGGCGCATAGTCGAATTCAAATCCCTCCGGCTTGAACTTGTCGACGTGGGCGATGTTCCACGGGCCGGTGATGTGCGTGGCCACCTGACCTGACAGAAAGGTGTCACCCTGAAAGGTGGCCGTGGGAAAAATGGCCAGTTCGAAACAGCGGCGGAAGAAGCGGAAGACCTCGACCGCCGCCGCGTTTTCGAAAACTATCTGCCGGTTTTTCACCAGGGTCTGGCCGCCGGAGGCCGCCAGATAAAAGGTGTAAAAATCAAAGTAGCGGAGCCACCATTTAACGTTGATGTCGACGTAAAGCATCCACTGGTCAATCTGCCCGTCTCCGGTCACATCCCGCGTCAAGGCTTGGCCGGCGCGGATGAATTCGGAGTAGGTGGCGGGAGGATGCGCGAAACCGGCCTCGCGCAGGCGGCGGACATTGTACTCCATCATGATCGGATTGGTCTTCCAGGGCATCTGATAGATGCGGCCGTCGTCGTGCTGAAAGGCCTCTCTCTGTCCGGCCGGCAGGCGCGACGCAGCCAGGGAATCGAAATCGGCGAAGGAATCCAGCGGCACGAGGGCTCCGGCGCGCACGAACTGCCCGACCGCGCCCGGCCAGATGTTCGAGCAGATATCCGGCGTGGTTTTGCCCACCACTGCGGCCAGCAGCACCTCTTCGGTCGATTGGCTCTCGGGGATCGGCTGCACGGTGACCGGCACGGCGGGATGCGCATCGTTCCACTCCGCGGCCGCCAGTGTGGCCAACTCGATCTCCTGGGCGTTGGCCGCCGGCCAGTAGACCAGCCCCTCATGCCCGGCGTTACCATGTGAACCGCCCCGGCATCCGCCCAGCAGCGCCGCGGCGCCGAGCACGGTCACACTCCACGCCAGGGGATGGCAGCGGATAATATTTCGAAAAAAGCGGCTCATAACTTGTTTACTCCTGCCCCTGGTCGAAGCGGATCTCCACCTCTTCGCGGCTTTGTCTCAGCTTTGTCCGGAGGAGAATCTCGCACACGCGGCCGTGGTGCGTGACCGCCATCTCCCGGCCGGCGCCCGCCTCGCGCAGGGGTTCAGCTGGCGAAACCACAGCCAGCTCCACGTTTTGGCCGGCGAAGCCCCGCAGGCCGATGCGCAGGGACCTCTCGCGCTCATTGTAATGCACTGTTTCGATGGCGCAGTCGGCGGAGGCCAGGTAGGGGGTCAGCGGCAGGCCGCGCTCGAGCAAAAGTTTGCGGCGAGGTGATTCCGTCTCCGGAAAAGGCATCACCGCCGAGTGGAACGGCCGCCCGTCCGCTTCAATGCGTCTGAACCACGGGCCTTCGCCGCGCCAGACCACCCGCACTCCGCGGCCATGGAGCATCGCATCGCAGCGGATCTCCCGCCAGCCCTGCGGCAGTTGGGGAGTGAAATAGAGATTCCATTCATTTTCCCGCAGCCCGGCCAGCTGATAGAGGGCGTGCAGGAACCAGCCGCCGGCCCAGAGGAAGGTGGGCTTGTCGATCTCGCCGTAGCGCGGCGAAGCGGGATCGGCATTGCGGTACTCGAAGAATGCGGGCTGCCCGCGGGGTGAACGGCTTATACCCTCGAGCGTGAGATATTTTTGCAGGACCTCCCGGGCCGATTCGGGCTGGCCGGCGGCCAGATGCCCCAGGGCATACCAGACGATGCCATGCGGCCAGACGCCGCCGTTGAGGTAGAGGCCGCGGGCGCCGACCTGGCCGGGCAGGAATTCATAGAGTTCGTTGTATTGGTCAAAATCCATCGGCGCGGCGATGCGGATGCCGAGATGGCGGTCGAGCAGCTCAACCTCGGCGGTTTTCATCAGCCGGGCGGAGCGCTCGCCGTCCAGCATCTTCCAGGCGGCGGCTAGCAGCGAGCCGGCATAGTAGTGCCGGTCCACCGCACCGCCGGCAAGGCCGTTGAGCAGGAATCCGGCCTGCTCGTCCCACAGCTTTTCGCCGAGACGCCCCCGCATGCGGTCCGCCAGTTCAAGATTTTTCGCGAGCGGTTCTTCAGGCCAGCCCAGCTCTCCGCCGATAAAGGCGTACTCCCGCAGGGCGCGGATCATGAGGATGGTGATGTAGGCGCGGGCGCCCCAGGAGTGGCCGATGTCCCACCAGTCGGGCTGCCAGGCGTACATCAGATCATCGCTGCCCCGGTTCTCCAGCATCATCCGCAGGCTCTTCTCCAGCATCGGCGCCAGCTGCCGTACAGTGGCGAAATCCCCGCTGTGGCGCAGGTAGGAGGCGGTCAGGAGGATGAACCAGAGGTGGTTCCAGTTGTCCGCAGAACAGAACTCGGTCTGGTAACCCGTGTCGCGCCAGTAGTAGGCATGGGGCAGGATCGAATCAGCCCTGGCCAGGCTGAGAAGATAGAGCAGGTCGCTTTTAACACGATCGCAGTCAAAAAAGACGGCGCCCAGGTCTGTCAGCAGGAGGTCGTGGGTGAAGAAAAAATTGTATTCAGCCGGACAGGGCATCGGCACGATCCGGCCGTCGAGATAGTGGCGGTTGGCAGCCATCACGGCGCGGGACCACTGCGCTGTCTGCAGCAGCCCGGTGTCGGGCACCTCCAGTAAAGGCCCGGCGGCTGCATACCGCTCCGCCTCCTTCTCATAGGCCGTCACCTCATCCTGCCATTCGCGGGCGGCCCGGGCGGCAACGGCCGCCGCTTCGCCCTGCCGGCAGGAGCCGAGCAGCAGAACGATCCGCCATTTCTCGCCCGGGCGGAGTCTTTTCTGATAGCTCAGAGAGAGCGATTCGAGAGTCAACCGGGCTGCGGGCAGCGCGCCGGCGTTGGCGACGAAGATCAGAGTCGAATCGGTCTCGGGGGCGTCAAAAGCGGCCGTGGCGAGTGGACAGCCGGAGAGGGGATCGGCAGGATCCTTCAGGGTGCATTCGACGCGCGCCGGCCGCACCCAGGCATAGCTCTGGCAGGTGCGCAGGACCCACTGCAGGCTTCCCTCGAGTTCAAAAAAGCGCGCACCGTCCCCGGCATTGGACAACTCAAACTCCAGTACCATCACCGGGAGATTCCGGCAGAAACGGTAGCTGAGTGTCCAACTGTATTCGGGCTTGCGTTCCCTAAACTGGACGAAGAAGGGCGTATACCGGTAACTGCAGGGGGCAGTGCCGATGGAATCGGTCCGGCCGTCATGGCTCAGGGCCAGCCGCAGCGGGCGCGACTCGCCGCGCCGCCAGTAATCGGTGCTCAGGTCGATGCTGTTGGCGACGGGATAATAAAAGCTGATGCGGGCCGGCAGCGGCCGGCTGTCGTGAAATTCTGCACCGGCATAGGGGCCGCCGGCCTCCACCTGGCCGCGCTTTTCGTTGCCGGCCTGCGCGAGCGATTTCAGCGGCTCCGCTGTCTCCCCGGCGCCGCACCCGGCGCAGAGGTACAACAGCAGCAGCCAGAGAGCGGCCATGCATTTGAACGCTCCGGAGGTCATGTTACGCCCCCCGCGCCGCCTGTTTTTTCAACAAGGATGCTATGCATGCCCCTCCTCAGAAGGCCAGGTTGAACGAAAACCTCTGGGCGTTTTCCAGCCGGCCGAAATCGGCATAGGCATAGTCCAGCTGGATCAATGCATTGCCCAGATTACGCGTGGCCAGGCCCACCCCCAGGGTGAGGCCCTGCTCGCGGTCACGCAAAAAGAGGTCGCGGTAGCCGGCCCGCAGGAAAAGCATCTCCCGGAAACCGTACTCCATGCCCAGATTGATCGATTCAGTATTGTCGCTGGGATGAATGGCATCGGCCGCTATGGTCAGCCGGTGCAGCGGGCTTTTCCAGGGCTCCATGGCCAGCCCGAACTGAAAGGTCAGCGGCAGGGCCCACTCCCCGGTCTGCAGATCCGCCGGGATGCGGTCATTGTTGCCGAGGATGTTGGGATTGATGTCCTGATAGACCAGCAGGTCCTTGCCCTCCAAGCGCATGTCGGTGCCGAAGTTGCTCAAGGTGGCGCCGATGCGCAGGCCGTGCAGACCGGTGATGAAGAGGGTGCCGAAATCGATGGCAAATCCGTCCGCGTTCTCGTGCCAGATGCTCTGGGTGATGTATTTGACATTGAACCCGACGGAGAAGCGGTCTGTGAGACTGCGCGCATAGCTGAGGCCGACGGCGAGATCGCTGGAGTTGAAAATCTCGCCGGTCCCGTCCGGCTGGTCGGTGGTGCGCACGGCCATTTCGCCATAGTCCAGGTAGGTCAGCGAGG
Organism: bacterium; assembly: GCA_035388125.1. GTDB lineage: Bacteria > Zhuqueibacterota > Zhuqueibacteria > Residuimicrobiales > Residuimicrobiaceae > JAKPUX01. The sequence goes on along the minus strand of DAOOPF010000033.1, from coordinate 15,629 downwards.
CCCCGAGGGTGCCAAATGCGCCGAGGGGGAGGGTGAAGCCGGCGAAATTGAATTTGAGATCCGCCAGCCAGCGGGTGTGCATGAGCAGCACCTGGATATCCCCGCTGCGGGCGATGCCGGCGGGATTCCAGTAGAGCGCGCTGGCGTCATCGGCGGTGCCGACAAAGGCCCCGCCCATACCCGTCGCCCGCGCGCCCACGCCGATGGTGAGGAAAGGGGCAGCGGTGACGCCGACCTTGGCGACATCGCCGGCGATGAGCCCCGCCGCCGTCAGCAATACGAATGCAACTGTGACGATCTTTTTCATATGACCATCCGTAAAATTTTCACCAGCAGGTCATTTGATGACCGCGAATTTGTCGATGCGGGTGCCGATATCGGGGGCATCGACCTGGAAAAGGTAGATGCCGTAGGCGATATCCATTCCGTCCTTGGAAACCAGATCCCAGCTCTCTGAGCCGTCGTCGATGCTGCTGTCATGTTCGATGGTATCGACCAGATAGCCGCGCACTGTATAGATGCGGATGGTGCAGCGGGCCGGCAGATGGTTGAAATAGATGCGGCGCTCGCCCCGGCCAAAACGGAAGGGGTTGCGCGGCTCCCAGCTGGCGGCGGCGCAGTAGGGGTTGGGGACCACGGTTACAGCCGCGAGCTGATCTTTCGCCAGGCTGGCGCTCTCGCGCGCACCCTGAATCGTGAAATGGAAGCTCTCGCCGTCGCGAAAAGGCTTGGTGGTCCGTACGCGGAAAATATCCCCGGCGGCGGGCCGGTCGCCAGTCTCCCCAGGCTGATCATAGAAGAAGGTCCAGGCGGCCTTGAATCTGGATTTGGGTGTGGGCAGCGGATCACCCAGCCGCTCTCCGATGACGATGGTGACCGAATCCCCCGGCGAGAAAAGTCCGTCCTTGTCCTTGTCGCCGAAGAGAAAATCCATCGTCCGCGCTTCGGTGGTATTGAAGATCATGAAGGAAACCGCCGCCGCTGTCTGGCCGAAGAGCAGGGCCTGCGAAGTATCGACGATGTGGTCATAAAAGGTGATCTCGAAATCGGCGGGATATGGTATGAACCGGCCGCTCAGGCTGGGATTCATGCCCACGCGCAGTTTCCAGTTGTGATCGCCCTTGACCCAGCCGGTCTCGGCCTCGATCACCTGGCAGGCGGTGTCGCCAAGGACGTGCAGCACCATGCCTTCCATAACCGGGGTGGTGCTGAGGGCCTCCTCAAGCTGGGCATTTTCCAGCAGCGTGGTCTGGGTGGTGGTGTTGATGACGTCATAGGTCGCGCGGCGGTTGAGGGCGAAGGCGGAGGTGTCGTGAAAGGTCACTTCATAGGAGGCGTTGTCTAGCAGGGCGTTGGCGTCGAGCAGCTCCACCTCCAGCTGACCGGTGCCGGGGCCCTGATGGTGGATCCCGTCCGCCAGCTGCGGCGGCAGGTAGCCCGCGGCGGGCGCGCGCGGAGTGATCACGGCGCAGTTGACATCGACATATTCCACCACTCCGGCGGCGCTGACGCGGATGACGCTCGAGGCCTCGGAGGGCGAAATGCCGGAAAGCTCGCCGGTCGACGAGACCGTCACCAGCCCCCGGTCATAGGGGACCACGGCATAGTAATAGGTCTGGCCGTTCTCGACGTCGGTATCAACATAATAGTGGCGCAGGCCGGTATCTTCGCCAAGGTCGAATTTGATCCCTTCGATATCGATCGGATGGAGCCCCTTGATGCCGTTGCCGAGGTCAAATTCGGCGATATACTTGCGGAAGCGGGCCTTGCCATAGGCGTCGGTGATGACCTGGGCTTCGGAGAACTCGGCATCAGTGGTGCGGTAGATGCGGTAGCCTTCGAAATCGTGCTCCTGCAGGAAGGGGTCCCAGGATTTCTCGGCGGTATCATCCCAATAGAGCACGACCCTGCCGTCGCCGGGCACGGCGGTCAGGCGCGACTTGTCGGGCGGCCGGGCGAACTGGTAGGTGGCGTTGTAGATCTGCTGCACGGTTTTTTTCGCCCGGGCCAGCTGGTTCTGGTCCTCGCCGAAAAGGAGGGACATGGAGTAGAACTGGGTATCGCCCGCCTTTAATCCGAAGGGTCCCGAGCTGAAGAACATACCCAGATTGGTGTTCTGTACCAGTTTTTCGCGCGGCGGCGGGGCCGATTTCAGGCCGTTCCAGTAGGCCTCATCGTATTCCATCTTGTATTCGTGCAGCACAAAGACCTGGAAGCCGGTGAGGCCGATCTGGTCGGATTCATCCTTGTCGAGGTAATCGAAATCGGGTTCGCCGGGCGTGGGGATGCCATCGCCCTCGCCCGCATCGGGGCCCGAATAATTGCCGTCATTGGGGTCCAGGCCGTCAGCGCCGAGATCGTCATTCAGGGGCTCGCCGTCGTCCCACTGGCCGTTGCTGTTCAGATCCAGATAGGGATCCCAGTTGATATTCTCGTCGCCGGACCAGTGCGGCCTGAGCGCGCGGTCGGGATAAAATTCCGTGAAGGCCTTGACGTCGTCGACGCCGTAGGGGGCGGCAGCGAGGAAAACTCCGGGCCCGCTGTCGCGCCGTTCGTTGATCAGGCCGTCATTGTCGTTATCGCGGCTGTCGCGGAAGATGCCGGGGCTTTCGAGAAAGGCGAAGCCGGCCACGCCGACGGGCGCCCAGTTGTTGGGGCTGCCATAGCCGTTGCCGTCGAAGGCCCAGGCGATGTCGAGGTCGAGGTCGTAGCTGCCGGCATCATCGGCGGAATCATCATGGCCGCCGATGCCCCAGTCGATATGAAAGGCGAAATAGGTGCTGTCGTAATCCGCCTTGCCTTCATTGGTGATGAAATAGATCGAAAAGATGCAGTCCTGGGCGAGCACCTGGTTCCACTGAAAAAGGCGGGAAGCCACCTCGATGCCCAGGCCGCGGCGCGACGAGTCGCCGGGATCGGGGTAGTAGAGATATTTTTCATCGGGATCGTCGTCAAAAACGAAATAGGTCTCGAGGTCGGCGTTGGTCTTGCCCCGGCCGAAAAAGCCGTTCCACTGCCCGTCCCATTCTGCATTCTGGTCGGGCCAGGTGGCGGGCCAGGTCGTCGGGTTGTTGCTCATCGCCGGATAGTTGTGGATGTTGGTCTTGACATCCGCATTGAAATAGCCCGGCAGGGGGGCGAACCCCCAGGGGATTCCCTCCGGGGAGGTCGACATGTCCTCGCGGTAGCGGGTGACCACGTCGTGATAGCGCTTGCCGTGAATGTCGACGATCGGTGTCGCGACGATGAGGGCGACGCCGTCGACATAGGTATGGCCGCTGCCCTTCGGCCACTCGCCGGAGGGCCAGGCTGGCTCATCCCAGTTGGCGATCTCGCCGTGGTTGGCGAAGACCGTGCGCACCACATTGCCGTCCATGGTGCCCCAGCGCGTGTTGGCGAGTGCGCCGACCTGCGGGTCGGCCTTGCGCTGCGCCCAGAGCGGCTGCAGGGTTGCCGCCAGAAGCAGGCAGCAGAGTATTTTCAGGCGACTCATAATCACCACTCTCATGTTATGATTCAAAATTCCAGACCGATGCCCGCCAGTATCTGCCGTGGGTCCGAATAAAAGTTGGGACGGGTCAGATAGTCGGAGAGGCTGTTGACGCCGAAAATGGTGCCCGAAGCGAGCGCCGACAGGGTATAATTGGCGCGGCCGGTATCGCTGTAGACATCGAGCTCGTTCTTCTGATCCAGCAGATTGTAGATCCGGACAAAGGCATTGAAGTTCAGGCCGCCGGCCTTGAAATTGCGATAGGCATAGAAGTCAAAGTTCATGAAAGAAGGCCGGCGTTCGCTGTTCTCTACCGCCGTGCGCACATTCTGCTGGGTCGGCGTATAGGGCAGGCCGCTGCCGAGGCGTCCGATCACGCTGGCGGACCAGACTTTGGCGTTGCCGGCTGTGAGCGAAAGATTGAGACTGTGGGTGCGGTCCCAGTTGAGCGGAACCAGCTGCTTCTGCGGCTCGCGGCCGGCCTGCGCATCAAGAAAAGCCGAGGCCGGATCGGAGGCATCCCCGCGGGCGATCTGATAGGTATAGTCGAGCGTCGCGCCGAATCCGGCGGTCAGCCGTTTTTCGAATGCGAAGGTCAATCCCTTGACCCCTCCATAGTCCCGGTTGATATAACGCGCATAGCGGATGCCGGTCGTGGTGTGGAGGATCTCCGTGCCCAGGAGGTTGCGGATATCCTTGAAATAGGCGGTCACCTCCAGGGAGAGCTCCTCGCCCAGCTGCTGCTGCAGGCCGATCTCGTAGATGGTGGTCTTTTGCGGTTTCAGCTCCGCGTTGCCGATGGTGTTGGGCACCCTCTCGGGCGGTGAGGTGCTCCCGTAATCGGAGGTGGCATAGAGCTCGAAATCGGGATTGGAGAAGAGAAATTCGAAATTGGGGATCTGGAAAAAATGACCATAGGAGATGTGGATCGCCCCGCGGTCGGTAATGGGATAGGAGAGACCGAAACGCGGGCTGAGCTGCTGGCTCGTTTTGGGCGTGCGCAGCGGCGAGGCCGAGGGCTGGAGAAAATCGAGGGGGATCAAGCCGTCGGACTTGAAATAGTCATAACGCACGCCGGCATTGACGACCATATAGGCGAGCTCGATCTTGTCCTGCACATAGGCGGAAACCTCGAGGGGATGGAGGAGGTATTCGTCGTTGTTCTGGACGTTTTTGGTCACGGCGGGGACGTAGGGCTGCCACTGTGTGTCGCGGTTGAGGCGGATCTCGAAGGAGCGCAGCCACATGCGGTGCTGGCGATACTCCAGGCCGAATTTGAACTGGTGCTCGTCGGTCGCCTGCGACGTGAGATCCACCTTGCCGACGCTGGTGGTCGTGTTGCGCAGGAAATGCCACATCTGCTGGCCGCCGGTGAGAAAGGCGTTGCCGCTGGCGGCGTCGAGCAGCTTGGGATTGACATAGCGCGAATCGTAGGGATCCTTGTAGACGTACTGCTTGTAATCGGTATAAAAACGCGCCAGTTTGACAGTGAAGAAATTGCGCTGGTTCAGCACCGAGGTCCAGGTCAGATTGTTGTTCCAGCCCAGCTGATGGCGCCAAAAGTCGCCGTCCGGATTGAAACGGAACTGGTGATCATACTCCCGGTACTTTTGCCGCTGCACCAGCCCCTCGTACTCGAGCTTGTTGGCGTCAGAAAGTCTGTACGCCAGCTTGATCTGCCCGGTCAAACGCCGGCTGGGGCGCATGGCGACCTCTTCCGCGCTCCCTTTCAGGCTGTCGGCATAGCGGCTGAAATCCTGTTGGGATGTGAAACGCCGGCCCTGGCCATGGGACTCGATGTACCAGTCACGCACATCGCTGCTGGGAAAGTTGGCCGAGTCGGAGGGGAGAAAGACGCGCTGTCCGTAGAGGGCCCCATCGCTTTCATAATAGCGGCCCGAGGCGAAGAAGGTGAGACGGTTGCGGGCGAAGGGAACCGGCCCGCTCAGAGTGCCCTCAAGATTGTAGATCGGATTGAAAGCGTCGACATGCCAAAAGATGTCGGTATGCGAGCTGACGTAATCACCCACATAGCTGGTGAGCGAACCGTGGTATGCATCGCCGCCCTCCTTGGTGACCACGTTGACGATGCCGGACATTGCCTGGCCATATTCGGCGTTGAAGGTGCCGCTGATCACCTGCAGCTCCTGCACCGCGGTGTTCTCAACCTGCACGGCGGAATTGCCGGAATAGACATCATTGATGGAGATGCCGTCAATGAGATAGCCGACCTCGCCGCTGCGGCCGCCGCGAAAGTGGCCGTCAACCACGCCGGCCTGCAGATTGATGACGTCCTGCATATTGTCGACCGGCAGCCGTCCGATGATCTCGGAATTGACCGTGGCGACCGTGGAAGTGAGGTCCCGCTCAACCAGAGGCTTGGTGGCGGTGACCGTGATCGACTGCCCGGTCTCGAGTATGGTCTGCGACATGGCAAAATCGACCGTGGTCGTTTTGTCGATCGATACCTGCACCCGGTTATAGGTCATCCCGGTATAGCCGAGCAGTTTGGCGTGCAGCGTATGGACCCCCGGCGGGGCCCGCAGGATCAGATACCGGCCATCCAGATCGGTTACTGCGCCGAGGGCTGTCCCCTCGACGATGATGTTGACGCCGGGCAGTCCTTCTTTGGAGCCGGCATCCACAACACGGCCGACTATTTTTCCGGTGGTTCCGGCCGGCAGCGGTGCCGCCAGCGCCAGGATGGCCGCCAGCAGCCCAATAACAAGTTTAGGTCGCATGGAAGACTCCATCAAAGGCGGCGTGCCACGCACCCAAACGGGTGCGTGGCACGCGCGGTTTTACTTGACCAGGGCCATCTTGCGCATCATGCGTGCATCTTTGGTCTCCAGGATGTAGAAATAGAGACCGGAGGAGGCCATCCGGCCTGTCTCATCCCGTCCATCCCAGATAACCTGATGTTCGCCGGCGTTGGTTTTGGCGGAGATCAGGGTGCGGACGGGTTTGCCAAGCAGGTCATAGACCGCCAGCTTGACCCATCCGTCCTGCGGGATGGAGAAGGTAATGCGCGTTTCAGGATTGAAGGGATTGGGATAATTCTGGGCGAGGCGATAGATGGCCGGCAGAGTGGCGTTTTCCGCGCCGGGAACCCGGGTCACATTGCCCTCAACCACGGCGAAATCATCCCAGTAGACCTTGCCGGTGACCTGATGCTGCAGGCGCGCCCGGATTGACATGCGCGTGGCGTTGGCCGGCGGCGCTACGGTAAAGTTGTAGAGGGACCAATCCTTGTCCGCAACGCTCTGGTCGACGACAAAGAAATCGGTGCCGCCAACCTCCGCCCAGCCCTCCTCACCGGTATGATAGGTCAGCGTGAAAAAGACCGACTTTTCGACATCCTGGGTGGTGTTGATGGTCACACCCTCGGTTTTCACCCAGGCCTGCACGGTGTAGAGACGTCCGGGGAGGATCGGATTGCGGTCGCTGATCGCCACCACTTCGGCGGGATTGCTCTCTTCATCCGCGAGCAGCAGCGAGTGATCGCCGGTATGGGCGGCATCGCGGGTGATGGTGACCGTGCCGTAATCCATCTCGCCTTCGCTCATCTTGTCTTTCCAGAAGAACCAGCCGGCCGGGACGCCGAAATTGGCGTTGTAGAGATCGCCGATCCAGCCGCTGGCTCCGGGCGCCAGTTTCATAAAGATATCATCCAGCCAGGCTGTGCCGACCGCTGCGGGGCCAAAAGCGAACTGGATGCTCATGGAATCGGCATCGGCCGGAAGAACGATGGGAGCATCGTTTTTGATCTCCGTCCAGTCGCTGGTCGCCTGGCCCTGGGGGACCTTGAGGACAACCGGCTGGCCAAAGATCACCGCCTTGTTCTTGTCGAAGAAAGTATAGACGAGATGAATCTCGCCGTCGGCCGTGGCAGGATTGACCGTGACGTTCTCGGTCTTGACCCAGCCGCCGACCACGATCTCGATGTTGGGCGGGATGCCCGTGGTCGGGTTCCACTGCAGTTTGGCCATATTGGCGATGGTCTGCCAGGCCGGCGTTTCGTTGCCCGACGCTTTCTGGATCATCAGGCTGCGCTGCGGCGAACGCGCGACATCGCTCGTCCACGACAGCGTCGCTCCGCTCTCATTGACCTTGGTCCAGTAGGCCGGCAGATCGGCCTCGAACCCCATGCCGTCTGCCTTCTGGGCGATGGGCATGACCTGGAAATCATCCCAGTAGGTATTGCCGGCTACCTGGTGCTGCAGACGGGCGCGGATGGAGATGCGCTGATCGAGGGGCTCGGTCTTGATGCGGAAGCTGTAGAGCGCCCAGTCGCGGTCGGCCGCGCTCTGGTTGACGATGAAAAAGTCCGCCCCGTGGCGCTCAGCCCAGTCGGGCGCATCGGAGTGATAGGTGACGGTGAAAAAGATCGCCTTTTCAACATCCTTGGTGGTGTTGACCGTGGCGCCCTCCAGCTTGACCCACGCCGAAATCAGGTACTCGGTATCGGGCAGGACCGGATTGCGGTTGGAGATGGCCACCACCTCATCGCCGTTGGCTTCATTGTCGGAGATGCGCAGGGAATGGACGCCACTGTGAGCGTAGGTGTCGGTGATGGTGACAATGCCTTTTTCGTCACCGATGCCTTCGGACATGCCGCCCTTCCAGAAAAACCAGCCCTCGGGGACGCCGAAATTGGCGTTGTAGAGATCGCCGATCCAGCCGCTGGCCCCGGGCGCCAGCTTCATAATGATGTCATCCAGCCAGACCGTGCCGGTGGCCTCTGCTCCGAAACCGAAGGTGATGACCATAGAGTCGGCATCGGTGGGCAGGACGACGGGGGCGTCGTTTTTGATCTCGGTCCAGTCGCTGCTCGCCTGCGACTGCGGAATCTTCAACACGACCGGCTGGCCGAAGATCATGTTCTTGTCCTTGTCGAAGAAGGAGTAGGCGAGATGGATCTCCTGGGCTGCTGTCGCAGGATTGACGTTGACGTTCTGCGTCTTTACCCAGCCGCCGACTACGATCTCGAGATTGGGCGGGATGCCCGTGGTCGGGTTCCACTGCAGCTTGGCCATGTTGCCGGAGATCCACAGGGGATCAGCGGTGCCGGCGCTCTTGCTGATCTTCAGGGAGCGCTCGGCCGAACGCCAGGCGTCAGCGGCCCACTCCACGGTCGCGTCACCGTGGGCATAACCGGACCAGTTGGCGGGCTGCAGGGATTCATCGAAATTCAGATTGGCTTTGGCGATTCCGAGGGGATAGATGCGGATATCATCCCAGTAGGTATTCCCGGTCGCCTGATGCTGCATGCGGGCGCGCACCGAGATGCGTGAGGCGTTGTCGGGCACCCGGAAGGTGAAAGAGTAGAGGCGCCAGTCCGATTCGGCCCTGGACTGGTCGACCACGACAAAATCTTCTCCGCCCACCTCCGCCCATCCCGCTTCGCCGGTGTGGTAGGTGATGGTGAAAAAGATCGCCTTTTCGATATCCCGCAGGGGATTGAGGATGGTGTTCTCCAGTTTGACCCAGGCGGAAAAGCCGTAGGAACGGCCGGGCTCGACGGGATTACGGTCCGAGATGGCGACCACTTCCGCGGGATTGGCGGCGTCATCCGCGATCATGAGCGAGTAGCTGCCGCGATGGGCATACTGGTCGGTGATGGAGACGGTGCCGTAATCCTGTTCGCCCTCGCTCATCCGGTCCTTCCAGAAGAACCAGCCGGCCGGGACGCCGAAATTGGCGTTGTAGAGATCACCTATCCAGCCGCTGGCCCCGGGCGCCACCTTCATAAAGATGTCATCCAGCCAGACCGTGCCGGTGGCCTCCGCGCCGAAGCTGAAGGTGATGATCATCGAGTCGGCATCCGCCGGCAGAATGACCGGAGCGCTGTTCCTGATCTCGGTCCAGCCGGTACTGGCCTGACCCTGCGGCACCGGGATGGTGACGGGCTGACCGAAGAGCAGGTTTTTGGACTTGTCGTAAAAGGAGAAGCTGAGGGTGACCATGGCGGCAGCGGAAGCGGGGGAGATGTTGACATTTTCAGTTTTGACCCAGCCGCCGATGACCATCTCGATATTGGGGGGGATACCGGTGGTGGGATTCCATTCCAGTTTGGCCATGTTGCCGGATTGCCAGGCCGGAGCATCGGCGCCGCCACCCTCCGAAATTTTCAGGGAGCGCAGGGGGGAGCGGAACTGATCGGTCGACCAGACGACCTCCGCGTCATTGGCGTCCACTTTGTACCAGTTGGCGGGAAGTTCGGCGTTTTCAAAATCGCCGTTGGAGATCGTATTGATCTGGGCGAGGGCCGGCTGCAAGAACAGGCCGATACAGAGGATCAATACGCCCCAAAGGGTATGTTTGCAATGGTTCATGACGACTCCTCCAGGTTGATTGCAGTGAACAGCAGATGAACATCCAGGAAAACAGGCGAGCCCATCGCGGCTATTCGATCTGTGGAGTGCGGGGAAACCGGGCTGTCAGCCTGAATCCGTCAAGGTGACGTGATACAAAAAGCCGTCTCACCTCCTCTCATTTCTAATGTCGAATCCGGACGCACAACTATCTGGTGATCGCGAAATTCTGGTAACCGGGCTGGTGGTGGAAAAAGCGCAGAGTCAGAAGTGAATGCACAAATCAGGTCGATTCCCGGCGCACCAGGCGCACCGGGACGACAATTTTCATGCCTGCCTGAGCAGTACCTGCAATGAGCTGCGCCAGCAGGCGGATCGCCAAAGCGCCCATCTCCTCCTTGGGTACATGCAGTGTGGTCAGCGTGGGACGGGCGGTGATGGCGGTCTCGACATCGTCAAAACCGGTGATGGCGACATCCTCGGGGATGCGCAGCTTGCGGTCGCGGCAGGCGCGCAGAATGCCGCTGGCGATGGCATCATTGGCGGCGACGAAGGCGGTCAGCTTGAGCTTGTTATCGAGGAAATGGCGGGCGGCTTCATACCCCTCCTGGGCGCCGCTGAGGAGAAAATCGGCACTGATTCTCTTTTCATCGGCGTCGAGACCGCTCTCAGCCAGGATCCGGCGAAAAGCATCCCGCCGTTCGCGCATGCCGGGATGCTGGCTGTCGCCGCCGACAAAGACCAGATCGCGATGCCCCTTGCTGAGCAGATGGGTGACCGCCTGCCGGATGCCGTCTCCATTATCGATCAGGATGGCTGAGTGATTGCCCGCAGGAGGCAAATAGTCGATGAGAACGCAGGGCAGATCCCGCTCTTTGATCGATTCGATGATTTTAAGGGGCACTGTGCCGGCGAGGATGACGCCATCGACATTTTTTTCCAGCAGAAAGCGGGGGATATTTTTCTCTGAAAATTGGTGCTCGATAGTGGTGAGGAGTACGTAATAGTCGTGCGAGCGGGCTTCGAATTCCGTTCCCAGAAAGATCTTGGTATAAAAGGGCTCGGCGTTGGAAAAGTGGTCGGTGCTGAGGATGAAACCGAGGTTGCCGCTGTGCCGGGTGACGAGCCCGCGTGCGGAGCGCTGGGGGTGGTAGTGGAGCTTTTCGATGGCTTCGAGCACCTTGCGCTCGGTTTCACGGCTGACGCGTCCCTTGCGGTTGAGGACCAGGGAGACGGTGGAAACCGCAACACCTGCAGTGCGGGCGACATCTCGAATCGTCACATTCATCGAAACGCTTTAATTTAATGAGTAATTTATATCAAGTTATTATATAGGTCATTTCCTTATAAGCGGGTAAAAATGTCGAAACGTTTCGACTCTTTAAGATAGTCTATTTGTTACTCTATGTCAAGTTAAAAAGGCTTTTTTAAAAAGTATTTTGAGGCGGGGAACGGTCAAAACCGCGCCGCTCTGCCGGGAGAAACAGCCGGGCGCGGCTGTCGTCGAGGGGTTCGGCTATTCCACCCTGCGCAGGGCGTCACTGAACCGGGCGCATTCGGGATAGCGCAGCACCTGGCGGAAAGCCCGCTCCGCAAGCGCATGCTCGCCGAGGGCGGTCAGAGACTCGCCCATCTGGTAGTAGCACTCGCCGCAGCGGGGATGGTCGGGATGGGTATAGGTGAGACGCAGCAGAATTTTGAGGGCGGCGCGGCTGGAACCCTTCTGATGTAGGGCGAGGGCCCGGTCGAACCTGTTCAGCCAGAGGAGGTTGGGATCCTGCCGGGGCGTGAACTCGCCGCCCCAGGCCACGCCGGAAGCCTCCGGCGCGGAGAGATTATTCTTTGCCGCCGGCAGCGGAGAGAATGGATCCGCCGGCGCTGCCGTGGCCGCCGGGAGCTGTAAAGCTGACTCCGCCTCGGCAGGGAGCGGCTCGGCCAGCGGGCCATGGATTCTGGCGCCGCTTTCGGCTGGCACGCGAATGACGGTGATCTCGATCCGGCCGTTGCTGGCGGCCGCGATCTCCTGCACGCGCGCCAGCCTGCGTTCGGCCTCTTCCTGTGAGTACCGCGTGCCGGATTGTGCCAGCAGGGCGGGCACAATCCCCACCATGATAGCCACGCCACACACACTGCTCCGCTTCATCGTCCGCTGCCCTTCCTGCCCGCCCTGCTGTCCCGTCCATTGCATTATAATATAGCGACTAAATCGGTTGATTGCGTAGCCCATCTTTCGGCTCTTGTGATCGAGCTCATATTTTTTTGCGGTTTTTGAGGCTGGAATTGCTTGCTTTTTAGCTGCTGTATTTGTAAGATTATATTCACTACAATCTGAAGGATATACCCATGGAAAAAGAGTTGCAGCCGGAAGGGCGCGAGGTGACACGCGTTTCCGCGGTCGATCGCGGATCCTATATGATCCTGCATGACGGGCGCGAGATCCCCGCCGAGCTCGCGGGCAAGTTTTACTACCTCGCCGACTCACCGGCCGAGCTGCCCTGCGTCGGTGACCGGGTCGAGGTGCAGCTTTACGACGGCGACTCGGCCGCTGTCATCCACGGCGTGCAGGAGCGCAAGAGCTTTTTGCGCCGCCGCCGCGCCGGCGATAAGGTGGAATTCCAGATGATCGCCGCCAACATCGACATCGCTTTCATCGTCCAGTCCTGCCATTTCGATTTCAATATCCGCCGCATGGACCGCTATCTGGTGATGGCGGCCGACGGCGGGGTCGAGCCGCTCCTCCTCCTCACCAAGACCGACCTGATCACGCCGGAGGCGCTGGCGGAGATGATCGCCGCCATCCGCACGGCCGGCATCACCGCCCGCATCATCTCGCTCAGCAACCTCACCGGCGCGGGATTCGAAGAGTTCAAGGCGCTGCTCGCGCCGGGACGGAGCTGCTGCCTGCTCGGCTCCTCCGGGGTCGGCAAGACCACCCTGATCAACCGCCTGCTCGGCCGCGAGGCTTTCGGCACCAAAGAGGTCAGCGCAACCGGCGAAGGCACCCACTCCACTTCGCGCCGCCAGCTCGTCCTGCTCGAAAACGGCGCCATGATCATCGACACCCCGGGCATGCGCGAGCTTGGCCTCCTCGGCGCCGGCGAGGGCGTGGAACAGGGCTTCGACGACCTCCTCGCGCTCGGCGCCGATTGCCGCTACAGCGACTGCAGTCATCTCCAGGAGCCCGGCTGCGCGGTGCGGGCGGCCGTCGCGGAGGGCCACCTTAGCCAGGAACGCTACGACAGTTATCTGAAACTGAAAAAAGAGTCGGAATATTACGGGATGTCCTATGCGGAGAAGCGCAAGAAAGACAAGGACTTCGGCCGCTTTATCAACAAGGCGCTCAAACAGATGAAAAAGTGAGCACGGCTCCTCTCAAGCCGGTCGTGAAATATCAGACCGGCGGAGTCCGGACCCCGTTCGACGCCATTCACATCACATCAAGGAAGCCCGCATGAACAAAATCGCCTGCTCCCGCGCTCTGGCCATCGCTTTTTTTTGCGCGCTGCTTTTCACCGCCTGCAGTCAAAAGAGGGGGGAGGGTGCGCGCAAAGAGATCCAGCTGCTGGCGGGGGAAAAATGGTGGGGAGGGGCTGTACTGGACGGCCGTAATTCGCCTTTGAATGATGCGCCTTTCAGCTACGATCAATTCGCGGACTGCAAGGCCAATCAGGCGGCGCCTCTTTTTCTCTCCAGCAAAGGCCGGTATATCTGGAGTGAAGAACCGCTCAGGATAGAAATTACCGGGGAAAAGATCATCCTGGACACCACCCGGGGCGCGGTTTTTACCGGCAGCGGCGGCGGAACCCTGAAAGAAGCGTTTCTCCATGCCGGCAGGCAATTTTTTCCGCCTGCGGGCGAAATTCCCGATCCCCTGCTTTTCACCGCCCCGCAGTACAATACCTGGATTGAACTGCAGTACGACCAGAATGAAAATGATATTCTCAAATACGCGCAAGATATTGTCCGCAAAGGCTTCCCGGTTGGCGTCCTCATGATCGATGACAATTGGCAGGAGCGCTACGGCACCTGGAGCTTTGACTGCAAAAAATTCCAGGATCCAAAAGGTATGATCGAAAAGCTCCATGCCATGGGTTTCAAAGTCATGCTCTGGGTAGTGCCTTTCGTCAGCTCCGACTCGCCCGTGTACCGGGAGTTGGCCGGGAAGCGGCTCCTGATCTTTGCGGATGAGGAGAAAACGCGTCCTGCCAGCGTAACCTGGTGGAACGGCGTCAGCGCCCTGGTTGATCTCTCCAACCCGGCAGGCGAGCAATGGTTCAAGGATCAGCTGTATGGCCTGGTGAAAGCCTACGGGGTGGATGGCTTCAAGCTGGATGCCGGAGATCCCGAGAGCTATCTCGGCACCTGGTCGCACGGGGATTTTGATCCGAATCAGCAGTGTGAAGCCTATGCGAGGCTGGGACTCGATTTTCCCTTGAATGAACTGCGTGCCTGCTGGAAAATGGCCGGACAGCCATTGGCGCAGCGGTTGAGAGACAAGAGCCACACCTGGAGCGATCTGCAGGTGCTGATACCGGATATGATCGCGTCGGGCCTGATCGGCTACCAGTTCGGCTGCCCGGACATGATCGGCGGCGGAGAGTGGACCTCGTTTCAGGATACCTCCGTGCTCGATGAAGAACTGATTGTGCGGTCGGCACAGGTCAGTGCGCTGATGCCGATGATGCAGTTCTCCGTCGCGCCCTGGCGGGTGCTGAGCGCGGAGAACCTGGCCATCTGCAGAAACATGGCTCTGCTCCATCACCGGATGGGGGATGAGATTCTGGCCCTCGCCCGGGCGTCGGCGCAGTCGGGCGAGCCGATGGTGCGCAACCTGGAGTACGAATATCCCGGCCAGGGCTGGCACGGCGTCAAGGATCAGTTCCTGCTCGGCGACAGGATTCTGGTGGCGCCGGTCGTCCACAAAGGCCGGCGGTCGCGGGAGGTGATCTTCCCGGAAGGTGAATGGCAGGGTGACGATGGCAGCCTCGTCACCGGTCCGGTCACGTTGAAAATCGATGTGCCGCTGGCGCGACTGCCCTGGTACCGCAAGCTCAGACCTTGACTAAAAGCTGCAACACACTTTCAGGAGCGGGTAAAAATGGCTGGATCGAATCTGCTTAAAATCACCGTGGCTGTACTGCTGACGCTGACATCGATTGATTGCCAACGGGGCGCGAAAATGGAGAACATCCTGGTCATTACGGGCGGGCACGATTTTGAGCCCTCTTTATATCAGGTTTTTGACAGTTTTAAAAATGTTCACTATGACACCCTTTCGCAGCCGGATTTTAACAAAAAGTTAAGCAGCGGTGTGGCCGAACCCTATGACGTGCTGGTCTTTTACGATATGTGGCAGGAGATCGGCGCGGCGGAACGAACGGCTTTTCTGGCCCTGCTCGAAAAGGGCAAGGGGATGGTTTTCCTGCATCACAGCCTGGTTTCGTACCAGCACTGGGATGAATTTGAAAAGATAGTCGGCGGAAAATACATTGAAAAGGAGTACCATGGCGATCCAGCCGTCCAGGGCTCAACCTACGCTGAAGATATCACTCTCGAGATCAAGGTCGTCGATCCGCATCACCCGGTGACCCGAAATGTCGCCGATTTCACCATTTACGATGAAGGCTACCAGAATATCAGGATAAATCCGGATATCCATCCGCTGCTCTCCGTTTCCCATCCGGATTGCGCAGAGACCGTCGCCTGGACGAACAGCTATGGCCGCTCCAGGATCGTCTATCTCATGCTCGGGCATGATCATCACGCGCACGAGAATGAGAATTACCGGCAGCTGGTCTTCAATGCCGTCAAATGGGTCGGGGGGG
>DAOOPF010000032.1:0-25155 GCA_035388125.1 bacterium | reverse complement strand
GGAGATCTCCAGTGCGGCCGATGAGCTGAGGCCTGAGCCGACCGGCACATCGCTGTAGAGAAAGAGGTCTGCGCCCGGAAGCCTCACGCCCCGCTTTTCAAGCTGGCTGGCGATGCCGGCGACATAATCGCTCCAGTGACCGCGACGCGCAAGGGTGTCGAGGTGAAGGGTGGTCTCCTCCTCCATGTTGGCCGAATACGCCCGCACCTTGCGATCATCACGCGGTGCGACGGCCACCGTGGTATAGCGGTCGAGAGCCATGGGAAAAACATAGCCATCATTGTAATCGGTGTGTTCGCCGATGAGATTGACCCTTCCGGGCGCCCGGAAAAGGCGCGGCGTGGAACCGAAACGGTGCTGAAAAACCTGTAATATTTCAGGGCAGGTCATGCAAAATAGTCCTCTGCAAGAGAGCAGACGAGGCGATCCGGATGAGTGAAAATTGGTGCGCTTCGCCTCGTCTGCCGATACGATGATCACGCTTTCCGATGCTCGATCCAGGAGGGAATCAGGAAGAGCAGTCCGGCTACCAGCATGATAGCGCCCCACCAGAGGGAGGGGTTCAGACTGGCAAGACGGGTTTGGGTTTCCGGAGCGAAGATATAGTAGATACCCATGGAAACGATGATCAACCCGAGGACGGTGAGCATGACGCCGACGAAGAACCATATGGAGTACATTTTATTGCTGGACATACGCGCTCCTTATCGAATGTAGACTGCCTGCGACGGGCAGCGAAGAACCGGATTTACCAGAAGTAGATATTGAGAATCACGAAAACCACAGCCGCGATGATGGCGATATTCCTGGGCTTGCTGTGCCAGGCCATTGCGCCTTCGTGTTCGACAGTGGTAAACCCCTTCACCAGGCCGACCAATTCAGCGTCCGGCTTGGGTTTGGTGAAGAACGAGATGATCACTGTGGCGATAGCGCAGACCGACCATGCCCAGGCCGCTTGCGAGAGGTTGCGGGACATGTCGGAGATCGCAGTGACCGGCGCGTTGCTGAAAGTGATGAGATTGACCATTCCTGCGGAAAGAAAGTCCATTTTAAAGCCCAGGAAGATGGTGAAAGAGGTGACCATGCCCAGGATGAGACCCCAAAAGGCGCCGCTGGGGGAGGTTCTTTTCCAGAACATGCCGAGGAGCATGGTGGCGAACAGGGGTGCATTGACCCAGCTGAAAATGGCCTGAATATAATCCATGATGGTGTTGAACTGCATGGCCAGGTAGGCGGTCGCGACGGAGAGGAAAATGCCGGCCACGGTGGCGATGCGGCCCATCCAGACCAGATGAGCATCGCTGGCGTTTTTGTTAAAGAGAACGCGATAGATATCATAGGTCCAGACAGTATTGAAAGCGGAGACATTGCCGGCCTGACCGGCCATAAAACCGGCGAGGAGGGCGGTGATGCCGAGTCCGACCAGGCCCTGTGGATAGTAGCGGGCGATGAGCAGCGGCAGCGCTGTATCGTTCCAGGGTTCGCCGGTCACGGGGTGCGCCAGCAGCTTAAAGTCGGTGCCCGCCATCTGGGTGAGTTTGTAGGCGACGAGGCCGGCGATGACGATGATGAAGGGCAGGGCCATTTTGAAAAAGCTGGCGATGATCGGGGTCATACGCGCCGAGCGCAGGTCTTTGGAGGAGAAGGCGCGCTGCACGACGAGGAAATCGGTGGTCCAGTAGCCGAAAGAGAGCACCCAACCCAATCCGAAAACAATATAGGCCCAGGTGACTCCCATCGCATTGTTAGCCGCCGAGCCGGTGGTGGACCACAATTTGCTCATGGCATCCGGCAGGCCGGTGAGGACCTGATTGATCCCCCCCATCTCGACGACGCCGAGGATCGCGACCAGGAAGAGGCCGAACCAGATCAGGAAGAACTGGACGATTTCGGTGAAAATGGCGGACATCAGGCCGCCGAGCATGATATAGCAGCCGACAGCGAGAGCCGAGATCCACATCGAAAGATGCCAGTCCCAGCCCAGGATGGTGCGCAGCACCAGAGCCATCAAGTAGAGGTTGATGCCGGACATGAGCAAGGTCATGATGCCAAAAGAAAAGGCGTTGAGCAAACGGGAACGTTCATCGAAGCGGAGTTTGAGATAGCCGGGGACGGAGTGAATCTTGCTGCTGTAGTAAAAGGGCATCATATAGAGGCCGAGGAAGAGCATGGCAGGTATGGCTCCGATCCAGTACCAGTGGGAGACGAACATGCCGTATTTCATCGTGCCTCCGGTCCAGCCGAGGATCTCGAGGGCGCCAAGGTTGGCACTCAGGAAGGCGAGACCCGCCACCCAGGAGCTGTTCTTGCGTCCGGCCAGAAAGAAATCCTCGCCGGTACCGGTGAAGCGCTTGAGATAGAAGCCGATGCCGATGATGAAAACGAAATACAGGGCGATGATGGACCAATCCACCCAGGAGAGTTGAATGACGCTCATCCGTTCCTCCAATCCATGCGCAACATAAAGTTGGGACCCGTAGAACAGGCGGGAGATGTTCCTCGCTACACCACCGGCCACAGCTGTTCATCCGGGAGGAATTTAAACTCATAAAAAGATAGAGAATTATTTCATGTTAGTCAAGCTGCAAAATTGACAGCCGTTCATCGCTCCCTTCTTGTGCCGGTGGGTAAGATCCTTTCAGCATTCCAGCGGCGAATTTTTTAGGCTTGCAATTTCAGGTCATTATCCGTACATTTTACGTTGAAACGAGAATCGCCGATTCCAAGGAAGGCTGATATGGATCCCCTCATGCTCTCATCCATCATTGCATTAGGTGTGCTGGGTTTGATTTTCGGCTCAGGATTGGCTTTTGCAGCAAAAAAATTCGCAGTTGAGGTTGATCCCCGCGTTGATGCGATTTACCAGGCCCTTCCGCACGCCAACTGCGGTGCGTGTGGGCAACCGGGCTGCGCAGCCTATGCGGATGCGATTGTGGCTGGCAGGGCTGCGCCGGACAAATGCACGCCCGGCGGCAAGGATGTTGCCAGTCAAGTCGCCGCCATTCTGGGGATCTCCGGACTGGCCATCGCCGAGCCCAAACTGGCGGTAGTCCACTGCCAGGGCGGCCATGCGGAGGCCAGGGAGCGCTTTCAATATCAGGGTATTCAGGACTGTCGTGCCGCCATGCTTGTCAACGGCGGCGGCAAGGCCTGCCGCTACGGCTGCCTGGGGCTCGGCTCCTGTGCAGCGGCCTGTCCATTCGGCGCCATCACCATGAACAGCAACGGCCTGCCGGTCGTCGATGAAGAAAAGTGTACGGGGTGCAATGTCTGTGTGGTCACCTGTCCGCGCGCCATCCTCTCGCTCATTCCGCGCAGCCAGAAAATCTATCTCGGCTGCCGCTCGCTGGACAAAGCCCGGGCGGTCAAGGATGTCTGTACGGTCGGCTGCTGGGCCTGTAAAATCTGCGTTTCGCCCAAGGTCGCGCCCACCGGCTCCATAGTTATGGAGGGCAATCTGCCCGAAATCCGCACCATCGATTCACCCGAGCTGCTGGTCGCCCTCGAGAAATGCCCAGCCAAGTGTTATGTTTACAGAGGCGAACGCCCCGCGGCTGAGACGGAGCTCACCTCGGAAGTCGAGGCCGGCAGCGCCCAAGCCCCGTCCGCCTGATCCTTTCAACCCAGATAAAAAGAGAGGTTTGCAATGAGTGATCCCATGTTTGATAAAGTAAACGATGTACTCGATACGATTCGCCCGGCTCTGATGGCGGATGGCGGCAATGTTCAGCTCCTCGAGGTCAAGGACGGTGTCGTCAAAGTCCAGCTGCAGGGTGCGTGCCATGGCTGCCCCATGTCGCAGATGACTTTGAAGATGGGCATCGAGAGAGAGCTGAAGCGCCAGCTGCCGGAGATCGTCCGCGTCGATTCCGAATAAGCGGTGATTCCATTGCCATAAAAAAAGCGGCGTCTTGCAGACGCCGCTTTTTTTATGCCCAACGGGGATGAAAACAACTCAGGCGGTGGTGACGCGCAGATAGATCAACCGCAGGCCATCCAGCGTCAGGTGCTCATCTATCTGCCGGACCCGGCGCAGCTCGCACAGGATAACCTTGGCGAGTCCACCTGTGGCCACCGTTTTCACTTCAAGTCCCATCTCGCGCTGAATGCGGTCGACCATGCCGTCGATCATCTCCACGGTGCCATACATGAGGCCGGACTGGATGCTGGTTTCAGTCGAATAGCCGATTGCGCTCTCCGGAAAGCGCAAGGCCACCCGCGGCAGGCGCGCCGCGCGCTGGTGGAGGATGGCGGCCGAGCTTTCAATGCCCGGTGCGATGATGCCGCCCAGGTACTCTCCTTCAGCCGAGACCACATCGAAGGTGGTGGCGGTGCCGAAATCGACGATGATGAGGGGCGTGCCGTATCTGGCGATGCCGCCAACGGCATTGCAGATCCGGTCGGCGCCGACGTGGGCGGGATTCTGATAACGGATTTTGAGACCGATCCTGAGGTCGTGCGAGACCGTGACCGGTTTGCGGTGCAGATATTTCACCGCCATCTTTTCAAAATGGATGGTCATATCGGGGACGACCGAAGAGATCGCCACCCCGGAGACCGTCGTCAGATCAAAACCCTGTGCCGCGGCGATGGCCTGCATGAGAATCCAGGTTTCATCCTCCGTGCGCTCCTGGCTGCTCGAGAGACGCCAGTGTGCGACCAGTACCTCCCCCTCGTAGATTCCGGCTGCGATCTGGGTATTACCGATGTCGATGACCAGCAGCATTTCATTTCTCCCTGAGGCTGAATTCACCGCTTTCGAGCTGGAGAGTTTCGCCGGTTTCCAGTTCCACCAGCGCCGCTCCAGAAGAGTTAATCCCCCGAAAAAGACCTTCCATGCGTTCAGTGCCTCTGCTCACGGTGACGGGCTGCTGCATATGCCCGCAGTGCTGCTGCCAGACGCGGACCCATTTGTGGCGCATCTTCATATCGTGCAGCCTCGGGTAGAGCAGGTTGAGATGGCGGAGCAGTGAGATGGTCACCAGATCCATCTCCACCGGACGGCCGGCGGCAATCCGCAGAGAAGTGCTTTTAAGCCGCAGGCCGAGCGGGAAATCGGCGATCTCCTGATTGACATTGAGGCCTATCCCCGCAGCGGCGAAGGTCAGCAGGCCGCCGATGAGATGGTTTTCCACCAGAATCCCGCACAGTTTGCGCCCCTCGAACAGGATATCATTGGGCCACTTGATGGTGACTCTCAGCCGGGCCGCGCTGCGGATGGCCTTGACTGCGGCCAGGGAGAGCATCACCGACAGAGCGCCGCTATCCGCCGCGGTCAGACCGGGGCGCAGCAGGATGGAGAGATAGAGTCCGGATTCGCCCGGCGAGAACCAGACGCGGTGCCAGCGACCACGACCGGCACTTTGCTCTTTGGCGATGACGGTCAATCCCTCCTCCTCGCCGGCGAGGGCCCACTGTTTGACCAGCGAATTGGTCGATTCAACCTGGTCGAGAAGGATCACCTTCCGCCCGATGATCGGGCTTTTTTGCAGGCCGGGCAGGATCATACTTTCATCTTTCCAGATTCCATGGGATGGAACTGATGGTGCACAGCCTTGAGGAATTCACGATCGAGATGGGTATAGATCTGTGTCACCGAGATGTCAGCGTGTCCGAGCATCTCCTGAACAGCGCGGAGATCGGCTCCCCCCTCCACCAGATGGGTGGCGAAGGAGTGGCGCAGCGTGTGCGGGCCGGCCTTTTTCGAGATCCCCGCTGATCGCAGATACTTTTGAATCATGATCCAGATGGTCTGACGGCTCAGCTTCTTGCCGAAGCGGTTCAGGAAGACGATGTCACCTGCCAGGCCGAGACTGGCCAGCGCCGGCCGGACCTCGCTCAGATACTCTCTCAACCAGTTCAGAGCCACCTTGCCAACCGGCACAAGCCGCTCCTTTTGTCCCTTGCCGAAGACACGGACAAATTCGTCGTCCCAATAGATGTCGCGGCCCTGAAAAGAGACCAGTTCGGATACCCGCACCCCCGTAGCATAAAGAAACTCCAGGATGGCGCGATCGCGAATACCGGTAGGATTTGCGGTATCCGGCTGCTGCAGCAGCTTCTCTACCTCGATCAGATCCAGGACATGCGGCATTTTCATCCAGGGTTTGGGCACAGAATAGTTTTCGGTGGGATCTTGCCGGCAAATATCTTCAACGAGCAGGAATCTGTGAAAGGTGCGGATGGCGGAGACATTGCGCGAGATCGACGAGGGACAGAGGCCGAGTCCGTGCAAAAGCTCCAGAAAACCGGCGATGTGGTGATGCTGGATATTTTGGGGTTGAT
Source organism: bacterium (assembly GCA_035388125.1). GTDB lineage: Bacteria > Zhuqueibacterota > Zhuqueibacteria > Residuimicrobiales > Residuimicrobiaceae > JAKPUX01. The sequence continues at coordinate 18,870 of DAOOPF010000032.1, read as the reverse complement.
CGATGGCTGAATCCCGCAGGAACTGCGCGTAGCGGAGGAGGTCGTGTTCATAAGCGGAGATGGTGTTGCCGGAGAGCTGACGCTCCACGCGCAGGTAATCAATAAAACTGTGGAGATAGTCGGTGAGTGTCATAGCCATTACCGGTCAGGGGCAATCGGGCCGGCTTGGGGAAAGCGGCTCATGGTTCCTGCAGTCCGGCCGGCAAAATCTCTTCCGCCAGAGAGAGGGCAATGCCGGACATCATCACCTCCGGCCCCATGGTGCTGAAATCGCCGGAGAGGAGCTTGGCTTCCACGTTGGCATACAGAGAGCAGCCGGCTCCCCTTTCGACGATCAGGCCCGAGACCCGTCCCCCGCATTCGCTGACAAAGGTGACCTCTCCAAGCAGATCGCTGGCGATAAAGCCGGTGCAAAAGTGGAGCTGCAGGTGAGAGGTGGGGGTATAGACGGAGATCAGATGGCCGGTATTGTCGCCGATGGGGATATCGGGATAGATTTCGAGGGAGATATGCTGTTTGGTCTCGTTATTCTCAATGATGAAGCGATATTTGTTGTCGATCTGCTTGGGAGCCACCCCCAGCACTCTGCTGATTTTATCGATATCTTTTTTGCTGAACGTCAGACGCATAAGTAATACCTTTTTTGTTCCTGTTTACGCAGGATTGCAAATGAGGTTACAAAAAAACCCCACAGGACCGCGGGGTTTCAAACGGCAGGCTTGTCTGCTACACTGCAACTACTTTAGTCGCCTGCAGGCCTTTCTCTCCAGAGACAGCATCGAACTCAACCTCCGCCCCTTCGGCAAGGGTCTTGAATCCCTCCATCTGGATCACAGAGAAATGGACGAAAACATCATCGCCGTTCTCCTGTTCAATGAATCCGAAACCCTTGTTTTCATTGAACCACTTGATCTTGCCTCTTGCCATCCTGCGTGCTCCTCCTGACAAATAACAAAGAGAGAGGCTCCTGATATCGTGGGTTTAACTGTGGGCAGGGACGCCTGTTCTTGACGTTAAAGTAATTAAAACAAGTTTTTTAGTCAAGCGTTTTCTTCACCGGGGCAAATTCATTCGCAGCTGCCGGACCGCCGTGGCGATATCGCTTTGACGAAAGATCGCCTGGCCTATGACCAGAACATCGGCGCCGGCCGCGATGACCCGGCCGGCGGTCTGCTCATCGATGCCGCCATCCACTTCAATCAGAAAGCCGAGGCCCCGCTCTTCGCGCCATCTTTTGAGCTGCGCGATACGTTCAAGAGCGGCAGGCAGAAAACGCTGCCCGCCGAAACCGGGCTCGACGGACATGACCAGCACCATATCCACCAGCGGCAGGACCTGCTCGATCATCAGCAGCGGGGTGGCGGGGTTGAGCGTGACGCCAGGCCTGGCCCCGAGCGTGCGGATGTTCTCCAGGGTGCGCCAGAGATGGGGAGAAGCTTCGACATGGACCGTGATGAGATCCGCACCGGCCTCCTGAAAGGCGGAGATATAGGCGTCGGCATTGCTGATCATCAGATGGGCATCGAGCGGCAGAGCGGTGATCCTCCGGATCGCCTCGACGATCATCGGTCCGAAGGTCATATTGGGCACAAAGTGGCCATCCATGATATCCAGATGAATCCAGTCCGCCCCCCCGCTTTCGAGGGCGGTGATCTGTTCGGCAAGCCGGCTGAAATCGGCGTTGAGCACTGACGGCGCAAGGATGGTCATAACACCTCCCCCCTACTCTTCCAGTACGCTGATGACCAGATCGAGGGCATCGCCCTTGCTGACCACGGTACCCGCTTCGATCGACTGACTGATCACGGTATTGGGCAGCAGTTTTCCGGTGCGCTGTTCGCTGATCTGCCCCTTGACCAGGCCGGCCCGGGTGATCAGCTGAAGGGCCTGGTCCAGAGAGAGTCCAACGGTTTCAGGGACGATATACTCGGAGGGCTCGATACCGACGCTGACGGCGAGGTCGATGCGGGTGCCGTAACGGACATCGGCGCCGGGAGTGACGGACTGGGCGCAGACCACCCCTTCCGGATAGAACTCATCGGTGCGGTAATCGACATGACCCGGCTGCAAATCCGCCTCCTGCATGGCAAAGCGGGCATCGCGCTCGGAGAGGCCCACCAGCTTGGGCATGGTGAGTATTTTTTGTCCGCGGCTGACGGTCAGATAGATGCGGCGGCCCTTCTTGACCGGGATGCCGGCTTCCGGCACCTGAAACAGCACGTCGCCGGCGGCGACATGCTCGTCGAACTGCTCGCTCCCCTTGACGGCGCGCAGGCCCAGATCGCGAAGGCGCCGTTCTGCCGCATTGTAAGGCTGGTTGATCACATCGGGGACATCAATCGACTGGTACTGCCGGGTGTAGAGGGGCATGATGGCCCAGTCGAGGAGCAGATAGAAGAGGAGAAGGGCGGCTGCTGCGTAGGCGCTCTTGCGCTGCCAGGAGAGCCTTGCCCACTGCTGCAGGTCTTGCTTGATGAAATTAAGGTTAGCCAATGATTTCTCCAGGTTTCAGGCTGTGACCGCGTAAGAAATCGGCGGCGGTCAGGGCCTTCCCGCCTTCGGGTTGTAAAGTGACGAGTTCTAGTGTGCCTTCGCCGGTGGCGGCCAGAAGGGGGCCCCTTCCGCCGGCGTTGATGAGGGTGCCGGGCTGCTCCTGCGCTTCTGCTGGTCCGGGGCGCACCTTCAGAATTTTTAGGGTCTTGCCTCGCCAGAGGGTCCAGGCCGACGGATAAGGCGAGAGGCCGCGCACCAGGTTGTGGATCTCGCGCGCCGGCCTCCGCCAGTCGATCAGAGCCATCTCCCTGGTCAGCTTGGGCGCCCGCGTGATCTCCCCCTCCTGCGGCCGGGGTTTGAGGCTGCCGGCTTCAAGGCCGGCGACGGTCCGGAGCAGCAGCTCCCCGCCCTCTTCAGCGAGCAGGTCATGCAGTTCCCCGGCGGACATCTCCTCCCCGATCGGAACCCTGCACTGCATCAGCCACTGACCGGTATCGACCTTTTCATCGATGAAAAAGGTGGTGGCGCCGGTCTCCTGCTCGCCGTTAATGATAGCCCAATTGATGGGTGCAGCCCCGCGATACTTAGGGAGCAGCGAAGCGTGGAGATTGATGGTGCCGATGCCGGGGAGGGTGAAAACCTCCGGGGGAAGGATGCGAAAGGCGACCACGACGAAAAGATCTGCGGCGAGCCGGCGCAGATCTTTAATAAAATCGGGGGCGCGGAGCTCTTCGGGCTGCAGAAGCGGCAGATTGAGCCTCAGGGCGCACTCCTTGACGGCGGAGGGGCGCAGATGCCGTCCGCGCCCTGCGGGCTTGTCCGGCACCGTGACCACAGCGGCCACATCATGGCCGGCATCGAGCAGTCTGTTCAGGCTCGGGAGGGCGAACTCCGGCGTGCCCATAAAGATGATTCGCATGACTCTGTTTTCCCTATCAGCCGCGCCGCCGGCCCGGAAAGCTGCGCGGCCCCGGCATACTGCGGCCGGGGAGCAGGACTCCGGGCAGGACGGTACAAAAGGCCTGGTCAGGATCCGCTGGCCTCACCCTCGGCGAGCTTTCTGGCGATGGCCGATTTGTTGACATCGATCTTGACATTGTCCGCGATTTTGATGACAATGATATTCTCTTTTTCCTTGATTCCCTGGACGACGCCGTAGATGCCGCCGATGGTCACCACCCGGTCCCCTTTTTGCAGGGTGCTGATCATTTCGGCCATCTGCTTCTGCTTCTTGGCCTGGGGCCGGAACATCAGAAAGTACATAATGGCGAAGATGAGGATGATGGGCAGAAAGAACCCCATGGCACTGCCGCCGCTCTGCTGTCCGCCTGGAGCGGTCATAGCCAGAAATAGCATCACTGAATTCACGTTTACCTCCTTTTATTGGTCATGATGATGAGAGATGGTGCCTGTTGGAATGATACTGTTCTAAAAAGTCTCTTTTGAATTCCAGATAGCGCCCCTGCAGAATCGCCTGGCGGGCCCTGCTCATCAACCCCAGATAAAAATGGAGATTGTGAAGGCTGATAAGGCGGAGCACCAGCACCTCCTGGGCGCTGAAGAGATGGCGCAGGTAGGCGCGGGTGAAGGTGCGGCAGGTATAACAATCGCACTCCTGGTCGAGCGGTACAAATTGCTCGCGGAATTTGGCGTTTTTGATGACGATTTGCCCGCCCGAGGTGAAGGCGGTGCCGTTGCGGCCGTTGCGTGTGGGCATGATGCAGTCGAACATGTCGACCCCAAGCTCGACGCCTTCGAGCAGGTCTTCGGGTTTGCCGACTCCCATCAGGTAGCGCGGCTTGTTCTTCGGCAGCAGGCCGGTGACCAGTGCAGTCATTTCGAACATCGCCTGCTTGGGTTCGCCGACGGAGAGCCCGCCGATCCCGTAGCCGGGGAAATCCATCTCAACCAGGGCTTCAGCGCTCCGGCGGCGTAGATCGGGATAGACGCTGCCCTGAATGATCGCGAACTGGTGCTGCATAAAACCGTGGCGCTCGCCGATACCGGCGAAAGCTGCGCGGCTGCGGCGCGCCCAGTCGAGGGTGAGCTCATGGGCCTTGAGCGCGTAACGATAGTCACAGGGATAGGGCGCGCATTCATCCAGGACCATCATGATATTCGAACCGAGGTCGCGCTGGATTTCCACCACCTTTTCCGGGCTGAAAAAGTGGCGCGAGCCGTCAATATGAGACCTGAAATGAAAGCCCTCCGGCGTGATCCGGTTGAGCTTGGAGAGGCTGAAAACCTGATAGCCGCCGCTGTCGGTCAGGATGGGCCGGTTCCAGGCGCTGAATTTCTGCACTCCTCCGGCCTTGCGCACCAGCTCCGCACCGGGCCGCAGGTAGAGGTGATAGGTATTGTTGAGAATGATCTGCGCCCCGATATCGCCCAGGTCGGCGGGCGAAAGCGTCTTGACGGAAGCCTGTGTGCCCACGGGCATAAAAATGGGCGTCTGGATCGTCCCGTGCGCCGTGCGCAGCACACCCGCCCGGGCCTGGCAGCTCCGGTCATACTTGACCACGCTGAAGAAAGGGCTTGCGCTCATCGTGGCCACTGCTCACTGGAGAACGGCATCGAGGGCCTCCTGGGCCTGGCTGACGGCGAAAACAGTCATGCCGGCGGTGGACGGCAGCCCTTTCTTGTTGCCGCGCGGTATCACGGCCCGTTTGAAGCCCATTTTTTCCGCCTCAGCCAGACGTGCTTCAATGTGGGCGACAGAGCGCAGTTCACCGCCGAGGCCGACTTCGCCGATCAGGATCGCCTCCGGGTCGATGACGCGGTTGCGCATGCTCGAGGCGATGCAGGCCACCACGCCGATGTCGGCCGCAGTTTCGTCGATGCGGAACCCGCCGACGGCATTGATATAGACGTCCATGGTACCGACGCGGTAGCCCAGCCTCTTTTCCAGCACGGCCAGCAACATCTGCACGCGCTTGATATCGATGCCGGTGGTGGTGCGTTGAGGCAGTCCATAGCTGGAGGGGCTAACCAGGGCCTGGATTTCCAGCAGGATCGGCCGCGTCCCCTCCATGCAGCAGATCACTGACGAGCCGTTGTTCTCAGTCTGGCGCTCGGAGAGGAAAACGGCCGAGGGGTTGGGGACATCGCGCAGTCCACGTTCGGTCATCTCAAAGACCCCGATCTCGCGGGTGGAGCCGAAGCGGTTCTTGGCGGCGCGGAGGATGCGATAGAAATGGTCGCGGTCACCCTCGAAGAGGAGGAGGGCGTCGACCATATGTTCGAGAACCTTGGGACCGGCGAGCATCCCCTCCTTGGTGACATGGCCGACGAGGAAGACCGGAATATGGTCGCTTTTAGCCACCTGGATAAGGCGCAGGGCGCATTCACGGACCTGGCTGACGCTGCCCGGAGCGCTTTCGAGCAACGGTGTGAACATGGTCTGGATGGAGTCGACGACGATCAGCCGCGGATGGAGGGTCGCGATGGCGTCGCGGACGCTCTCGATCTCGGTTTCGGCCAGGATGAAGAGCCCCTCGGAGTCGAGGCCGAGACGCTGTGCGCGCATTTTGGTCTGCTGGGCGGACTCTTCGCCGGTGACATAGAGCACTTTGAAATCGCTGCGGCCGAGTCCGGCGGCCTCCTGCAGAAGCAGGGTCGATTTGCCGATGCCGGGGTCACCGCCGATCAGGACGACAGCGCCGGGGACGATGCCTCCGCCGAGCACCCGGTTGAATTCCGGACTGATGGTCTCGAGCCGCGGCATCTGGTCGGTCGAAATCTCATGGAGAGGCAGGGGATGGCTTCTGGCGCCGCTCTCATGACCGATGGTGCGGGTGTCAGCGGACGACGCGCGTTCCTCGACGAAGCTGTTCCAGGCATCGCAGGCCGGACATTTGCCCAGCCAGCGCGGCGAGATATTGCCGCAGCTCTGGCAGACGAAATGGATCTTTTCTTTTTTGCTCTTATTCATGCTGCAAAAAGTATCGAAATAATGGCAAAAAGTCAAGCCATTTTTGCTAAGTTATTATTTTACATTGATAGTAACGAATGGGACCGCGCCTCCTCTCCCCCGCCTCCGCAAATTAGTCTTGATTTAGGCGCGCCAATACTCTACATTGAGAAGAAAATGGCTCCCTCTGCTCCTCCTCGTCAGAAGCGGCGGGCTGCTGATCCAATTATGGAGAGATAATGAGAATCAGCACAGCGAGCATCAGCACAGCGCTGGAGCGGGCCATCGCCGATCGCTCAGTGATCAGGGATGAGGATACCGCGGTCATCTTTTACGATCTCTCCTGGCTGCAGGGGCGGATCGGGGAACTGGTCGCACTCTTTCCGGAGCAGACGCTTCATGCCATTGCCGTAAAGGCCAACCCCCTGGTGAGAGTGCTCAAAATGATCCAGAAAGCCGGTCTGGGGCTGGAAGCGGCAAGTCTGCCCGAACTCTGTCTGGCGCAAAAAGCGGCGGCGGCGCCCGCCCGCATCGTCTTCGATTCCCCGGCCAAAAGCCGCAAGGAGCTCGAATATGCCCTCCAGGCGGGTGTGCATATCAATGCTGACTCGCTGGCCGAACTCGCCCGTATCGATGAACTGCTCAAGAACATGCCGCTGACCGGCACCATCGGAGTGCGCATCAATCCCCAGGTTGGCACCGGCGCCATCTCGATGCTGAGTGTGGCCGGCGATTATTCCAAATTCGGTGTGCCGATCAAGCAGCAGCGCGAGGCCCTCCTCTCCGCTTTTCTCCGTTATGACTGGTTGAGCGGGGTTCATCTGCATGTCGGGTCCCAGGGCTGCGAACTCGAGCTCATCACCCGGGGCATCGAAACGGTCTACGAGTTCGCCCTTGAGGCCAACCGGCTGCTCGAACGCGAAGGGAAAAAACGGCGCATTGAAATTTTTGATATCGGCGGCGGTATGCCGGTCGCCTACCATCCCGGGACGAAAGTGCCGGCGATGGCCGAGTATGCCGCCCTGCTGCAGTCGCGCCTGCCCGGGCTTTTTGATGGCTCTTTCAGGGTGATCACCGAATTCGGCCGCTGGCTGCACGCCCACAGCGGCTGGACCGCCAGCCGGGTGGAGTATATCAAAAAGGAGGAGCGGGTCGATACCGCCATGGTCCACGTCGGGGCCGACCTGCTTCTGCGCCTGTGCTACCGGCCGGAAGAGTGGCATCATGAGATTGCGGTGGCCGACCGCAGCGGCCGTCTCAAAAGCGCCGGCGAGCGCAAACCCTGCACGATCGCCGGTCCACTCTGTTTTGCCGGCGACATCATCGCCCGCGAGATCGCCCTCCCGCCGGTTGAGGAGGGCGACTATATCCTCATTCAGGACACCGGCGCCTACACCCTGAGCATGTGGTCGATCTACAACAGCCGCCAGATCCCGCGCGTGATCGGTTATTATGATGAGGGGGCGCGCTTTGAAGTGCTGCGGGAACGCACATCGCTGGCGCAAATCGTCGATTTCTGGGGGTAACTGAAGTGGAAAGGAGCCTGTCATGCAGCAAAAGGAGAAATCCCGGCAGGAGGCTATGCGCCCGGCCGGAGGAATACGATTCCTCCGGCAGCACCTGATTTTCCTCCTGCTCGGCATCGGATCGACGATCTGGTTTCTGATCCGGGTTATCCCCAAGCCCAGCCGGGCCGGCTATCCCTGCATGCGGGCGGCGGCGCCCATCGCCTCCGGTTTTGTGATCTATCTGCTCGGTCTGGCAGCCTCTGTGACGGCTTTTCGTACAGCCAGGCTGCATCTCCATCGGGCCCGCTACGGTCTCGCCCTGCTCTGCGGTTCGGCCGCCCTCTTTTTCCTCCTCTTTACATTGGCGTCCGATGACACCCCCTCGCAGGCGGAAGAATTGTACGATTCCTCCTTGCCCGTGCAGGCCGACCTGACCGACCAGACCCCCAACCAGCCGGTCGGCACCGCCCGGGGCATCTTTCCGGGCCGGGTAGTCTGGGTGCACGATCCCACCGCTACCAACGAAAACGCCAAGCCGGCTCTCTTTGGCGCCGCCTGGTTTCTCAGCAAGAACAACAGCCAGTTCGTCATCGACAGAATGTTCTCCACAGCCCTGACCTCGCTTACCGGCGAGAGCGGAGACCGCGAAGCCTGGGAAGCCGTTTTCAAATTCTACAACCGGAAACGGGGTATGGGTGAAAAAGGCTACACAGCCGGCGAAAAGATCCTCATCAAGACCAACGCCACCAGTTCCTGGGGAGGGAATTACAGCACCTCCGACCTCTCGGCCATGTTCAATTCCTATTATGGCATTTCGGAAACTTCCCCTCATCTGGTCCTGACGGTGCTGCGCCACCTGGTCAGGACGGTCGGCGTCGCCCAGAAGGATATCTATGTCGGCGATCCGATGAAGCACATCTACAAACATTGCTTTGAGCTCTGGTATGCCGAGTTCCCCCAGGTTAACTATCTGGACCACGACTATGGCGCGGAGAAAAACCGGCTCAGGGTGGTTCCCGCCTCCACAGCTTCCCTCATCTACTCTGACCGGGGCAGCGTCATCAGCGCCAAATCGGACCGGATCTATACCATTTACGATGAGGTCCAGTACATGATCAACATCCCGACCCTGAAAGGGCACAAGCATGCCGGGGTCACCATGTTCGCCAAGAACCACTTTGGCTCCCACACCCGCAGCGATGCCAGCCATCTGCACAAGGGGCTGGTGGCCACGGAACAGGGCGGCGTGGTCAACCGCGCAGGCTATGGCCTCTACCGGGTCCAGGTCGACCTGATGGGCCACAAGGTCCTGGACGGCAAGAACCTCTTCTATCTGATGGATGCGCTCTGGAGCTCCGATTCCGAGATCGGTCCGCCGGTCAAATTCAGGATGACGCCTTTCAATGACGACTGGACTTCGTCGCTCTTCCTCTCCCTCGATCCCGTCGCCATCGAATCAGTGGGCTATGATTTCCTTCATGCTGAAATGGGCCCGAACAGCGGCCATACCTACAGCTTTCCCCGTATGAGCGGAGTCGACGACTATCTTCACCAGGCGGCCAGTTCCAGCAACTGGCCGGCCGGCATCAGCTACGACCCGGAGAATGACGGGACGCCGATTGCCAGCCTCGGCGTGCATGAGCACTGGAACAACAGCATCGACAAGCAGTATTCGCGCAATCTCGGCACGGGCGAAGGCATCGAGCTGGTCCGGATCGCCGGCGGCACCGGCGTGGAACTGGCCTGGGACGGAGAGCACGCACCAGCCGGTTATGCCCTGCTGCCGAGCTATCCCAACCCCTTCAATGACGCCGCCACCCTCGTCTTCCAGCTTGCGGTGCAGGGCGAGGTGGAGCTGACCATCCATGACATCAGCGGCCGGAGGGTCAGAAGCCTCATCCGCGGTGAAAAAGAGGCGGGTGTGTACCGGATCCAGTGGGACGGCCGGAATGAGGAGGGTGGCAGCATGCCGAGCGGAACCTACCTCTCCCGCCTGCAGGTCCGTCAGCAGGGGAACGTATATTCCGCCTCACGCCGGATGGCTCTGGTGCGCTGAAAAAGTCCTGAGAGCAGAGACAAGTGGCAACAGAATCGCGGCCACAGAAAGCTGGTTTCCGGCTGGTCCTCAAGGCCATGCTGGTGTGGTGACCATAAAAAAAGGCCCGGAATTCCGGGCCTTTTTAGTGTGTCAATCACAGCAGCGGGAGCAAAAGAGACCGCGCGCTCCTGTTGACTCATTCCTGCGAAAATTCGGCGATGAGGGCCTGGATTGAGGCCTTGGCGTCGCCGAAGAGCATGCGAGTGTTCTGTTTGAAGAAGAGCGGGTTCTCCACACCGGCAAAACCGGGACGCATGGAGCGTTTCAGCACGATGACGGTGCGCGATTTGTCCACCTCGATGATGGGCATGCCCCACAGGGGTGAGGTGGGATCCTCCCTGGCCGCCGGATTGACGACATCGTTGGCGCCGATGACCACACAGACATCGGTATTGGGCATTTTGGGGTTGATGGCATCGGCCTCCATCAGTTCATCATAGGAGACATTGGCCTCCGCGAGGAGGACGTTCATGTGGCCCGGCATGCGTCCAGCCACCGGGTGGATGCCGTAGAGCACTTCCGCGCCGTTCTTCCTCAGGAGGTCGCCCAACTCCCGCACTGCCTGTTGAGCCTGTGAGACCGCCAGACCATATCCCGGTACGAAGGCCACTGTGGAGGCCGCCTCCAGAATCAGATAGGCCTCTTCAACCGTCATGGGGCGAATCTCGCCGGTGACTGCCGAACCCTGGCTGGCCGTGGTCGCTCCGAATCCCCCGAAAAGGACATTGACGAAGGAACGGTTCATCGCCTTGCACATCAGGATGGCCAGGATCAAACCCGAAGCACCATCGAGCGTGCCGGCAACAATGAGCAGCTGGTTGTCGAGTACAAAACCGAGAGCCGCTGCCGAGAGTCCGGCATAGGAGTTGAGGATGGCGATGACAGTGGGCATATCGGCGCCGCCGATGCCCATGACGAGCAGAAAACCGAAGAGGAGTGCAGCGGCCACCAGCACCGGCAGGAAATAGGGATAATTGGGGTTGATGATCAGTCCGATGGCCGCACCCAGGGCCACAGCGACCACCAGGCCGCTGACGATATTGCGGCCCTTGTAAATCAGAGGCTTGCCGGAGATCAACTCCTGCAGTTTGAGAAAGGCGATCGTCGAGCCGGTGAAGGTCAAATATCCGAGCAGCATCTCCGCAGCCAGAACCACCATGGTGAAGGTGTCGATTCCGGGCAGACGCTGGTAGTACTCCGCCGTGCCGACCAGCGCCACGGCGAGCGAACCGAAAGCATGAGACATTGCCGTTCGCTGCGGGACGGCCGTCATCGGCAGCTTGAGGGCGATGGGGATGCCGACGAGAGTGCCGACTGCGATGGCGATGAGGACAAGATCGAGATGCTGGGTTTTGTAGGCGATCATGGTCGCGATTACAGCGATGAGCATGCCCAAACTTCCGGCCCAGTTACCCCGGCGCGAGGTTTTAACCTCACCCATCCACTTGAGCGAGAGGACGAAGAGGACCGCGGCGAGGACGTAGAGATAACCGACTATATTGGCTGTCATTTGGCTTCTCCTCCCTGATCCTTCCTGAACATGCGCAGGATTCGCTCGGTGATCATAAAACCGCTGATGACGTTGGTAGCCGCCAGGGCGACAGCCACAGTGGCAAAGATCATGATCATCCGGTTTTTGGGCTCAGCCATGACGATGAGCGCCGCAACAACCGAGACCGAGGAGATGGCATTGGTGAGGGACATGAGCGGGGTGTGGAGAAGTTTCGAAACCCGGCGGATCAGGCCCAACCCTAAAAATACTGCCAGAATAAAGATGAGCAGATTGATGTAAAGTGGCGTAATTTGACCATGCATGGGACGATTCCTCCAGAATATACTTCAGAGAGAGCTTGCCGGTTTTCTATTGGCTTTGGTAATGGTTCCTGAGCAGTTCGCTGCGGATCTCGCCATCCGCTGTGACCAGGGCGGACTGGATGATCTCATCCGCCAGGTTGAGCTGGAAGGTTTTACCCTCATCATCCCAGAAATGGGTCACCAGTCCGGTCAGATTGGCGGAATACATCTGGCTGGCATGGACACAGACATGTCCGGGCAGATTGTCCAGGCCGATGATGCGCACCCCGTTCTCTATTACCTCTTCGCCGAGGACGGCGCCTTCGACATTGCCGCCCCCCTCGATCGCCAGATCGATAATCAGACTGCCCGGCTTCATTCCTGCGATCATCTCACGGGTCACGATAACCGGTGCTTTTCGGCCGAACACCTGCGCGGTTGTGATGACGACATCTGACTGGGCACAGACCCGGGCCATGCCCTCGCGCTGTTTCTGCAGCTGCTCTTCAGTAAGGGCCCTGGCGTAGCCATCCCTGGTCTGACCGGTCTCGCCAAGATCTATCTCGACGAAGCGCGCCCCCACAGAGCGGACCTGCTCGGCGACGGAGGGACGGGTGTCAAAAGCCTCGACCCGCGCACCGAGCCGCTTGGCCGTGGCGATCGCCTGCAATCCGGCCACGCCGGCACCAATGACAAAAACACGGGTTGGCTGGATCGTCCCGGCGGGCGTCATCATCATCGGAAAAATCTTGTTCAACCGCTCAGCGGCGAGAACAGCCGCGACATAGCCGCCCAGACTGGCCTGAGAACTGAGGGCGTCCATCTTTTGGGCAATGGTCGAACGCGGGATCATCTCCATGCAAAGCGCCTTTACGCCCCGGTCCGCCAGCGCCTGGATAAGCGGCCGCGAGTTAAAGGGATCGAGAAAACTGACATGAATAGTCCCCTTCTGCAGCAGATCGACCTGCTCAAGCCGGGGTTTGCGCAGGCGAAGTACCATATCGGCCATGGCAAACCCGTCTGCAGTCCTGTGGACAATTTCAGCACCGGCTTTTTCATACAGGGTGTCATCGTAATGACAGGAGGAGCCCATACCCGTCTCGACAAAAACTGCGGCCCCCCTTTTCACCAGCTTGTCAACATCCGCAGGAATCATCGGCACTCGCGATTCGCGGGCATCGCTCTCTTTGGGAATGAAAATCTTCATCGGATGCTCTCCTCTACGAAAGCATGAAAGGAAAACTGTTTGACATCATGGCTGGAGATGCCTATATTCTGGCATCGTTATTTAAAGGAAAGAAATGAACAGGAAAATTCTGATCCCTCTGCTGGCCGCAGCATGTTTCAGCCTCTGCTGCGCAAAGAAGGAGCCCCCGCTGCCTGAGAACCAGGCTGAACAGTTCGCCAGAGTCTATCTCGGCTATCTCACCATCTGCATGAGCGACACTGTGCGGGCGGATCAGCGCGCCGTCTATCTGCAGGCAGAACTCGACCGGCAGAAGATGTCACGCACCGAATTCGACAGGATCCGCCGGCAGCTGGAAGCAGATCCCAAGGCCTTCATCACCCTCCTGAACCGCCTCGAGGCTGCTCTGGAGGCAATGCCGGCCGGGACTCCTCCGGATCAAGCATCGCCCAAGCAAGGAACAGCCCGGCCCCGGACGCCTTGAGCCGAAAGCATCCCCCGGACCACAATTATTCCCCATTCCCCTCATCATTTGGATGATAATGGCGCCAGATGGTTTCAGCCAGCCTGGGCGGCACTCCGGCGCGGCTGCTCAACTCCCCAACCCCCGCCTCCCTGATCTTTTTCACCGATTTGAACGACTTGAGCAGGGCATCCCGTCTCGCACGGCCTACCCCCGGAATCGATTCCAGCTCTGAAACCAGGGTTCTGCGCTTGCGCAGCGAACGGTGAAAGGTGACGGCAAAACGGTGCGCCTCGTCGCGCACCCGCTGCAGCAGGCGCAGTCCCGAGCTGTCGCGGCGAATGAAACGGGAATCGGACTCGCCAGGCATAAAGACCTCGTCCAGCCTTTTGGCGAGAGCTGCGACCGGCTGGGCGTCAACGCCCAGGGCCGCGAGCGCCTCCAGCGCCGCATTGAGCTGGCCCTTGCCCCCGTCAATGAGAATCAGATCGGGGAAAGATTGCCCTTCCCGCTGCAGGCGGCTGTAGCGGCGGCTCACCGCCTCGCGCATCATCGCGAAATCATCGGGTGTGGATTTGGAGCGGATGCGGAAGTGCCGGTAGTCGCTGCGGTGCGCCTTGCCGTTGACAAAACAGACCATCGAAGCGACCGGGTCAGTGCCCTGAATGTTGGAGATATCAAAAGCTTCGATGCGCAGCGGCGGTTTTTCCAGGAGCAGATCCTTCTGCAGGGCCTTGACTGAACCCGCGGTAAAATCCCTGGCCTTTTCGCGCTGCAGCTGCATCTCCTGCAGGAGCAGCCGGGCGTTGCGGTCACACATCCTGAGCAGCTGAGCCTTTTCGCCACGCTGGGGAGCGATGAGTTCCACCGCTCCGCCGCGCTTGTCGGACAGCCACTTCCGGATCGGTGCCGCTTCGTCGCCCAGCGGGGCCGGCAGGAGGATTTCGCCCGGAACATACTCCCGGGTGAGGTAATACTGCTTGACAAAGGCGGCGGTGACAGCGGAGAGACCCTCGTCCGCGATGCCGTTGAGAAAAAAGTGGTGGCGTCCGATGATCTTGCCCTCGCGGACCTGAAAAACCACGCAGCAGGCATCGCCCTCTTCAACGGCGATGGCGATGATATCCCGGTCAAGCAGGGCGGGATCGATTATTTTCTGGCGCTGGTGAAAGTTCTGGACGGAGAGGAGCTGATCGCGCAGACGTGCCGCCTCTTCAAATCGGCGTTCCGCTGCGGCGGCCTGCATCTCACGGGTCATGGCTTCGACGACGGCAGTACTTTTACCTTCGATGAAAGCCACGATGAAATCGATGGTTTTCTGGTATTCTTCACGCGAAACATGACCCTCACAGGGGCCATGGCACTTTTTGATGTGATAGTTGAGGCAAACTCGGAATTTGCGCTGCCGGATGCTCTCTTCGGTCAGGGCAAGATTGCATGCGCGGATGGGAAAAAGCTGTTTGACGGTCTTGAGCAGCTCCCGCATCGAGTAGACATCGGTATAGGGTCCGAAATAGCGGGAGCCGTCGCGGACGATCTTGCGGGTCGGGAAGATGCGTGGAAAGGGCTCGCTGGTGACACGGATATAGGGGAAGCTTTTATCGTCCTTGAGGTTGATATTATAGCGGGGTTTGTACTCCTTCACCAGGTTGGATTCAAGGATGAGGGCTTCGACCTCGGAATCGGTGATGATGGTCTCGAAATCGGTGATATGGCTGACCAGTTTGGCGGTTTTGGCGTCTTGCGACCCGCGTTCCTGGAAGTAGGAGCGCACCCGGTTGCGCAGCACCTTGGCCTTGCCGACGTAGATGACCTCTCCGCTTTTGTTCTTAAAGACATAGACGCCCGGCTTTTTGGCGAGCAAATCCAGCTTTTCGCGAACGTTCTTTGGCACGGAATCGGTCATAGTCATCCGAATGCTTGGCAACCGGGGCGCTGGTGAAGGTGCTATTTTTTCTTGCTGTAGCTCTGTTTGATCATCTCCTCCAGCCGCGACTTGGGATCGCGGACGATCTCTCCGTCCACAGTAAAACTGTCGCAGCCGAGCAGGCGCAATCCATATTCATAGTCATGCAGCAGGTCGTTGCTCACCTCTTCCAGGTTTGTGCCGGTTTCCGCGGTTTTTTGCCGGAGCAGTGCGAGGGCCTCCCCGGTGAAGGTGATAACGATGCCGTTGTTGGCCAGGAATCGTTTCTGGAAGGCTTTGAGGTAGTGCTGCGTGAGAATGCGATCCAGTTCGCTCTGCGGGTCCTCCACCAGGGCCGCAGTGACCGTGAACTCGGAGAGCGAGGTATCCGGCAGTGATTTCTCGAATTTGAGCAGGAGGCGGTCGACCACGCTCACCAGACCGCGTGCGCCCGTATGCTCTTCAAAGGCCATCTCTGCGATGCGGCGCAAGGCTTCATCCTCGAATTCAATATGGATATCGTAGGCGCGAAAATCCCGCTTTTTCCCCTGGATAACCGTGCTGTTGGGGTTTTTGAGGATCCGGTAGAGCCCTTCGACATCGAGATCGTTGAGGGTGACGGTGACCGGAAGGCGGCCGACGAATTCCGATTCAAAACCAAAGCGGATGAGGTCTTCCGAGCGCAGTTTGCGCAGAATTTCCGCATCCGCATCCGCAGAGGGCAGTTCATTTTCCTCGCCCCGGAATCCGATCGGCTGCTGGTTGAGGCGGCGGCGAATGATGTCCGGCAGGCTCGAGAAAGCCCCGCTCATGACGAAAAGAATGTTGCGGGTGTTGACTTTTTTGCGGGTCACCTTGCCGGTGCGCTGCGCCTCCATGGCCGCTTCCATCTGGGCAGCTAGGTCATGGGGGGTTTTGAGGTCGACCTCGGACTCTTCCATCAGTTTGAGGAGGTTGCGCTGGACGCCGGAGCGGGAGACATCGGGTCCGATGCTGTTGCCCGACGAGGCGATTTTGTCGATCTCGTCGAGGTAGATGATGCCATATTCCGCCAGATTGAGATCCCCGTTGGCTTCGCGGACCAGATCGCGCACCAGTTCCTCGACATCGCCACCGACATAGCCGGTCTCGCTGAACTTGGTGGCGTCGCCTTTGACGAACGGGACACCGATCTTTTTGGCGATCAGTTTGATCAGATAGGTCTTGCCGACGCCGGTGGGCCCGATCATCAGCACATTGCTTTTGATATTGCCGACCAGCTCCCCCAATCCGTCGACGCGGGTTTCCAGTTTCATGCGGTTGAAGTGGGTGCAGATCTTGGTGGCGAGCACCTCGACGGCTTCAGCCTGCCCCACCACATACTGCCGCAGATACTCTTCCAGCTCGGATGGTTTGAGGTTGAAATTGACCAGGCCATTAAAGCCTTTTTTTTCGGTTTCAGGCGGCGGAGTCTGGCCATTCAGGTCCGGATCGGGCGGAATGACCACCCGGTCGCCGTACTTTTCCTTGAGGAAGGCGTTGACATCCCGGCGCAGCTGATCCGGTGTGGGATTTTTCGAATCTGACATGATGCAATCCTTTCAGAGCGCATTTTTGCGCTTCTGCAGGTTTAAACATCGGCCATTGAAGCTTTGTTCCTGCCCACCGGCGGCGGACAGGGAGCTGCGCGGCATCCTGCGCTCCCCCGGCGAGCGCAGGATGAAATCACACCGGTAAAAGGTCGAGGCTGATATCGAGAACGCGGGCGGAATGGGTCAGGCTGCCGCTGCTGATAAAATCGACGCCGGTCCGGGCGATGGCGCTGACGTTCTCCAGAGTCACATTACCGGAGGCTTCGAGGGGGATTCTGCCCGCCGCCAGTTCGACCGCCCTGCTCATCAGTTCGAGATCCATATTATCGAGCATGATCCGGTCCACGCCAAGGGCCAAAGCCTCCTCCACCTCGGTCAGAGAGCGGGTTTCGACCTCGATTTCGGCATAAAAGCCCATCCTCAGGGCGTACTCCCGGCAGCGTTTCACTGCCGGAGCGATGCCGCCGGCTGCGATGATGTGGTTATCCTTGATCAGGAACATGTCGAACAGTCCCATCCGGTGGTTAACGCCCCCGCCGCAGCGGACCGCATATTTTTCGAGCAGCCGCCATCCCGGGGTGGTCTTGCGCGTATCGAGGATGCGCGCGCGGGTGCCGGCGACAGCGTCGGTGAAGCGGCGGGTCAGGGTGGCGACGCCGGAGAGGCGGCAGAGAAAGTTGAGGGCCGTCCGTTCCGCCACCAGGAGACGGCCGGCATCGCCCGCGACCTCCATCACGATGTCGCCCTTGCGGACACGGTCACCATCCTGGATTAGGGGAAGGCCGGTGAGGGTGGGATCGACCGCGGCGAGAGTCATCAAGGCGATCTCGAGGCCGGCGATAGTACCCTCCGCCTTGGCCAGGATGACGCCTTGGCACGGCCCGGCCGCAGCGGCGATGGCGGTGCTGGTGATATCACCGCGCCCGGCCAGATCTTCCGCCAGGGCCATGCGAATCAGATTTGCCGCTGCTGCTCTGAGATTCTCATCCATCCGCTTCATCCTTTCTGCCGGGCGAGGGTGGCGTCGATTTCGCGGATGCGCTCATTAGCGACGCGGCCGAATTGATCGCCGACTCCCAGTTCACGCACGATCTGCTGGAAAAGGGAGCGGGCATTGACGAGATTACCAAGCTTGGCGTAGGTCTGGCCCGCCTCATAGAGTGCGGTGGTTCCCCAGGGAAGTTTGCTCGGCCGGCAGACGTACTTGACCTTGAGAAATTCGATGATAGCCTGATTCATATCGCCCCGTTCATGGTAGGCACGGGCAATCCAGTACTGGATTTCCGCTTCGCTCTCGGCGTCCGCCAGAGGCAGGAGGCTCTTGAGCTGGTCGACACCGCGGTCATACTCCTTAAGATTGATCAGAAAGATGCCCAGCTGCATCCTGCGGTTGAAGGTGTCCTCCGCCTCGGGATACTCCTGGATGTACTGGCGGAGCAGCACGACGGCGTTGTCCCACAGCCGCAGGTCATCGAATACCGTCACCAGGAGTGCGATGGCGCGCTGCTGCTCCGGACCCCGGGGTGCGTACTCGAGGGCTTTGCGTGCCGCGGCCATGCAGTTCTCGAGCTGGCGGCTTTCGTAATAGAATTCCCCCAGGTTGATATAAGAGAGGGCAACGATGCGCGGCTCGGTATAGCGGTTGGGGATATTGGTCAGGATCTTGAGGGCTTCGTCGGTTTTATTGAGAGTCGCGTAGAGTCGCGCCAGCCCCATCTCTCCTTCCGCGGCTTCCGGCAGATCCCGGTATTTGCCGGTGAGTTCCTTGAGCTGGTTCTCGGCGGCGCTGAAATCCTTGTTCGCCAGGCAGATCATGCCGTCTTCATAAAGAAAGAGGGCTTCGGCTCTTCTGTCCTTGTAGCTCTTCTTGAAAGTGTCGGCGAGCTGCCGGGCGCGAGCAAAATTGTTCTGTTTGTACTCGGAAAGGACCTCCTGCATCGC
>DAOOPF010000031.1:0-25355 GCA_035388125.1 bacterium | reverse complement strand
AAAATGCTGCAAATGAACAAAGATGCCGCTCAACGGTTGATTATTGCGAGGACAATGCCTCCCCAAAAGCATTCGGGGGATGGTGATTGACACATACGGGATTTTGGCTGATAGGAAGGTGTGCGAAACGCCGGAAGTAGTCACATTGAAAAGGAAGAATGGACCAGAATACCGAAGCTTCCCCTAGAACACCTTGATACCGCAAAACCCCCACCACCCCGCCACTACATACATCAAGTTGATTATGGTCGTTGCTGGAGCAGATTTGCAATCGTACAAGAGTAAAGCTAGGAGCGGTCCCCGTGCCCTTTTCCAAAAGGGTCCACCATTGCTGGTCTCTGTACAAGAAATATACAGAGTGAGACTCTAAATGTCAACAAAAAAGTAAAATATTTTTATTTTTTAACGGCTATACGCCATTATTGTGCAAAATTTCCAGGCACTGCCATAAATTAAACACAGAAAGCGCCATTTTTGGCTAAACGAACCCCGCTGCTGCCGCCGGCTGCTCCCTCCTGCGCACGGAAAGAGGGGGGCCATCCCCATGCTCTCGTCAGAATGATTCCCCTCTTCGTCATAGCCACTACTTTTTTTTATGGAACAAATCGGGCAGGTGTATTGTTGGAATAACAAACAACCTATTTTATTTAATCAACGGAGTCTCGAAATGAATGTTATTATGCAAATGATCGTCCAGCAACTGAGCGGCAATGCCATCGACAAAATCGCCAGGCAGCTCGGAATTGATTCCGCCACGGCATCAAAAGCCGTCGGCGTCGCTGTGCCGATCCTCATTTCCGCCCTGACCAGGAACTCTTCCTCACAAACGGGCGCCTCCTCCCTGCACAAGGCCCTCATCAATGACCACGACGGCTCCATCTTTGACAATCTCGGCAGCCTGATCGGCAACGCCGCCGGCTTCTCCGGCTCCGGCATTCTCAAGCACATCTTCGGCGGGGACCAGTCCACCGTGACCTCCCGTGTCAGCCAGACCGCCGGCGTGGATGCCAATACCATGGGAACAATCATGGAAATGGTCGCCCCCATGGTAATGGGCGCTCTCGGCAAAACCACCCGGGAAGAGGGCCTCGATGTCTCCGGCCTCTCCGAACTTCTCACCGGCCAGCAGCAGGAAGCCGAGGCCGAACAGCCCGACATCTTTGGATCTCTGAACAAAATGCTTGACTCCGATGGCGACGGCAGCTCCATGGACGAGATCGGCGGCTTCCTGGGCAAGCTTTTCAGATAAGCTGACCCCTTTCCCGGACGGGAAAGCGCTTAAATCAATACCAAACAAGCCTGCATGACTTCATGCAGGCTTTTTCTGTTGACCTCATATCAAAGAGCAACTTTAATGAACAGGGCCAGCGTGTGCTGCTGAAACCTCTTGCCGTCGAACTGCTCGCCCCGGCGCGCGACCTCGAAGCCGGCTTCGCCGCCATCGACTGCGGCGCAGATGCCGTCTACATCGGCGCACCTCGTTTCGGTGCCCGCGAACAGGCGGGCAACACTCTGCAGGAGATCGAATCCCTCGCCGGTTACGCCCACCGCTGCTGGGCCCGGGTCTATGTCACCCTCAACACCCTGCTGCACGATGACGAGCTGGAGGAAGCGGTCGCGCTCGCCCGCCGTCTCCACGACCTCGGCGCCGATGGCTTGATCATCCAGGATACAGGCCTGCTGGAGGCCTCTCTCCCCCCCATCCCACTGATCGCCAGCACCCAGATGCACAATCACACTCCGGAGAGGGTTGCTTTTCTCGAGGGGGTCGGTTTTCAGCGGGCGATTTTGGCTCGCGAGCTCAGCCTCGAGCAGATCGGGGCCATCCGCCGGTCATGCGGGATCGAACTGGAGTGCTTCGTGCACGGCGCCCTCTGCGTCTCCTACAGCGGCCAGTGCTATCTCAGCCTTGCCCGCGGCGGCCGCAGCGGCAACCGCGGCCAGTGCGCCCAGCCCTGCCGTCTGCCTTACCGCCTTGTCGACGGTGCCGGGAAAACGGTCAGCGGCCGCCGGCATCTCCTCTCGCTGCGCGACCTCAATCTCTCCGGACAGCTCAGCGAGCTCCTCGATGCCGGAATCACCTCCTTCAAGATCGAAGGCCGGCTCAAGGATGCCTCCTACGTGAAAAATATCGTCACTTATTACCGCCAAAAGCTGGATCCGCTGCTGGAAGAGCGGGGAATGCACCCCTCTTCCTCCGGCCGCGCCGCCCCCGCCTTCACCCCCGATCCCGCCGGGAGCTTTAATCGCAGCTTCACCACCTATTTCATCCATGGCCGCGGCAGCGACCTCACCGCCTGGGCCACCCCCAAGCACAGCGGCGAACCCGTCGGCCTGGTCTTGCGCTGCCAATCGGGGGAGCTGCGGCTCGAACCCGGCGCCCGCCCGCTCCACAACGGCGACGGGCTCGCCTGGTTCGACGATCAGGGAGAGCTGCAGGGAGTCAGGGTGAACCGCGTCGAGGGTGAGCGCATCATCCTCGACCAGCCTCTCGATCTACCCCCCGGAACCCGCATCTTGCGCAACCATGACCATGAATTCACGGCACTGCTCAAAAAAAGCGCAGGCAGCCGCGTGATTTCTGTCGAGATCGATGTCGTGGAGGAGGATAACGGATTACTGCTCAGGGTGCAGGATGAAGACGGGGTCACAGCGGAGATTCGTGCAGAGGTGCTCTATCAGCCTGCGCGCGACCCCGGGCAGGCCTTGCAGACGGCCCGGACGCAGCTGGCGAAAAGCGGGGGGACGCTCTTTGTCGTAGAGGAGGTGCGGCTGGGCTGGCGGGACCCCTGGTTTCTCCCTCTTTCCGCCCTCAACCGGATGCGCCGCGATCTTCTCACCGCGCTGCTCGAGGAGCGGCTGCGGCTTCATCCCCTCCACCGGATCGAAATCGTCCCGAACGAGATCCCCTTCCCCGTCCGAAGTCTGGATTTTCACGGTAATGTCCTCAACCGCCGCGCCCGCGCCTTCTACACCCGCCATGGTGTGGAGGAGATCGCCCCTGCCGCCGAATCGGGTATCGATCTGCGCGCTCAGCGGGTGATGACGAGCCGCTACTGCCTGCGCGGAGAGCTGGGACTCTGCGGAGGGCAGCTGCACGCCCGGGGTTTTGCCGAGCCTCTGCACCTCATTGACGACCAGAATCAGCGTCTGCGCCTCGAATTTCGCTGTGACGATTGCGAAATGGACATCTACCTCGCCGATTGACCCGCTGCCGGGGCTAGCTCAGCGCCAGCAGCAGCAGATAAGCCAGCCCCAGGAAGGAGAGGACCGCTGCGATCGCCAGCGCCGGCCGGACCGCCTCCCCCGCCTTTTCAGCCTGCAGGGCGCGCCGGATTACCAACGGCCCCAGCACCAGCGAGTTCAGCAGCAGCGGGATGATGAGAAACCAGGAGGCTTCCAGCCACTGCGCCGGCGTTGCAACCGCCGCCACTCCTGCCGCCGCCCGTTCCATGAATCCCGCCCCGGCCTGGCTCTTGCCGGCATGGATGATAAGATCAAAACCCCGCATCAGAAACAGCAGCGCATCGCCGATCACCAGCAGCAGGGCCCCGACCCGCGCCGCATAGGCGAGCGCCTCCGGGCCCCTTCTACCCTCCTCATCCTCCAGCCGGCTGTGCATCGCGCCGTAGCCGGCGTAGATGATAAAGCCGAAATTGAGCCAGGCGGCGAAGCGCAGCCAGGAGGTCGGCGGCAGGTAATAGATCAGATAGAGGCAGGAGAGGATGCCGAGGACCGGAAAGATGTAGTTTCGGGCGGCATAAAAGAGCAGGGCGGCCCCGAGGAGGATTCCGCCCTTGGCGGCCGGCGCCAGGGGCGTCAACAATACGACCAGAGAAAGCAAAAGATAGAGGCCGAGGGCCCAGGGCCAGCCGCCGGGGACGCGGAAAGGCCGATGCCGGTGCGGATCGCGCCGCCGCATCACCATGATGCCGGCGCTGACCAGAATGAAAGCGAAGAGGGTGCCGATATTGGTCAAATCGACCATCTCATCGATGCTGGCCACGGCGGCGAAAGAGGCGACAAAGACACCGGTGATCAGGGTCGCGACATGCGGCGTGCGGAAGCGGGGATGGACCCGCCGGAAAAGCGGCGGCAGCAGGCCGTCGCGCGACATCGAAAAAAAGATGCGCGGCTGACCGAGCTGAAAGATGAACAGCACAGCCGTATGGGCGATGACCGAGCCGAAGGCGACAATGCCGACCGCCCAGCCCAGGGTGGGACTGGCATGAGCGAGGGCCAGCGTGAGGGGCTCGGCCTGCTCCGTAGCCAGAGTGGCTTTGAGTTCCGGATAGGAGATCAGCCCGGTGAAGACCGCAGCGACGACCACATAAAATATCGTGCAGATGATCAGCGAGGCAATGATGCCGATGGGCATGTCGCGGCGGGGATTGCGCGTCTCCTCCGCCGCCGTCGAAACCGCGTCAAAGCCGATATAGGCGAAAAAGACGATCGCCGCCCCGGCGCTGATCCCCGACCAGCCGTTCGGGGCGAAGGGGGTCCAGTTCTCCGGCTTGATCCAGAAGCAGCCGACAACGATAAAAAAGGTCAGCACGACGATCTTGATGCCGACCATGGCAGCGTTGAAACGGGCGCTTTCGCGGATGCCCCAGATGAGCACCAGGGAGATCAGGGCGACAATCGCCACGGCGAGCAGATTAAAGACGATCGGCAGCCCGAAGAGATGGGGGGCGTCGCGGAAGACGGTCTGCACCCCAGCCTCGTCGACAATCCGCGCCGCGGTGCGGTAATCCATCGAGATCCAGTCGGGGATGATAATGTTGAATCCCCGCAGAAAGGTCTTGAAATAGTTGGCCCAGGAGATGGCCACAGCGATGTTGCCGACGGCATATTCGATGATCAGGTCCCAGCCGATCACCCAGGCGATCAGCTCGCCCAGGGTGGAATAGGAGTAGGTGTAGGCCGAACCGGCGATGGGGACGAGCGAGGCGAATTCTGCGTAGCAGAGGGCGGTGAAGCCGCAGACTACCGCGGTGATGACGAAGGAGAGCATCAGGGCCGGGCCGGCGCCCGGGCGGAAGGCATCGCCCGCCGCCGCGGTGCCGATGGTGGCGAAGATCCCGGCGCCGATGATCGCGCCGATCCCGAAGAGGGTCAGCTGCACCGGGCCGAGCACCCGGTTGAGGCGGTATTCGCCGCGCTCCGACTCGGCGATGATGTGATCCAGCGATTTTATCCTGAAGAGTGCGGCCAGGCTCCGGTTGTGCGGCGGTGCTCCCTCTTTCATGCTCTGCGCTCCTGTGAGTGGGGATGCGGTGCTGCCGGTCTGTCTGTTGCATGAATATACACCAAATTCAGGAGCAAATGCAAATCTTTTTGCGAAAATTTTGACTTCCCTGCCCGCCTCGGACCGCAGCCCGTAGCGAGAAAGGGCTTGCATTTCGCTGCGAAATTTATTATCATATACAGAACGCGGGAGTAGTTCAGTGGTAGAACGCAAGCTTCCCAAGCTTGATATCGCGGGTTCGATCCCCGTCTCCCGCTCATAAAAAAAGCCTTGCATCCGGATGGATGCAAGGCTTTTTCATTTCCATGCACTCTCAGCCTTTGAGAATACGCTCGGTCTCGCGGGCGATGGCGAGTTCTTCGTTGGTCGGAACCACCAGCACCTTGACCCTGCCGGTGCTGATCTCCAGATCGTTGCGCTGGTTTTTTTCCGGATCGAGGGCGATGCCGAATGCCTCGAGATTCCGGCAGCTCCAGGAGCGCACCAGCGGGGAGTGCTCACCAATGCCGGCGGTGAAAACCAGGGCATCGAGGCCGCCCAGAACCGCCATATAGGAGCCGATATACTTGCGCAGGCGGTGACAAAAAATCTGCAGGGCCAGGATGCAGGCCTGGTCGCCCTGCTCGGCTCCTTCTTCGATCTCGCGGAAATCATTGGTCTTTTCAGTCAGGCCGAGCATGCCGCTCTTTTTATTGAGCAGCGCATCCACCTGGGCCATCGAAAGATCCTCGATCTTGGCGATATAGGGGATCAGGGCGGGGTCGACATCACCCGAACGGGTGCCCATGACCAGCCCCTCGAGGGGGGTGAAGCCCATGCTCGTCTCCACCGAATTGCCGCCGTCAACCGCGGTGACGCTGGCGCCGTTGCCGAGATGGCAGGTGATGATCTTCAGCTCCCCGATCGGCCTGCCGATATGTTCGGCCGCCTTTTGGGCGACATAGGCGTGCGAGGTGCCATGAAAACCGTAGCGGCGGATGCGGTGTTTGCGATAGAGCGTCATCGGCAGGGCGTAGGTATAGGCTTCGGCCGGCAGGGTATGGTGGAAAGCCGTATCAAAAACGCCCACCTGGGGTACACCGGGCATGAGCTGCTCGCACACCTCGACACCCTTGAGATTATGGGGGTTGTGCAGGGGGGCGAACTGGATGCAGCGGTGCACCCCCTCCTTGACCTTCTCATCGATCAGTACCGAGCTGACGAACTCTTCGCCGCCGTGGACGAGACGGTGTCCAACGCCGCCGATCTCGTTCATACCCGAGATGACACCGTGCCGGGAGTCGCTCAAGAGTCCGAGCACCAGACTCAGGGCGGCTTCATGGCTCGGGATATCGCGCGTTTGCACAACCGGCTCTTTTCCCACCGGTTTATAGGTCAGGATGGCATCACTGGCGCCGATCCGTTCAACCACTCCCTTGGCTAAAAGCCGGTCATCGTCAGCTTCAATGAGCTGAAATTTGAGCGAAGAACTGCCGCAGTTGAGAACAAAGATCTTCATGGAACTCCCTCGAACTGTTGCTTTTTCTGTTGATTAGGTTTGCGCATCAAGATGTATAATTTATCAAATTGAAGTGTAAAACCAAATGGTTTTATTTTTAGCCGGGGCACAAGGATTATCTTGAAAATTTGCGGGAAAACCATTATGTTATAACGGCCGCTCCATTTGCAGATCAGCGGAGGGGTTTGAATAAAAAACAACCAGGAGGATATCATGGCTGAAGAACTTCTTTCCGCCGGCAAGCTCGCCAAGGAGTGGGGCGTCACCGATGCCGCCGTGAAAAAGGCGATCAAAGAGCTGGGCATCGAACCTGACGCCAAAAAGGGCGCCTGCGCCATGTACGGCAAGGCCACTGCCGTCAAAATCAAAGCCGCCCTCAAGAAATAAGCGGAGGTTCCCATGCTTTTCGCCGGTCTCGACAGTTCCACCCAGGGCTGCAAGCTGATCGTTCTGGACCTTGCCGCCCGGCAAGTCATCCATCTCGATGCGGTCAATTACGATACCGGGCTGAACTACGCCACGCGCAACGGCGTGATGCAGGGGCTGGAAACAGGCGCCTCGGAGTCCGATCCCCGCATGTGGATCGAGGCGATCGAGCTCCTCTTCGGCCGCATGCAGAGCGCCGGCGTGCCGGTGGCGGAGATCCGCGCCATCTCGGTCTCGGGACAGCAGCACGGGCTGGTGACCCTCGATGCGGCAGGCAAGCTGTCGAGGCCGCGCAGCAAGCTGTGGAACGATTTCAGCACCGAAGAAGAGTGCCGTCTGCTCACCGCGGCCGTCGGCGGCCCGGCAGCGATGATCGCCGAGGTCGGCAACAGCCAGCGCACCGGCTACACCGCCGCCAAGATCTTTCATCTGGTCCGCCACGAACCTGAACTCTGGCAAAAAACCGCCACCTGTTTTCTGGTGCACAACTATGTCAACTGGTGGCTGACCGGCGGTGAGGAGGGCGGCGTCCGCGTGATGGAGCCCGGCGACCTCTCCGGCATGGCCCTCTGGCACCCCGGCACCGGCCGGTGGTCCGATAAAGTGCTCCGGACCATCGCACCGGACCTCGCCGGCAAGCTCCCGGCCGTCAAGCCGTCGGATCAGACCATTGGCACAATCGGCCGCGCCCTGATCGAGCGCTTCGGCTTCCATCCGGAGTGCCGGATCGATGCGGGCTGCGGCGATAACATGTACGGCGCGGTCGGCACCGGCAATGTGGCGCCGGGACTGGTGACCATCAGCCTCGGCACCAGCGGCACAGCCTATACCGTCCTCGACGAGCCTTTCATCGATGCCAGCGGCGAAATCGCCGCTTTCCGCGACAGTACCGGGCGCCATTTTCCCCTCCTCTGTGTCTCCAATCTGGCCAACGGTTACAATGCCGTGCTCGCGCAGCACGGCCTCAGCCATGCCCAATTCAACGACCTGATGGCGAAAACTCCCGCCGGCAACGAAGGCAGGATCCTTATCCCCTGGTACATGGGCGAACGCACTCCCGATGTGCCCCTGGCCGCCCCTCTCTATTTCGGCTTCGGGCTGGCCGATTTCACGGTCGAAAAAATCGGCCGGGCTGTCCTCGAAGGCCACATCCTCAACCTCTACGACGGCTACCGAAAAATGCCGATCGAGGCGCGGGAGATCCGTCTCACCGGAGGACTTGCCCAGTCCCCGGCCTGGTGCCAGGCCATCGCGGACATTTTTGAGACCGAAGTGGTGCCTGTTGAAGGGGAAGGTGCAGCCCTGGGGGCCGCACTGCACGCTGCCTGGGTTTACGAAAAGGAAAACGGCCGGGCCGTGGCTCTGGCCGACCTGGTGCGTCCCTTCATCCAGCTGCGCGAGCCGATGCGCAAAAAGCCGATTCAGGCCCATATCGACCTCTACCGGCCGATGAAACAGGCGTATTTCGCCCTCAGCGCCCGGGTGCGCGGCATCGCAGGGGCGGAGGATCCCTTCGCCTGGCGCCAGCGCATGCAAGCAAAAAACTGAAAAAGACGAGGCCGACGTGAAAAGAGTTCTGCACTGGCTTGTTGCCATCATCATCTTCAT
Source organism: bacterium (assembly GCA_035388125.1). Taxonomy (GTDB): domain Bacteria; phylum Zhuqueibacterota; class Zhuqueibacteria; order Residuimicrobiales; family Residuimicrobiaceae; genus JAKPUX01. Next base: position 16,575 of record DAOOPF010000031.1, on the reverse strand, counting down.
GGCTGTGGTCTGGGTCCTGCGTTCCTGGCTCATGAACCGGATCTTTTATCAGCCCGAATGGTATCGTGAGGGGCAGATGGCGGGCGAAGAGTGGAGAAAAACGCCCGCAGAATCTCCCGCCGCCCGGGAGGAGGCCCGCCGCAGCTCAGCGCAGCCGGAGACCGGCGCGGAGAGCGGCCTTCCGGAGGAGAGCCATAATCTGCCCGGGATCGATCCTCCACCCCGGCAGCAGGGCCGGGCCGATGCGGCCGCTCCCGGCAGCCGTGAAAGCGTGAGCGCAGCGGAAGCGCCGGGCAGTACAGCCGGCCGCGCCCTCACCCCCCTGCAGCGCACTCTGGAGCAGAAGGGCAGCGTGCGCATCACCGCCGAGGAGTTCGTCCCCGCCCTGCTGGCGGAGATGGCCGGCCAGGATGATTTCGATCCCTATGCCGTCGTGCGCGGGGCCAAAACCACCATTCATCGCGACCGCCTGATCGTCGAAATGATGGTCGATCTCGAAAAAATACCCACAGAGCAGCTCACCGGCGAAGGAAAGCGCATCCTCGGCCAGATCCGCGGCCTGCTCCCCGAAAAAGCCCTGCAGCAGGTCTATCTCAAGGGGGATCTGCGGCCGGTGGCCTCGGGCAAGCGCATCACCCTTGCGAAGGCCTCGACAGTCAGCGTCGGACGGTTCACCTTCGACCTCGCCGATCTCAATCGCCGTTTCCAGATCGACCCCGTCATCGACATGAGCCACTTTTCCTTCAGCCGCTTCGAGCTGCAGGAGGGCTCCATCGTACTGCAGAGATAGCCGGAACCGGCGGGCAAACAGGGAAACGGGCCATGACGCACAGCGGACCGGAGATCATTCCCATCATCTCGATCGATGACCCGCGGATCGCCGAGTATCGGTCTCTTCGCGACCGCACGGTGGTGCGGGAGCGGGGCCTCTTCATCGTCGAAGGGGAGAATCCGGTGCTCCGCCTGCTCGCCAGCCCCTGCCCCACCGCCTCCGTGCTCGTCAGCGAGAGGCGGCTCGACCGCATCGCCCCCTTTGTCCCGGCCGGCATCCCCCTCTATGCCGCCCCCGAAGCCCTCCTCGCGCAAGCCCCCGGCTTCGCATTCAACCGCGGCGTCATTGCCTGCGGGATCCGCAGACCGCTCGCCGGACTGGAAGAGCTTTTGCCGCGCTTGCGCCCCCCCGCCCTGCTGGTGGTCTGCGCAGGGATCGGCGACGCCGAAAACCTCGGCCAGATCATCCGCATCTCCGCCGCACTCGGCGCCGGGGGCCTGCTCGTCGGCGGGGGGACGATCGATCCCTTCTACCGGCGGGTCATCCGCGTCTCGATGGGGGCTCTGTTCACCCTCCCGATGGCCGAAAGCGCCGATCTGGGCGCGGCGCTTCGTCTGCTCGGGAAAGGGGGCTTTCGCCTCTACGCCACCCACCTCTCCGCCGGCTCCACCCCTTTGGGGGAAATCCGGCCCGCGCCCCTGAGCGCGATTCTCCTTGGCAACGAGGGGAAGGGGCTCACTTCCAATCTGACCGCGCTCTGTGACGAACGCATCACCATCCCCATGCAGCGGGGCACCGATTCTCTCAATGTTGCCGCCGCAGCAGCGATCATCATCCACCACTTCCGGCGATGAGCTCGGCAGCGCAGTGAGGCAGCCCGCCCTCCACTCCCGGCCAAATTGCTTGGTTTTATCGTCCGGAATCAATATCTTAATGGCCAGCAAATTATTTTAAAAACAGGAGAAACCCGTGGCTTCCAAACAATACGACCAGGCGCCCGCCCAGGTCATCGATAGCAAAAAAAGTTACCTGGCCAGGCTCGAAACCAGCCGCGGCACCATCGAGCTCGAACTCTATCCCGGCTACGCCCCCAAGACGGTCAACAATTTCGTCTTCCTCAGCCGTGAGGGGTTCTACGACGGCGTCACCTTTCACCGCGTCATCGCCGATTTCATGATCCAGGGCGGGGATCCCACCGGAACCGGCCGCGGCGGTCCCGGCTATCGCTTCGAGGATGAATTCCGCGGCAATCCCCTCACCCATGAGACCGGGGTGATCTCCATGGCCAACGCGGGACCGGGCACCAACGGCAGCCAGTTCTTCATCACGCACTCCCCCCAGCCCCATCTCAACGGCCGCCACACCGTTTTCGGCAAAGTGGTCAAGGGACAGGAGGTGGTGGATGCCGTGCGTCAGGGCGACGTCATCACCCGGGTGACCATCGAGGAAAAGTAGGCCGGCCGCCGCGTGCAACCACCCCGCAAAATATCCTTCTACACCCTGGGCTGCCGGCTGAACCAGGCCGAGACCGCCGCTCTGCAGAACCGCTTCAGCGACGAGGGCTATGAGATCGTCGATTTCAAAGAGCCCGCGGATGTGGTGGTGATCAATACCTGCACGGTGACGGAAAAGGGCGACCACGACACCCGGCGGCTGGTCCAGCGGATCCATCGCGCCCAGGCGCGCGCCCGGATCGCCCTCATCGGCTGCCAGTCGCAGATGCAGGGAGAATCCCTTTGCCGCCTGCCCGGCGTCTGCTGGGTGGCCGGCAATGCCGTCAAGATGGAACTGCCGGAGATCATCCGCAGCCACAGCGAGGGCGAGCCCCTGCTGATCACCCCGCCCCCCGGCCGCGGACGCTTCACCATGCCGGCGCCGGCCATCGACCGCAGCCACACCCGCGCCAACCTCAAGATCCAGGACGGCTGTGATTTTTTCTGCGCCTTCTGCGAGATTCCCTTCGCCCGCGGCCGCAGCCGCAGCCGCGATTTTGCCGACCTCTTGGGCGAAGCCCGGCAGCTCATCGCCGCCGGCCACCGCGAGATCGTCCTCACCGGGGTCAATATCGGCACCTGGGCCGAGGAAGAGCGGCGCCTGATCGATCTTTTGGAAGCCATGACGCTTCTTCCGGGGCTGGAGCGGCTGCGCATCTCCTCGATCGAAATGACCACCGTGCCGGAAAAACTCTTCCGCCTTATGCTGAACAACAACGTCTGCCGGTTTCTCCACGTCCCGGCCCAGAGCGGCTGCGACACCATCCTCAAGGCGATGCACCGCCGCCATGACGCGGCTCAGTTCGCGGAGCTGGTCCGCCGCGCCGCAACAGAGGTGCCCGATATCTGCCTGGGCACCGACATCCTGACCGGCTTTCCCGGCGAAACCGAAAGCCACTTTGCCGAAACCTTCGACCTGCTCGACGCCCTCCCTCTGGCCTATTTTCACGTCTTCAGCTATTCGGAACGCAGCCGCGCCAGAAGCCGTCACCTGCCCGGCAAGGTGAGCGAGGAGGTCAAGGCGGAACGGAGCGCCCGGCTGCGCGGGCTGAGCCTGAAAAAACGCCACGCCTATTTCCGCCGCTTTCTCGGCACCCGCCAGCTGGTCCTCTTCGAGGAGGAGAAAAAGGGCATCTGGAGCGGCGTGACCGACACCTTCATCCGGGTGCGCGTCCGCAGCGCCGAACCCCTGCACAATCAGCTGCGCCCCGTCCACCTTGAAAAGATCGAGGAACTCTCGGTCTTTGGGACCCTGGTCACAGAATGACAGCAAGAAATGGATCGAAAGTGAACCTCAGAGCGTGAAAGTTTATATCGAAACCTACGGCTGTCAGATGAATGAATATGACAGCGAGATCATCCGCGCCATCCTGGACGAGGCCGATCTGGAAAGCACCGATGCCCCCGAGGAGGCGGATGTGGTGCTGATCAATACCTGTGCCGTGCGTGAGCATGCCGCTTTGCGGGTGATCAACCGCATCCACGAGATCCGCCGCCTGCCCAATGGCGCGAAACTCCGCCTTGGCGTGGTCGGCTGTATGGCCACGGGCTTGAAAAAGGAGCTGGGCGGGAACCGCCGGCTGCCGGTCGATTTTTTCGCCGGGCCAGACAGCTACCGTCTCCTGCCCGGCCTCATCGCGGCGCCTGTGCCGGAGAGGAAGAACCGTTTTGCTCTCGAACTCTCCGATTTCGAGACCTATGCCGAGATCTATCCCCGCCGCCAGGGCGGCGTCAACGCCTGGATCGCGGTGATGCGCGGCTGTAATAACTTCTGCTCCTACTGCATCGTCCCCTTCGCCCGCGGCCGCGAGCGCAGCCGTTCTCCCCGCAGCGTCACCGATGAGGTGCGCCGCCTCACCGGCGAGGGCTATTGCCAGGTGACCCTGCTCGGACAGAATGTCAACTCGTACCGCTATGAGCAGCATGACTTTGCGTCGCTGCTCAGGGAGGTGAGCCGGGTTAAGGGCATCAAGCGCGTGCGCTTCACATCACCCCATCCCAAGGATTTCCCGATGCACCTGGTCGAGGTGATGGCGGAGGAGCCCGGCATCTGCAAACACCTCCATCTGCCTGTCCAGGCGGGCAGCGACCGCATCCTCAAGCTGATGCGGCGCACGTATACCCGGCAGGACTATCTCGGGCTGGTGGAGAGGATCCGCACCGCCATCCCCGGGATCGGCCTGACCACCGACATCATCGTCGGCTTTCCCGGGGAGACGTCCGCAGAGTTCGACGACACGTACGCCCTGCTGCGCGAGGTCGAGTTCGATGCCGCGTACATCTTTCAATACTCCGAGCGGCCCGGCACCCTGGCGGCCAGAAAGTACGCGGACGACGTCAGCGGCGAGGAAAAGAGCCGGCGTTCGGTCCTGCTCAACGCCCTGCAGAACGGTATTTCATTGAAAAAAAAGAGCGCCCGCATCGGCGGCACCGAAAGGGTGCTGGTTGAGAAGAGCGGCACCCGCAAGTCGCAGCTGGAAAGCCAGGGGCACACCGACGACAACCACCTGGTGATCCTGCAGGAGGGTCGGTATGCCGTCGGCGAACTGGTGGATGTGCACATCCACGATGCCACCGCTCACGTGCTCAAAGGCCGGCCGGCGGAGTGAAAACTCCTCCGCATCCCGGCACTGTTGCCGTATCTTTATCCAGGAGATGACCGGCTTGACCGCGTCAGCCATGCCGCTGATAGGGCCGACTCCCGGCCGGATCAACCGGCCAGCGTCCGCCGGACCGGCGCCTCCAGCGCATCGCACCAACCCATCATGAGGAACTCCTTGAAAAAAGTGAACCCGATCCCCGTCACCGCCGGCCTTCTGCTCGCCCTGATTCTGCCGCTTCGCGGCGCCGCACCGGATTCGGCCGCGCTTGAGCTTCATCGCGAGCTTTTAACCATCGACACCCACTGCGACACCCCTCTGCACATGCTCGATACCACCTGGGACATCGGCGCCGTTCACAAGGCTGGAGCGCGCGACCGCGGCAAGATCGACCTGGCGCGCATGGAGAACGGCAATCTCGACGCCCTCTTCTTCGCCGCCTTTGTCTCCCAGCGCGCTCTGACTGAAAAGAACTACCGCAACGCCCGCGCCGCCGCGGAGCGTCTGATCGGACTGACCGAGGCGATGCTGCAAAAATATCCCGACCGGATCCGCCTGGCCGCAACTCCGGAGGAGATCCGCCGGAATGCCCGTGACGGGGTGCTCAGCGCCTGCATCGGTATCGAGAACGGATTCGCCCTCGGCCACGATCTGGAGGCCCTGGCGGCTTTTCGTGCGAGAGGTGCACGCTACATCACCCTCTGCCACACGCAAGACAATGACATCTGCGACTCGTCCACCGACCCCGGCAAAGACCTCTGGAACGGGATCAGCCCCTTCGGCCGCGAGGTCATTGCCGGCATGAACCGGCTCGGCATTCTGGTCGATATCTCGCACGCCTCCGATGAGTCCTTTTATCAGGCCCTGGAGGTATCCAAAGCCCCGATCTTCGCCAGCCACTCCTGCGCACGCGCCCTCTGCAGCCATCCGCGCAACCTCAGCGATGAGATGCTGCAGGCCCTCGCCGCCAAAGGGGGGGTGATGCAGCTGTGCATCCTCAGCGAATATGTCAAGAGTATCCCCGGCAACGCCCGGCGCGAAGCCGCCCAGGATTCCCTCGATGCCCACTATGGGTCGTGGGATGCACTCGCGGATCCGGCCGCGCGCAAGGCCAAGCGCGAAGCCTGGAACGAAGTCGACCGCAAGTATCCACGGCGGCTCGCCACTGTCGCTGATGTCTGCGACCACATCGACCATGTCGTCAAGCTGGTTGGCATCGACTATATCGGCATCGGCACCGATTTCGACGGCGGCGGCGGGGTCAACGGCTGCAATGACGTCTCGCAACTGAGCAACATCACCGTCGAACTGCTGCGCCGCGGCTACAGCCGCGAAGATCTGGCCAAAATATGGGGGGGCAACTTTTTACGCGTCTTCACCCGCGCCCTGGAGGCTGCTGAACAAGAGTGATGAAAAAAATCGATCCCAACCTCCTCGCCATCGCTTTTACCGAACGTGATCTCTGCACCCGCTGCGGTACCTGCGCAGGCGCCTGTCCGACCGGGGCGATCACCCTGGATGAAAATTTCTTTCCGGTGCTCGATGCCGGGGCCTGCACCGAGTGCGGCCTCTGCGCCCGGGTCTGCCCCGGCGGCAAGGTCAACTTTCTCGACCTGACCGGGATCACCTTCGGCCACCGTAACCCCTCAACCCGCTTCGATGGACACGTCGCAGCCACCTATGTCGGCTACGCCGGCGATGCCAGGCTGCGCCGCGGCGGCGCTGGTGGTGGCGTGATCACCGCCCTGATGTGGGACCTGCTGCAGCGCGGCGTCGTCGACGGCTGCATCGTCACCCGCATCAAACCGGACCAGCCCTGGCTCGGCGAGGTCTTCATCGCGCGCACCTACGACGAACTGCTCGCCAGCCAGCAGTCCAAATATATCATCATCCCGGTCAACGAGATCCTGGCGGCCGTGCGCACCAGCCCGGGGCGGTACGCTTTCGCCGGGCTCCCCTGCCAGGTGCACGGCCTGCGCCTGCTCAGCACCGAATCCCCCGCCCTCAGGGAACAGATCCCGATCGTCATCGGCCTCTTTTGCGCCTCCTCCCTCGAGCCCTATGTCGCCCGCGAGATGCTGGCCTGCCGCGGTATCGAGCCCGAGCAGATCAGCAACTTTGAGTTCCGCGGCGGCTCCTGGCCCGGCAAGATCCGCGCTACCCTGCGGGACGGAAGGATCAAGAATCTCCACTATTCGAATTTCAAGGATGGGGCGATCAACTACCTCACCTATCTCTTCAGCCCGCCCCGCTGCCAGACCTGCATCGACGGCGCCTCCGAGTTCGCCGACATCGCGGTCAGCGATGCCTGGACACGGGACGAGTCCGGCAACTACTGTTTCGAATCCCATTCCAAGCTGCTGGCGCGGACGCCGCGCGGCGTAGAGGTGATGAAAGAGGCCATCGCCTCCGGAGCCCTCATCGCCAGCGATGTAACCGCCAACCGGGCCTACCAGACCCACAAGCTGCACACCCAGAAAAAGGGGCTGAACTCGCCCCTGCGGGTGGGCCGCCTGCACAGAGAGGGCAAGGTCGCCCCGGTCTACGACCGGCCCGTACCCCAGGCTTCGCGCCGGGAGATCCTGGCCGAACGGATGGAATCGGCCATCATGGCCCTGGGACGCGTCCGTTCGATCCGCCTGCCCCTCTTCAATTTTCTTACATCGCGCTATGGCATCATCTTTGTAAAAATCAGGCAATGGCGAAAAAGCCGGAAATACCGCCGCAAATAGCGGTCCGTGACCGGGGAGACCAGCCGTGAAACCCGCCCACCGCATATTCCCCATCCTCCTCCGCCTGCCACTTCCGGTGGTCATCTGGATATCGCTCCTTGCTGTCCCTGCGCCTCCCGCGGCCGGCCAGACCGGACAGGAAGAGGGGCTGCCCCTCAAGGAACTCCGCTTCGAGGGCAACGCCCACTTTTCGGACGACGAGCTGCGCGAGCAGCTCTTCCTGGTCGCACGCACCGGCCTGGCCCGCCTGCAGTTCTGGCGCAAGGGCCCGCTCTATCACGAAAGCATGATGCAGCGGGACCTGCGCGGCCTGCTCCGTTTCTATCAGCGCGAGGGATTCATCCATGTCCGCATCGAGGCCGGAAGTGAGCTCAAATCACCCTCCGCCGTGCGCCTGACCTACCACATCAGCGAGGGGACGCGGGTCGCCATCACCTCCGCAAAGATCATGCTGGCCGACTCGAGCCGGGCGGTGGCGGAAGTTTGGGAGAAGGCCAGGGTGAAGATGATCACCCAGAGCGGGGCGGGATACAGCGACGCGGCCGTCCAGAGCGACCTGCAGAGCCTCAACACCCTCTTTGCCAATCAGGGCTACGCCTACGTCGAGACGCGGGTACAGCCCCGCCTCGAGGATGAGGACCGCAGCGTCCACCTCCTCTATGAAGTGACCCCCGGCCCCAGATGCCTCTTCGGTGCGGTCACCGTCCGTGGGGACAGCATCATCGGCCTGAACACCATCAAAAAACAGCTCGCCCTCCGCCCCGGCCAGCCTTACAGCCAGAAAAACCTCGAAAAGAGCCAGCGGCAGGTCTATCAACTCGGCGTCTTCCAGTATGTCACCGTCAAGGCGATACTGGATTCCCTGCAAAATCCGCTTCTCCCCGTCACCGTTCAGGTCAAGGCCGCACCTCCCTGGACGATCAAGACCGGCGCCGGCTACGGCATGGAAGACCAGCTGCGCCTCTCTCTCGACATCCGCAAACGGACCTTTCTGGGCGGCGCCCGCCGGCTGGATCTCTATTTCAAGCACAGCCACCTCGAGCCTTATTCGATAGATCTCAAGATCACCCAGTTCGGTTTTCCGGGGCCCCAGACCAGTCTGCTCTTCAACCCCTTCTTTCTGCGCCAGCAGGAACCGGGCTTCACCGTCGACCGCACAGGCGTGAATATCGCCCATCAGCAGCGCTTCGCCACCTATACGGACGGGTCGCTGCGCTATACGCTTGAGCAGGACTATCTGAAGGTGAGCGCTCTGACCCGGGAACAGACCCTCGACAGCAGCCGCATCGCCCTCTATCACAAGTCCTATGTCACCCTCGCCATGGCCCGGGACAACTCCCTGCCCCTCTTTTATCCGCGCAAGGGGCTATATACCGCCGCCACCATCACCTGGGCCGGGGTCGGTTTCAGGAGCGATTTCCATTTCCTCAGGCTGCTCGGCGAGGTGCGGCACTATCAGCGTCTGGGGCGCACCAGCGTACTGGCGACCCGGCTTAAAGCCGGTTCACTGCGCCGCCTGGGGCCGGACCGCTTCACCCCGCTCGAGGAGCGCTTCTACGCCGGCGGCGCCTCTTCAGTGCGCGGTTATGCCCATAGCGAAATCGGCCCTAAAAACAGCGCCGGCAATCCCATCGGCGGCAACAGTCTGCTCGAACTGGGGGCTGAAATCCGCCGCGAGCTGGCCGGCCCCATCTCCGGCGCCCTCTTTTTCGATGCGGGCAACGTCTGGCAGAGGCTGCACGGCCACACGCTCGGAGATCTCCATACAGCGGCCGGTGCCGGCCTGCGCTATCGTACGCCCATCGGACCGATCCGCCTCGATTTGGGTTGGCCGCTCGGGCGCGGCGATAACGGCGTACAGGTCCATCTGAGCGTTGGTCAGGCCTTCTAGAGGGTAATCATGCGCAGATTCTTTAAAATATTCACGATCCTGCTCATCCTGACCGTGACTGCCGGCCTCGTCACCCTCGGCATCCTCTACCAGCGCGGCGATCTCCATCGCCGCGCGCAGAAAGCCTTCACCAGGATCGTCGCCGGACAGCTCGATGCCCAAATCGAGGTCGGCCGCCTCAGCGGCTCCCTTGTGCAAACTCTGCAGATCGAGGAGCTGCGCCTCTTCAGGTCGGCCGATACCCTCCTGCAGGTCGATACCCTGCGCTGCCGCTGGCAGCCTCTCAGCCTGCTCTGGGGGCGTCTCACCCTGAACCGGATCGAGCTGAGCGGCGCGCGGATCGCCCTGCGGCAAACCGGCGGCCAGGGCTGGAACTACGAACGCTATTTGAGACCATCGGGCGATCCCGCCGGCCAGAAGTGGACCCTGCTCTTCAAATCCATCCGCTTGCGCCATGCCGAGGTGCTGGTGCAGCCCGCCGGCGGCAGTACCGCGCCGGAGGTCATCCGCATTCCACTCCTCGCCGCCAGCGCACGTATCTCGCCGTCGGGGTGGCGGATCAGCCTGGCTGAGGGACGGGCTGATCTGCTTTCCTCGGGATTGACCATCACCCGGCTGCAGGCCAGAGCTGCGGGCAACGACCGCACTCTGCTGATCGATCCCCTGCACCTTGAAACCTTCTCCTCCAGGCTTGAGGGCCGCCTCGAAGCCGGTCTCGGCCGGAGCGATCCCTTCGCCATGACGCTCCGCTGTGATTCCCTCGCCGCCGCCGATCTCGCCCCCCTGATCCATTGGCGTCCCCCCTTCGCCAGGCTGGGCGTCGGGCTGAGCGCCTCCGGCCGTCGCGACTCCATCGCCGTCGATCTGCTCGCCGGCGCACCCGAGGGCAGCGCTGAACTGCACGCATGGCTCAAACCGGCGGGATCGGCCGCAGGGCGGCTGACGCTGGAGGGGCTGCAGACCGCCTTCCTCATCGGGGAGCCGGGAGTAGTTGACGCCGCCGTCGATTTCTCGGGGACCGGTTTCACGGCCGCGGCAAGGCAGTGGCAGATGCAGGGATGGCTGCATCACACCCTCATGGACACCCTGGGCCTTGCCAGCACGGACTTTACCGCGCGCCTCGACCGCAAAACCCTCTCCCTGCAGGCCGATGCGCCCGGGGAGAAGAGCCGGATTCACGCCACCGGCCGGCTGCAGCTGGAACCGGATCCGCTCTACGATCTGCAGTTCGCCGCCGCAGGGGTAGACCTGGCCCGCCTCCTCGACCGGCCCGGCCTGGCGAGCGACCTCAATCTCGATCTCCATCTGGAAGGCCGGGGCATGACCCGCGCCGGCGCCCGCGCATCAGCCCGGCTCCGGGGCCATCCCTCCATCATCGCCGGCATTGCCATCGATACCCTCTATGCCGCCGGCCGGCTTGACTTCGCCGGCATCGATCTCGATACCCTGCAGCTGGCCGCCCCCGGCCTGAATGCAGCCGGCCGGGGCAGCTGGCGCGCCTCGGGCCCCCTCACCGCCGGCCTGACCCTTTCCCTCAAGGAGCACCGCAGCCTGACGCAGTGGCTCGATGCCGATTCGATGCGCCTCAACGGCACCGTGGAGGCCGCCCTCTCCGGAGCGGCCGATTCTCTCGTCATCAGCGCCACCGCCCGTCTCGGTGAAAGCGCCTATGAAGCCTTCCATTCCAGGGAGATCAATGCCGGCCTTACCGCGCTCTGGCAGGACAGCCCCCGTGCCGAACTCCGGCTCTCCGCATCCTCCCTCAGCAATGGCGGGACAGCCCTGGCCGATTCCCTCTTCATCCACGGCCGCTATGAAGATGGACTCTACACTGCGGAGAGCGCCGTGACCTTTACGGACAGCCTCAGCGCCCGCATCGCCTTCGAGGCCGGCAGGCAGGAGTCGCTCTGGCAGCTCCTCCTCCCCGGTCTGGAACTCAAGGAAGGCGGCGGCATCTGGAGCCTGGATGGCGCCATCCCGCGGCTCACCTTCGGCGAGGATTCGCTGGCCCTCTCCGGACTGGCCCTCCGCCGCGGTGATCAGCGCATTGAACTCGGCGGCACCCTGGACCTCACCGACAGCCTCACTTTCCATCTCAACCTCGAAAACATAGAGCTGCAGCAGTGGAGGCGTTTCATACCCGGCGCGCCCGCCCTTGACGGCACCCTGAGCGCGCACGCCGCCCTGACCGGCATCGCCGCCCGCCCCCGCATCGTCACCACCATCCGGGCTGAAGAGCTCGAGGTGGCCGGACTGCCCCTGGCCACCCTCCAATTCAGCAGCCTGCTCGAGGACTCGCTGCTGATCTGGGATGGAACTCTGACCCAGAGCGCCAGCAATACCCTGCTCTTCAGCGGCCTCCTCCCTCTGCGTCTGCGCTGGCCCCTGCCCCGGACCCTGATCGCCGACACGGATTCCATCGATATCGCGGTCAGAACGCGGGAACTTCAGGCCGGAATCCTCTCCGCCTTTCTCCCCGGCCTCGATCTGCGCGGCACCCTGAGCGGCGATCTCGTCCTCACCAACACCTGGAAGGAACCCCTGCCCGGCGGCTATCTGGAACTGCGCAAGGGATCCTTCATCGCCCCCTATCTCGGCAAACCCTACCAGCCCATCGAGGCCCGCATTGACCTTGAGCCCTCCAGAGTGGTGCTGAGCCGGCTTAGCGCCGCCGGCGGTGAGGGCCGGCTGCAGGGCGATGGCTTCTGGCGGTTCGAGCTGGATGAGACCGGCCCGGCCTTCAAGGAACTCTATCTGCGCCTGAAAAGCAGCCGCTTCACCGCCGCCGATGGCCCCGAAATAACCCTCGTCCTCGATGGTACGGTGGAACTCTCCGGCCTGCTGGAAGAGCCCAAATTGAACGGTGCCCTGCGCATCGAACGGGCCCGCTTCGATCTGCCCGCTTTGACCGAAACCCCCTCCACCCTGATGCAGGCGGACCTCCCCCTGCTCATGGTCACCCGCGGCGATACCACCAGCCAGAGTTATGACCGCAAGATCCTCCAGCCGGAATGGCTGCCCTTCGTCGAACGTCTGCGCGGCTCAGTCCGGCTCGAAATCCCGCGCAACACCTGGCTGCGCAGCCCGGAATTGAACATCGAGATCTCCGGCAACCTCGATCTGGCCAAGGAGGGAGATCATTTTGGCCTCTTCGGCTCGATCGAAATCGTCCGCGGCAACTATGACCTCTTCAGCCGCCGCTTCGATATCAAGGAGGGCCGCCTCACATTCGCCGGCGGCGACAATCTGCCCGAAATGAACCTCCAGGCGGACCACATCTTCCGTTCCCAGGACAAGGCCAAGCACACCCTCAGCCTCACCGCCACGGGCGAACTGCGCAAGCCGCTCCTCAGCTTCACCCTCGACGACCAGCCCATCGCCGAGAACGATGCCGTCTCCTATCTCGCCTTCGGCCGCAGCTTTGCCGACCTGACCCACGGCGAAAGAAACAACCTGGTCGCCTCACAGCTGCAGCTGAGCGGAGATACCTTCAGGCAGATACTGACCGGTCAGATCGCCGGGGAGGTGACCCGCTCCCTGCAGCAGACCCTGGACCTGGATGTGATCGAATTCAGGGGAGACCAAAACTGGCGGCAATCGACGGTCGTCGTCGGCAAATATCTGACCAACGATCTCTTCATCAGCTACGAACGCCAGCTCAACCTCAAGCGCACCGGCGAGGTGGCGCCCGAACAGGTGACCCTGGAATACGAGATCATCCGCTCGCTCTTTCTCCAGGCTACGCGCGGAGATGAAAACAGTACGGGGTTTGATCTGATCTTCAAGTGGGAAAAATAGGGGGAAAAGAGGGGGAGGCTTGCAGCTGGAGAGCGCCGGGGCTGCAGGCGGATATTTTTTAACCGGCTTCGGGCAGGAAGAGGGCCATCTGCAGCTTGACCGGGATGGCCCGATAGATCGCCTTGGCATCCTCGCGGGAAACCACTACTTCAATCCACAGCTTATGCTCGGGCAGACGCTTGCGCTTCAGATTCCGGATCGTCGTCCGGGCCTCTGCAAAAATCCTCTCCATATCAAAAGCGAATTTTTTCTTGAACTCGCTGCTGCTGCTCGGCGGCTGCTCCTGCTCGATGCGCACGGTGAGATTGCGGTTGAACTGCATCGTGAAATGGACATCGTTGTTCTCGATCGGGATCTCCTGACCGGCCATCGCTTCAGCCTCGATGGTATCCTTGGGGGCGTCCATGATGCGGATAGGAGCCTTGGGAATGGTGGCCGATTCATTGAGGAGCTGGAAAGGGGGATAGAGCCAGGTATGGAGTGAATCGAGCCGGGCGACATGGGGGATGGCCTGGCTCATCCGGAAGGAGCTGATCCGGCACTTGCGCACGGGCACCCCCTTGATGAGGAGATTGACCAGGCTGTCGCGCAGATTGATGGCGAGCATGACCGAATCCTTCTTGGCCAGATCGAGGAGGAGGTTGGCATAGGTCTCCTCGAGCCGCAGGGCATCCATCTGTTCCGCCATTTCGCGTGTGGGCGCAGCCCCGCCAGGGCCTCCCGCAGCGGCGCGAATATTCCGCATCCGCAGGGAGGTGGAATCGACCACTTTTTGCACCGGCAGGATCACCAGCGGCACAGCGACGATGAGCACCGGCAGCAAAAAGGCGAAGATGAAGATCAGCTGTGCGCCCAGGCGATTTTTAAAAAACGGCAGCAGATTCAAGGCTGAACTCTCTGAAAAGGGACAGACAGTGCGTTAATAGATGAACACCTTCGATCCGGTGCCCATATTCTTGGCGACGATCTCGAGATCCTCATCCCCAAGCCGGACGCAGCCATGGGTGACCGGCATACCGAGAAACCGTTTGTACAGGGTACCGTGGATCAGGTAGCCATCGCCGAGGGCCAGGGCATAGTCCCCCAGCACTCCCGATTCGTACCGGAGGGGGGAATCGCGCGGCGGAATCGGCCGCCCCTCCTCGACAAAAGCCCAGTCCGGCATATACCAGACCGGTTTGCGCATCTTGTTCAGCACCCTGAACTGGCCGCGCGGGGTGCGAAAGATCCATTGCTTGTTGCGGCTGGCGCGCAGCAGGACGTAGCTGCCGGTGGAGCAGACCCCCTTGTGGAGGAGCTGGTCCTCCTGCATCAGAAAAATCTGATTGCCCGAGGTATCGATGACCAGCCAGGGCTCCCTGGGGATAAAGGCAGCGATCTTTTTTTGTTTGGCCTGCACGGTCTTGGCCGTCCTGGCCAGCTCCTTCTCGTAGAGCTGCACATCGGCTGCGCCGTCGACGCGGAGGTAATTCTCCCTGGGCGCGAGGCGAAAGAGTGCATCACGCAGATCCGGCGAGTACAAAAAGACGAAAAAAGCCGCGAAAAGTCCGAACAGCAGGCCAAAGAAAAGAGCCGACCCCAACTTTTTTTCGGTCTTTTCGGGCTCATAGTCATCGAAAGCGGACTCGAGCTCCAGCCGGGCTTTTTCCCGTGTTTGCGGGCGAAAATCTTTGCGCACTGTACGTTTCATAAGACCTTGTAAATCCGGGCTATCACTGCAACCGGCACTCCGGTCAATCTCCTCACCTGTCCGCGAACGGCCGCATGAGGCTATTTGGCCGTGTTCTGCCCCTTGCCGTCGGGCGCCGCGCTGTTTTCACTGAAGGAGGTATTGATTCCCCGAAGCGAACCGACAATAGTGATCGGGGTCCCTTCCTCCACCATACTGTAGAGCGTGTCCATATCACGATTGCGCAGGGCGACACAGCCCGCCGTCCAGTTGGCGCCCTTGCCCCCGTCGCCGTGGACTTCAATCAGGCCGCCGATGCCGGCGCTGCGTGCGATCTCACCGCGCGCCTGCGCTGCGCGAAACAGGGCCATATCCTCGGCATTGGGATAGTTGATCTCCATGGCCTTGTAATAGGCGGTACGGTGTCCCGCTTTTTTGCGTTTGACGTGGTACATCCCTTCCGGAGTGGCGCCGTCCCCGCGCTGACGTTTATGTCCCAGCCAGTTCGGCCCGAGTTCAACCGGGAACTCCGCTCGCTTGACTCCGTCTCTGTAGACCTGGCAGCGATGGGCGAGCTTGTCCACGATGATCACCGGCGCGTTCTTCTCGGCGGACCAGCGGATGGTCTGCTGCACCCATTTGCGCCACTTGGGCGCGTTGACAAAATAGCCGTTAAGGATATGCGTCACTTCATCACCGGCGCTGCCGATTTTTTTTGCAGCGATATGATAGCGGGCGACGGCCCGGCGGAAATCACCGCGCTTGAAGGCCTCCTCGCTCTCATAGATCGCCAGCTCGCTGAAGGCAATCTGCTGACGCACCTGGCCCTCCATCGGCATATCCGCGAACTGACCGCGGATGTCAGCGATCCTCTTCTTGGTCAGGTTGATGCCGGTCGCCGCCACCCAGCGCAGACTGTCGCGCAGGGTCACTGAACGCATCGCCGCATATTCAGCCATATCGCTGGCCTTCTGCGCCATCGCATCGACGCGGCTGAAATTGCGGTGATACATCCAGCGCTCGTTTTCAGAAGCCCACATCAGGCGGGCCTGCTCGAGATAGTTATCGGCCATACGCAGCTGGTCCGGCGCATAGACAGCGGCCTGGAGCTGCCGGGCTCTGGCGACGTCACGGCGCGCCTCATCGAATCGGCCCACCGGCGGCTGGTTGGAGAACTGAACGATCAGGCTGATAACACCCAGGACGAGCGCCAGGAGGAGATTGATGATGAGAAACCAGTTTTTTTCGGGCGGGGCAGGATTGGCTGGTTTGGCGTAACGGTTATATTCGTACAACATTTTCTACTCAGCTAATGCCAGTATACCAGAGAATCGGGGCCATGTCAAGAGGTCAGATGCACATCCACCACTTTGGTCAAAGAACCACCCCGGACAAGAATTGAAAACAGAAAACCTCAGCCCGCGAAGCGCTGCTTGCACGGACTGAGGTTTAAGATCAACACTCAGTGAAGAGTGAAGAATTAGCGGCCGAGCTTCTTGTCGATCGCAGCCTGCAGCTCTTCAGCCAGGCCGGCCAGTTTCTGCAGATTGGCCTGGACCTTGTCACGAGCGGTCAGGAAATCGCCATTGGTCATGGCGGTGTTGGCTTCGGCGACGGAGG
>DAOOPF010000030.1:10638-25635 GCA_035388125.1 bacterium | reverse complement strand
CTTTCTCGGTCTGCCCGCTCACCCCTGCGTGCAGCGCTACCGCCTGACACCGCGCCACTATGCCTATCTGCGCATCGCAGAGGGGTGCGACAACCGGTGCACCTACTGCGCTATCCCCCTCATCAAGGGGCCGGGCCGGAGCCGCCCCTTGGCGGAGATCCGGGCCGAGGCGGAGATGCTGGCGGCCGACGGCATGCGGGAGGTGATGATCGTGGCCCAGGACAGCACCCGTTACGGCCATGACCTCGATCAGTCCGTCCGGCTGCACACCGTGCTCGCCGCCCTGCAGGAGGTGCCGCAGCTGCGCTGGATCCGGCTGCTCTATACCCATCCTGCGCACTGGTATCCCGAGCTGATCGAGGCCATGACAGCGCTGGACAAGGTCGTCCCCTACATCGACCTGCCCATCCAGCATATCGCCGATCCCCTGCTCAGGGCGATGGGCCGCAAGAGCAGCCGGAGCCAGATCGAGGCGCTCATCGAAACCCTGCGCCGGCGCATTCCAGGCCTGGCGCTGCGCACCTCACTGATCGTCGGCTTTCCGGGAGAGGGAGAGCGGGAGTTCCTGGAGTTGTGCGAGTTTGTCCGGCAGACCCGTTTTGAACGGCTGGGAGTTTTTGCCTACTCCCAGGAGGAGGGAACGCCCGCAGAGGCGTGGCCGCAGAGCCTGAGCGAGGAGGAGAAAGAGGCCCGCCTGCAGGAGATCATGACCATCCAGGCTGAGCTCTCGCTGGAGCGGAACCGAACCCTGCTCGGCCGGCGGCTGCAGGTCCTGGTGGATCAGGCGGGCGAGGAGCCGGGGACCTCCCTGGCCCGCACGGCTTGGGATGCGCCGGAGATTGACAACAGCGTCATTATCGGCCAGGCACTCGCCCCGGGAAGTTTTGCGACGGTGGTGGTCACGGGAGCCGGTCCATACGATCTTTACGCCGAACCCGCCGGGGATGATTAAAAAAGGAAATGAGTTCCGGTCGATGCGTGTTTTACCTTTTAGGTGAAACCGCCCGCAGCGGTCGCCGAATCCGGAAGGAGCATCAGAATGCACTATATGCAGAAAGCACTATTCGCCGCAGTGTTGACAATGGCGGTCATGGCGACGCGCATGCAGGCTCAGGTGGAATTCAGCTCGATGCAGGAGAAGAATGGTCCTGATTTCCATGTGGATATTGTCAATACAGCGGTCGGCCCCGCCAGCCAGCTGAGCCGCCTCAATGTCTATCTCGAGATCGTCTTTGATGAACTGCAATTTGTCAAGCAGGAGGATAATTTCGAGGCGAACTATGAGGTCACCGTCACCATCATGGACAAGGATAATGATCAGGCCGACGGAGAGATCTGGACGGAGCTGGCGACGGCCACCAGTTTTGACATGACCAATGAACGCGGCCGTTTGAGCCAGAGCCATCGCCACTTCGATCTCGAACCCGGCCATTACAAGGTCAATATCGCCGTACAGGATAACGAGTCCCACCGGGCCACCACCCGCAGCCTCTCCGTCGATCTCCAGGATTACCGGGAGACGGCGCTGCGCAGCAGTGACATCCTGCTGATCAGCGAATTGCAGCACGATTCGACCGGCACGATTTCAATTCGTCCCCAGGTGAGCGATGCGACCAAGGGTATCATCGATTCGACGCAGGCTTTTCTGGAAATCTACTGTGATAATCCTCCCCAGGAGGTGAAGGTGAGTTATGAACTCGCCGGCAAGATCACGCACAAGCGAATGCGCTGCACCTTCACCCGGACTGTGACCTCCTGGCGCAATCCGATCTATTTCAAGCTCCAGCCCGACAGTCTGCCGCAGGATTCCTATCTGCTCACCGTGCAGATCGAGTCGGAAAGCGGCAAACTCAAGCTGGAGAAGCCGCTCTACATCCGCTGGAGCGCCTTGCCATCGACGGCTTCGGACCTCAAGACCGCCATCGAGCAGCTGCGCCTGGTTGCCTCCAAGGATGAGTGGAAGCGCCTGAAAAAGGCCAAGGGCGATGCGCTGCTGGAGGAGTTCAAGGCCTTCTGGAAGCGCCATGATCCAAGCCCGGGCACCGATGCCAACGAGAGCATGGATGCCTTTTATTCACGGATCGAATTCGCCAACCAGCGTTTCTCGGTGATGCAGATGCCCGGCTGGCGCACCGATATGGGAGTGATCTTTATCATCCTGGGTTCACCCGACAATGTCGAGCGCGACGTCTACCCGCGCGACATGAAGCCCTATGAAGTGTGGACCTATTATGAATTCAACCGGGAGTTTCTCTTCCTTGACTATACCGGTTTTGGCGACTACCGCCTGCAAAACCCCATGTCTATCTATGAATTTCAACGGCTGCTGCATAACTGACAGGAATCCTCATGGAGCTACGCATACCCCAGGCACTGGTTCCAGGCGATCGCATCGGCGTCATCTCCCCGGCGAGCCCGCCCAAACCGGAAAAGCATGATCAGTACCAGAACGGCCTCGCCTACCTGCGCGGACTGGGTTACAAGATCACCGAGGGCAAGCATGTCCTCGATCAATACGGCTATCTGGCCGGCACCGACGAGAGCAGGGCGGACGATCTGAATGCGATGTTCCGCAATCCCAGGGTCAAGGCGATCATCTGCTCGCGTGGAGGCTACGGCACCCCGCGGCTGCTCGATCTGATCGACTATGAGGCGGTCCGCCGACACCCGAAAATTCTCGTCGGCTACAGCGACATCACCTCGCTGCAGCTGGCTCTCTATGCGCAGACCGGACTGGTCACCTTTTCCGGGCCCATGGTCGCCGTGGAGATGGGCAAGGGGATTCTTCCCTTCACCGAGAAGCATTTCTGGGCCATGGTCGGCAAGAGCACACGCCAGCTCCTCAAGGCCAGGGCGGGAGAATATGAGCCGCAGGTCTATCACGGCGGTGTCGGGGAGGGACGGCTGCTTGGCGGCTGCCTCTCGCTGATCAATCCGCTCATCGGCACCCCTTACCAGCCCGATTTCACCGGCGCCATTCTGGTGATCGAGGATATCGGCGAGGATGTCTACGGCATCGACCGCTACCTGGTCCAGCTGCGTTATGCCGGCATTCTGGACAAGCTCAACGGCCTGATTTTCGGGCAGTTCCTGGATATGGAGAGCAGCGAAAAATCCGATCCCACCCTGAGCCTCGAGGAGGTTCTGGAGAAATTTACCCGCGACCTGCACATTCCGATCCTGGGCAACTTTCCCTACGGGCACCAGGATTTCAAGTATACCATGCCCTTCGGCTGCCGGGTCCGTCTCGATGCGGACAAGGGGACACTGCGTCTGCTCGAGCCGGCGGTGGCTGCGGCGCAGGGACCGGCGGCCTGACCGGAGCGCGGCTCAGCCGCAGCGCTGTTGAGAGGAGAAACTGCCGTGCTCACACTCTGTGTCTTCGTCTCCGGCCGGGGCTCCAACCTGGCGGCTCTGATCGAAGCCATCCAATCGGGACGCCTCGATGCGCGCATCGCCCTGGTGATCAGCAACAAGACCGAGGCCGGGGCCCTCGCCCTGGCCCGGGCGCATGGCGTGGCGGCCTTCCATCTCTCCGCGCCCCAGTTCATCTCCGAAGAGGCCTACAGCAGCCGTCTTCTCGGCCTGATGGAGGAGCATAATGTCGATTTGATCGTCCTCGCCGGCTACCTCAAAAAGATCCCCGAGGCGGTCATCCACCACTACCGGCACCGGATCATAAATATCCATCCCGCTCTTTTGCCCGCTTTCGGCGGGCAGGGGATGTATGGACATCACGTGCACGAAGCGGTGCTCGCTTACGGCTGCAAGGTGAGCGGCGCGACTGTTCATGTTGTGGACAGCGAATATGACACCGGCGCCCCGGTGCTGCAGCAGTGCGTTCCGGTGCTGGAAGATGATACGCCTGAGCGCCTTGCGGCCAGAGTGCTTGAGACCGAGCATGAGATCCTGCCGCGCGCGGTGCAGCTTTTCGCCGAGGGTCGCGTGCAGATTGACGGCCGGCGTGTTACAATTTTGGCGAAGAAGGGGAGAGGATGACGATGCGGACCCTGAAAGCCCGTCGTTATGGCACTTTCCGGTAAAAAACAGCAAAAAAAGCGCCTCCGCTGAAGCAAATTCTTTGATTTTTGATATTTTTTTGATATAATTATTTTTCCGTCCTGTATGCAAAATTGTTTTGATAAGGTGAAGGGAGGACCTCTTGCCGGATCACATCAGAGTAGCGCGCGCCCTTCTCAGCGTCTATGACAAGGAAGGAGTGCTGGAGCTGGCCCGGGCTCTGCATGGACGTGGTGTGGAGATTATCTCGACCGGCGGCACAGCGCGCTATCTGCAGGAGGCCGGCATCCCGGTCCGCGCCGTATCAGAGGTCACGGGATTCCCGGAAATTCTGGGCGGAAGGGTCAAGACCCTCCATCCGCACATTCATGGTGCGATCCTCGCCAAACGCGAGGATGAGGAGCAGATGCGCCAGCTGGCGGAACTGGGATTGACGCCCATCGATCTGGTGGTGGTCAATCTCTATCCTTTTGAAAAAACCATCGCCAGACCGGAGTGCTCACGGGCAGAAGCTCTGGAGAATATCGATATCGGCGGACCGTGCATGATTCGCGCTTCCGCCAAAAACTATCCCGGCGTCGCCGTGCTGACCGGTCCGGAGCAGTATGCGGATTTCCTCCGTCAGCTCGACGAGCTGGCGGGCTGCACCTCCCTGGCCATGCGTGAGCGCTGGGCGGCGGCCGCCTTCGCCCGCACCAGCCGCTATGACGCCGCCATCCGTGACTATCTCGAAGCGGCAGCCCCCGGCAGCGAGGCCGGGTCCGCCTTTCCGCAGACGCTGGAATTCCGTCTGCACAAGGTCCAGGATCTGCGCTACGGCGAGAATCCGCACCAGCCCGCGGCCTTTTATGCGCAGGCGGGGGAGCCGGCTTTCGGCACCCAGCTTCACGGCAAGGAACTCTCCTATAACAATATTCTCGATATCCATTCCGCCGTCGGCCTGGCCCACGAGTTCGCGGAGCCGGCCGCAGTGATCGTCAAACATAACAACCCCTGCGGCGCGGCCATCGGGGTTGATCTTCTCGACGCCTACACCAAGGCGGTGGCGACCGATACAGCCTCCGCCTACGGCGGGATCGTCGCTCTCAACCGGCCCCTGACCCAAATCGAGCTTGCCTCCCAAATGGCGGGTACTTTTCTCGAAGTGGTGGTGGCGCCCGATTTCTCCGCTGAGGTGCTCGATCTGCTCAGGAGCAAGAAAAACCTGCGCCTGATCCGCTGGCCGGGATTCCGCATTGAACCGGTCATGCAGGATCTCCGCAAGGTCAGCGGGGGGTATCTGATTCAGAATGTCGATGTGGAGCCGGTGGAACCCTCGACCTACCGGGTGGTCAGCCGCAGGGCGCCGAGCGAAGTGGAGCGGCGAGCCCTGCTTTTCGGCTGGCGGGTGGCCAAATGGGTCAAGAGCAACGCTATTATTTTCGCCAGTCCGGACCGCACCCTGGGCATCGGCGCCGGCCAGATGTCGCGCGTCGATTCGTCGCGGCTCGCGGCGATGAAGGCGAAGAATGCCGGCCTGGAGCTGCGCGGCACCGCTGCGGCCTCCGATGCTTTTTTCCCCTTCCGGGACGGCCTCGATGTCCTCGCTGAGGCGGGGGCCACGGCCGTTATCGAGCCGGGCGGGTCGGTCCGCGATGACGAGGTCATCGCCGCGGCCGACGAACACGATATCGCCCTGATCTTTACGGGCATGCGCCATTTCCGCCACTGAGCGGATCTGGCTGAACGAGCTGGAATACTAAAGTGGGATTGCATACTCACCATTTGAAGAAGGTTGGGCATCATGAGCTTCGGTTTAGGTTCCTTTTTTTCCAATGACCTGGCTATCGATCTCGGTACAGCCAATACCCTGGTCTTTGTGCGCGGCAGGGATGTGGTTCTCGACGAGCCATCCGTCGTCGCCATCCGCAAAAGCACCCAGGAGATCGTCGCTTTCGGCAACCAGGCGCGCGAGATGGTCGGCCGTACACCGGGCGAGATCATCACCATCCGTCCCCTCAAGGACGGCGTCATCGCCGACTTTGAGCTGGCCGAGCAGATGATCCGTCATTTCATCCGCAAGGCGATGCCGACGCGCATCCCGCGGCCCCGCATCGCCATCTGCGTACCCACCGGCATCACCGAAGTGGAAAAACGGGCGGTGCGCGATTCAGCCGAACATGCCGGCGCGCGTGAGGTCTATCTCATCGAAGAGCCCATGGCGGCCGCCATCGGCCTTGGCCTCCCGATCGATCAGCCGGTCGGCAACATGATCATCGATATCGGCGGAGGCACCTGCGAAATCGCGGTCATCGCCATGTACGGCATCGTCAACTCCGTCTCCATCCGCATCGGCGGAGACGAGATGAATGAGGCCATCGTCCAGTATTTCAAGAAATCGTTCAACCTCCTCATCGGCGAGATCACCGCGGAGGAGATCAAGTGCGATCTGGGTTCGGCCGCACCCTACGACGGCAAGGGCACCATGACTGTGAAGGGCCGCGACCTGGTCGCCGGCATCCCCAAGACCGTGGCCATCAGCACCAAACAGGTGCAGGAAGCCCTCGCCGATACCGTGGATCAGCTGGTGGATTCGGTCAAGATGTGCCTTGAGCAGACCCCGCCGGAGCTCTCCGCGGACATTCTCGACCGCGGCATCCTGATGAGCGGCGGCGGTTCGATGCTCAAGGGACTTGATGAGCGGCTGCGCCGGGAGACCAACCTGCCGGTCATTCTGGCTGAGGAGCCACTCCTCGCTGTGGTGCGCGGGACGGGCAAGGTGCTGGAGGATATCACCCGCTACCGCAAAGTGTTGACCCACATTAAAAGGTATTAGCAACGTGCTCGACGCCCTGCGCTGCGGGGCGTTCTTTTTATAGGTTAGCCTGGTAATGACGATCAAGCATACTTCCATCATGGCCGATGTGCGGCGCAAGCTCTCCGCCATCCCCGCTGACAAACGGCGCAAGCGCTTCTGGGGCGCGATTCTCTTCCTGTCCCTGCTCTTTTTCGGCTGGCTCATCTATCTCGGCTTCAGCCTGCCCAAGCTGGATACCCTCGAAGACTATAATCCCCAGCTCGCTTCCAAGGTCTACAGCACTGACGGCGTGCTCATCAAGGAGTTTTTCACCGAGCGCCGGTTCTATGTGCCCATGTCGCAGATTCCCGATATCATGATCAAGTCGGTGCTGGCCTCCGAGGACGCCCGTTTTTACGACCACTGGGGTATCCGGCCGCTGCGCTTCGTTCGCGCGATCATCTTCGACATCCTGACTCTGAGCAAGCAGCAGGGCGCGAGCACTCTCACCCAGCAGCTCGCCCGGCGGCTTTATCTGACTCCCGAGAAGACGGTGACGCGCAAGATCCGCGAATGGATGACCGCCATCCAGATCGAGCGCACCTACACCAAGCCCGAAATTCTCGAAATGTACCTCAACCACATGTCTTTCGCGCACGGCACCTACGGAGTCGAGGCGGCGGCCCAATACCTCTTCGACAAAAAGGCGCGCGAACTGACTTTGCCAGAATGCGCAGTCCTGACCGCCAGCCTGCAGCGGCCGGCCTACTGGAATCCAATCCGCTATCCGGATCGTGCCATCAAGCGGCGCAATGTGGTGGTACTGAAGCGCATGCGCGCCGAAAAGTTTATCACCGAGGCGCAGTATCAGGATGCCCTCGCCGCTCCCCTCGGGGTGATGAATCGCAAGGGGTCGGAGCTTGAAGGTATCGCCCCCTATTTCACTGAATGGGTGCGGCAGAATCTGCAGAAGGATTTCGGCTGGGACCTCTACAAAAGCGGACTGAACATCTACACTACGCTCGACTCGCGGGTGCAAAAGGCCGCTGAAGCGGCGATGAACGCCTATCTGCCCAAGGCGCAGGAGATCTCCAACAGTAACTTGCGCAAGAAAGAGGTGCTCGCCAAGTTTCTGACCGAAGAGCAGCTCAGGCAGGATACGGTGGAGCGCTGGCTCACCCGCAAGGCTTTTGTTGATTCGGTGCTCAACGAGCGGGCCGCGGTCCAGATCGCACTGGTGGCGATCGACCCCCGCAACGGCCACATCCTGGCAATGATCGGCGGCCGGGATTTCAGCGAGAGCAAGTACAACCGGGCCGTCCAGGCCATCCGCCAGCCCGGATCCGCCTTCAAGCCCATCGTCTATACAGCGGCCGTGGACAACGGCTATATGCCCAGTTACGAAAAGCTCAATCAGCCGGTCGTGGTTGAACTGGGCGACGGCACGCGCTGGACCCCCCATAATTACGATGAATCGATCAGCGGCAAAACGACCCTGCGCGAGGCGCTGCGCCGCTCGCTCAATCTGGTCACCACCCGCCTGGTGCAGGAGGATATCCCGCCCCGTCAGGTGGTGCAGTATGCGCGCCATCTGGGCATTACCACCCATCTTGATGCGGTCGATGCCCTTGCGCTCGGCTCATGCGGCGTCATCCCGATTGAACTCATCTCCGCCTACGGCGTCTTCGCCAACCACGGCGTGCTCGTCCAGCCCTTCGGCGTCATGAAGGTGGAAGACAAGTACGGCAACGATCTGCAGAGGAACAGCCCGCAGAGCAAAGGGGTGCTGCGCGAGGAGACCGCCTATATCATGGCCGATATGCTGCGGACGGTGGCGCAGGCCGGAACCGGCGCCCAGGCGGTCTCCCGGTATGGTTTTTACCGTCCCGCCGGGGGCAAGACCGGCACCACCAACGATTTCACCGACGCCTGGTACATCACCTTCACGCCGCAGATGGTGGTGGGGGTCTGGCTCGGCCACGATGATCCGGCCCTGACCCTGGGGAACAAGCAGACCGGCACCAACGCCGCTCTGCCGATCACCGCCACCACAATCAAGAATGCCCACATCGCTCTGCGGCTGCCGGAAGAGTGGCTGAGCCAGCCGGGGGGGGTGGTGCGCCTGGCCATCTGCAATGAGACCAAACTCCTCGCCGGCGCCGCCTGCCCGGATGTCGTCGAAGAGCTCTTCGATGTCCGCTACCAGCCCTCCGGAAGCTGCGATCTGCACGTCGGGGGCAGAGGACGCGACCGGGACAAGCGCCGCATCCGCTACTGATCAATTCACGCCGGCCGGGATAAATAA
Organism: bacterium; assembly: GCA_035388125.1. Lineage (GTDB taxonomy): Bacteria > Zhuqueibacterota > Zhuqueibacteria > Residuimicrobiales > Residuimicrobiaceae > JAKPUX01. Next base: position 16,534 of record DAOOPF010000030.1, on the reverse strand, counting down.
AAAGCCCGCCCTTTGCCTGCTTTATGGCAGGAGAGGGGCGGGCTTTTTTTGCTTGTCCGGGGCTGCGTCTGACCAGCCCGGCTGCACCGGGGCGGCGAGAACGCCGCCGGGGCTATTTCGTTCGCAGCAGCTGTTTGTTGACCTTGCCCACGCTGGTTTTTTCCAGAGCGTCGACGAAGCGAACCTTGAGAAGGATGGCCTCGCCGGGGATCAGTCCCTTGTCGATGAATTCGCGAATATGGCCGAGCAGCTGTTTGGCGGTCAGCGTCTCATTCTCCTTGCGCACGATAAAGGCGAGGGGCACCTCGCCCCAGCGGTCGTTGGGCTGGCCGATGACAGCGGCCTCGGAGACAGCCGGATGGCTGACGAGAATATCCTCCAGTTCCAGCGAGGAGAGCCACTCCCCGCCCACCTTGATCACATCCTTGAGGCGGTCGGTGATGCGGATGCTGCCGCGGCTGTCGCGTGCGGCGACGTCGCCGGTGTGCAGCCAGCCGCCGGCCCAGAGCTTTTCGGAATTGACATTGTCCTTGAGGTAGCTCGGAGTCAGCCAGGGCGTCCTCACCACCACCTCGCCCGAGGTCAGGTCGTCATCGGGCACATCCTTGAACTGCTCGTTGACGACGCGCAGATGCACCAGGGCGAAGGGGCTGCCGGTGCGGCAGCGGAGCGCCGCCTGCTCTTCCGGTGGCAGCTGGACCTCGGCTGCGTTCAGCTGCGAGATCGTCAGGATGGGGCAGGTTTCGGAGAGGCCATAGCCCGAGTAGATGTCGATGCCGCGCGCCATGGCGGCCTGACAGAGGGCTTTGGGAAGGGCTGCGCCGCCGATGATCACCTTCCACCTGGAGAGATCGACGTTTTCACTGCTGGGATGCTTGAGGATCATGTGCATGATAGTCGGCACGCAGTGCGAGTAGGTCACCTTTTCCTGGTCGATCAGCCTGAGAATGGTGTCGGGGGCGTACTTGCCGGGGTAGACCTGTTTGACGCCGAGCATGGTCGCCATGTAGGGGATGCCCCAGGCGTGCACATGGAACATCGGCGTCAGGGGCATGTAGACGTCATCGCGATGGAAGGAGCCTTGGGCCCGGCTGGAGGCGAGGGAGACCAGCCCGCTCAGGGTATGGAGGACGAGCTGGCGGTGGGAGAAAAAGACCCCTTTGGGCAGGCCGGTCGTGCCGGTGGTATAAAAGGTGGTCGCCCGGAGATTCTCGTCGAAATCGGGGAATTCCTGCAGGGGTTCGGCCTCTGCGAGCATTTTTTCATATTCATTGGTGAACTTGAAGGGGTGATCGGGAGGAGCACCGCTGTCATTGAGCAGTATAAAATGTTTGATGGTATCGATGCGCCCCTTGATATGATCGAGGAGGGGGAGAAATTCGGCATTGATGAAAAGGGCGCTGTCTTCCGCATGGCTGAAGGTATAGATCATCTGTTCGGGAGAGAGGCGGATGTTGATCGTATGCAGTACGGCGCCGATCATGGGTACGGCGTAAAAGCACTCCAGGTAGCGCGGGCTGTCCCAGTCCATCACCGCCACCGTATCGCCCTGCTTGATCCCCATTTTGACCAGAGCGCCGGCCAGGCGGCGGACCCTTTCGCGGAACTGCTCATAGGTGAAGCGCTGCTCGCCCCGGTAGACGATCTCCTGCCGGGGATTGTAAACAGCGGGCGCGAAGAGCAGATTCTTGATCAGGAGAGGATAGGCGTAATTCTCTGTGGCGCTCCAGCCGGGCTGATTCATGGCGTGACCTCGATTATTAGGGATCGACCAGTAGGTACCATTCAATTTACGGCGTATATACGAAACGTCCAACCATTTTTATGCTCTCTGCTGACAAATGCTCCATCTCCAGCCGGTAGAAGTAGAGGCCGGTGGCGACCAGTTGGCCGGCGTGATTGCGGCCGTCCCAGATCAGTTCCTGCGCCCCCGCCGCACGGGTGTGCCAGGCGCTCTGGTGGACGGTCTGCTGCAGGGTGTTGTAGATGGTCAGGCGCACACGGTCCGGCTGGCCGAGATGAAAGCGCAGGCGCACCATGCCGCGGCCGGGATTGGGGTAGGTCGAGATCACCGGAGCGGCCGGAGCGACAGCAGCGAGACGCAGGGCGGGCCAGGCGTGGCGGAGGCCGTCGGCATCGATCTGGGTGAGCTGATACCAGAGAGTGCCCTCGCCCGCCTCGGCGTCGAACCAGCTGTAATGGTGGGCGGCGGCGGTCGTACCGTGTCCGGAGATAAAGACGGCGGTTTCGAAGGGGCTCTCTTCGCTGCGGGCGCGGGCGATCTCGAAACCGTAGTTATTGGTCTCCGAGGCCGTGCTCCAGTCGATCCGCACCCCGCCCGCTGTGCGCGCGCCGGAGAAACTGGCGAGCTCCACCGGCGTCACCACTCCGTAGTAGGTGCTCTCGATGAGATAGAGGACAATATCCTGGTTGAATACCGGGGTGGCGAAGGATTGCCAGCCCTCGGTGCTTCTGCTCACGATGCTGCGGGTGCTCGCGGTCTCGCCGCTCTTGGGGTCGTAGAACTGGTAATAGTAATAGCCCGCCGGGAGCTTGACGTTCAGGGTGGTCTGGCTGCCCCGGCCCTGGGTGAAGTGGTAGATGACGTACTCCTTACCCCGTTTACGGCACATCGTCGCCGTGCCGGCCGTGCATTCAACCTCGCCGTCGGCCGGATCCAGGGCGTTGAAATCCTTGAGACAGGAGAGGAAGGTGGCGAAATGGCTGTGATACTCGGTCACCTGGTTGGGCACCGTGTTGATGGGAGCCCAGCAGAACTCGCTGGTGCCGATGCAGCCGGCGGTCAGGTTGCCCCAGAAGGTGGCGCGAAACCAGTCGTGGGCGGCGGTGTTGGTGGCATACTGGCCGCCGTCATCGACGCCGTCATAGGGGTAGAGCTCGTTCCAGAGAATGGGCCGGCCGTAGTCATAGCCGTACTGACCATAGTTCACCCATTTCTTGTAAAGCGTGGGGTCGTCGGTGCGCGCGTGGGTCCAGTTCCATTCGGAGGGATCGCACTTGAAGCCGGCGTGAAAAGAGGTGATCTGCAGGGGGTAGGCGGCGGTGTGAATCTCCGAGGCGCTGATGGGAATGCCGTAGGGGTCGTACTCTTCAAAGTAGGTTGCGTAGAGAGTGGAGGCGGCCAGGGCGGAAGCGCCCATGCGCTCGGCCTCGTTCCAGAGTTCCCAGAGCAGGTTGGGGTAGGCGGCGTAGCGCGCAATGGCGTAACGGATGAAAAAGCGGGTCTCCGCCACGTAGGTGGAGGCGTTGTGCGGCTCCAGGAGCAGATCGGCGGGATCGGGATTACTGATAGTGATATCAGCGCCCTGCTTGCGTTTGCCCCAGGTATCGAAAAAGTTGAGCTGGACGTTGATGCCGAGCTCCATGGCCCACTGCATGATCTGGTCGGCGCTGGCGAAAAAGTCGAGGTCCATGCTCTGGAGGTCATAGTTGAGGGGCAGGACGCGCAGCTTGAGGACTATGCCGTTGAGCCCCTTGTCTGCGATGTTCTGCAGATAGGTGTGGACCAGGGGGAGGTATTCGGATTTGGGCATGCGTTCGGGGACGCTGGCGTGTTCCGAAGTTCTGTAAAAGGGATCGTCAAAATCGATATATTTGCCTCCGATCCAGTGGAGGGGGGTGCCGTCCTCGAAGCGAAGTTTGTGCGGGTGGTCCGGATCGATGCGGATGTGGCCGTGCAGTTTGCTGTTCTGTTTTGATACACAAGTGAACGAACCCGATCCCGATTCGCCGCCGAACTGCCAGGAAAAGCTCCAGGTGCCGGTCCGGTCGGGCATGAAGCGGAGCAGCCAGCTGCGGCCGCCGTTGTAAAAGCCCTCGGCTGCAAAGATGCGGCCGTCCGGCGCGCTTATCTCTGCTGATAAATTTATGCTGATAAATGGGTTAGGAACATCTCGGCCTGCATCCAGGGAGAGGGTGACGAACTGATAGAGCGGTACATTGGGGTTGGTGACCTGCAGGATGGCGGCGGGAAATGCCTGATGATAAGCCAAAAAGATACAAATAGATAGAAACAATTTTCTCATGGCTGCCTCGCTGGTGATGCGGGTGACGGGATCGGCAAGAGCTCTGTTGACGGGTGGTATGGCGGCGAAAATGTTGCAAAAATCGTGCTATCGATCACATTATTACAGAAACAAAAGGGCGGGCCAACGGCGGCCCGCCCTTCTCAGACGAGGGAGATCAGGGGGTTGATCAGTGGCCGCAGCCGGCGCAGCCTTCGCAGTTGTGGTCTTCGACCGCTTCTTCGGCTTTCTGCTTTTCGATATCGGCGCGCACCTTGTCCATATCGAGCTTGCGCACCTGGCCGATCAGCTCTTCCAGGCCAGCCTCGGGCAGGGCCCCGGCTTCGCGGTAGAGGAGGATGCCGTCCCTGAAAATGGCCAGGGTGGGGATGGACTGGATGCCGAAAAGCGAGGCGAGGTCGCCCTGGGCTTCGGTGTCGACCTTGGCGAAGGTGATATCGGTATGTTTTTCGGAAGCCTTTTCGAAGATCGGGCCGAACATCTTGCAGGGGCCGCACCAGCCGGCCCAGAAATCGATCAGGACGATCGGATTGGTTTCGATGGTGTTCTGGAAATTATCGATGGACATGGTGGTCGTTGCCATGGTGACTCCTTATGAATAGGGATGCAAAAATTTAGCGGCGGATGCGCCTTTCAGTAGAATTGGATGTTTTCGAGCGCAAAAGGATTCAACTGTTCCTGATCTGGAGCAGGAATTCATGGAGATCGGCGAGCGAACCGGTGTAGGTGGGTGTATGCCGCGCGTGCTGGGAATTGAGGGCATAGTCCAGGACCATAAAGGTTTCCATGCCTGCAGCGGTGGCGGCCATGTCGTCGCGATAGTCATTGCCCACCATCAGGCAGCTTGAGGGGGGCACATTGAGGCGGTGGGCGACCTCGAGAAAGTAGGTCGGATTGGGTTTGCTGGTATGCATGTTTTCAAAGCTGGTGATCAGCGTGAAGGGAAAGTCCTGCAGATTGCCCCAGTTCAGCCGGGCGTCGATCGCGACGCGCGGGAAGATGGGGATCGTGGCCAGGGCGATGCGGGGCGTGATCGCCGCCGCCTGCTCGAGGACCTCCCGCGCCAGGGGCAGAGGTCTGGAAATGGTGCGCACCTGGTCGAATTCGACGCGGTAGAATTCATCATAGACCGCTTCGAGTTCGGCGAAGGGGACTGCGCTCTGGCGATCGTAGGCGTCGCGGAAGACATCGCATAAAAGACCCCGGTCCCCCTTCGCCTTGATCATCGCCTCGGTGGCCTGGACGATGAGGGGGATGATCTCGCCATCCGGATACCAGGGCGAGAGTTTTTGCCCCAGGGCCTTGAAGTAGATGTTGACAAAGTGGTCGTTATCCAGTCCCAGCAGGGTTCCATCCAGATCGAACAATATGGCATCGTACATTACAGATCCTCTTTCCATGCAGGGCACAGCCCTTCCGGTTCGCCTTGACCATAGTAACAGCGAGACATTAAAAAGTATTCTTATTCACCGGGAATTGCAAGAAGAATTTTTTATCCAGCCGGGTTTCTGCGGGGAGGGGGCCCATGCGCAACCGGCGGAGAACGGCTGCGGGACGGTTCAGGCGGAGGTCATCTTCGCCAGCAGCTCTCCCGCCCTGAGAAAGGTTTCAATCCCTTCGGCGCTGTGGGCGACCAGATCCGGGCAGAATTCCACCCGCTCCCGCCGGAAGAGCAGCACGATGGTCGATCCCCCGTATTGAAAATAGCCCTTCTCCTCCCCCTTGCGCACCTCAGCGCCGGTGAAGGTCTGGACGATGCTGCCGACACCGAAAGCGCCGACCTCGACCAGGGCGAATTCCCCCAGCTGTTCGTTTTCCAGCAAGGTGACCTGCCGTTCATTTTCGCTAAA
>DAOOPF010000030.1:6665-10538 GCA_035388125.1 bacterium | reverse complement strand
CTTGAGGCGGCGGGTGAAAAAGGCGTTGAAGGTGGCATAGCTCTCGACGGGAGTGTCGAGTTCGCCGGTATCAATGCCGAGATTGCGGATGACGGGGGCGATCTGCCGCCGCGACCAGCGCGAATCGGCGTACCATCCGGCCAGGCGGCTCGGCCAGCGGCGGTTGAAGAGAAAACCGGTCAGCGCTTTGCCGGCTCTGCTCTGATAGGCCCACCGCATCAATCCCCCGCCGAGAATGATCTCCTCTTCCTTCTGATCGCTGCCGCGACGATAAAAATAGAGCGGCCCGGGCATAGCTGGTCTCCTCTCCGGCACCCTCTGCCTTGTGCTCAGGATCGTCCGCCTTCCGGCAGCTTACGCCGGCCGCTAAGCCGCGCGCTCTACAGGACCAGTTTTCCGCCGCGACCCGCTTCCGTACGGACCCGCCAGGAAGAGATGGGCTGCCGGAAGAGACGGGTCGTATGGATCTCGCCGGTTTTGACAAAGCCGAAGAGCTGCATGGCGGCGCCGAGCATCTTGATATTTTTCGCTGTGACCAGGGTGACCTGACGAAGATAGCCATTTTTTTGGGATTCGGCAAGAGAAAAGGCGAGCAGCGCAAGACCGACCCCCTTGCCCTGCTGCTGTTTGTGTTCGTAAAGCTCGCCCGCATAGATGGCCTCCGGCGGCCAGTCGAGTTCGAGGCCCGTGTGCGGGCAGCGGTAGCTCCTGGTCAGGAGCCAGTCGATGCCGATGACCTCATCCCCCAGCCATGCCGTCAGGCAGGTATAGCCCGAATCGAGCCGCTTGCGAAAGAGGGCTCTGTTCATCTCCTCACGGGCGAGGGTGTAGTACCTGAATGAGAGCCAGAAGCGTTCCAGCGCATCTTCATCCTCGCGGGTGGCCTGACGCAGGAGGGGATGCAGCGGCGAGTTGGGGGCGGGAACCTGGTAGTCGCGGAGATCGCGCTCTAGGATCATGTAGCTTTCGCGCTCGTAGAGAAACTTGCTGAGCTTGTAGAGATAGGAAAAGGGGGCTTTCCGGCGCCAGTCGCTCCGGCTGCGGGGCCGCCCCGGCTCCTCAGCCGGCCGGGCTTCATCGCGGGGCGTGGTGACGGGGGGCCGCGACGTCGGGGGGAGTTCCTCTGCGGCGGTGGGAGGTGCGGGCACTGCCATGCTGATCAGGTCGGCAAAGTGCTGCAGGGTGAGCTTGCTGCCCGCCGTCCAGATCTCCTCCGGGATCACAGTCTGAAAGTGGTTCTCCAGGGAGGTGACGAATTCGATGAGTGCGAGGGAATCGAGCCCCAGTCCTTGCTCCCCCAGGGGGGTGGTGAGGCTGATCTCGCGGCTGCTGCCGTGCAGGGCACGTCTGCGCAGGATCTCGATGATCTCTTTTTCGATCTGACTTTTATTCACAAGCTAAAGTCCTCTGCTGTTATTTTAATTTTGCCTGAAGGGCCGCGCGGCATCTCCGTGCGGATCTCGATGCGGCGTGGAATCTTGTAGTCGGAGAGCTGACCACGGCAGAAGGCGAGGATTTCGGCTTCAGTCGCAGCTTCCTTGAGGGTGACCAGGGCGCAGACCATCTCTTCGCCGGCGACATCTTTCACGCCGATGACGGCCGCCTCGCGCACGGCGGGGCATCTTTCGAGCACCTGGACCACCTCGAAGGGGGAAACCTTCATCCCTCCCACATTGATGACGTCGTCCTTGCGTCCGTGCAGGAAGAGAAATCCTTCCTCATCGAGCAGGCCGAGGTCGCCGGTTTTATACATTCCCGCCGAGAAGCGGGACGCGCCGGGCGGATTGCCCATGATGTAGCCTGGCGAGACCACAGCGCTGGTCACGACCACCTCGCCCACGCTGCCTGAGGACAGCGCATGCCCCTCTTCATCGGCGATAGTGATCTGCACGTTATGCAGGGCTCTTCCGACGGAGTCGGGTCTGGCGAGGACCTGGCCGGGGATATGATTGGTGACGGCGCCGGTCTCCGAGGAGCCGTAATGCTGGCAGATGGGGGCCCGGAACTTGTCATAAAAGGCGGTGATCAGTTCGGCGGGCAGGGGAGCGGTGCAGGAGAGCAGGTAGCGTAAATGGGAGAGATCCGGAGCCGGCGAGATCGGCGTATCGACAAAGATGCGATAGATGCTGGGCACGCCGAGAAAGATGGTGGCGCCGCCGCCGGCGAGTTCTGCGATCATTTTGCGGGGCACGAGGCCTTCCTGCAGGATCAGGTGCGCCCCGGTCATGAGCATGGAGAGCACCCCCAGATCGAATCCATAGGAGTGAAAGACCGGCACCGGGGCGAGGATGTGGTCGCCGGCGCTGACGGCGAGGGTGGAGGTGACGTTGCGGGCTTCGGCGAGTATGTTGGCCGCGGTCAGGGCGATTCCCTTCGGAGTGCCTGTCGATCCCGAGGTAAATTTGATCAGGGCGGGCCGCTCTCCTCCTGCAGCGGGCGCCGGCGCGGAGGGTGAGGCCGGGAAGAGAAGCTCGGCCTCACCGGCCGGTTCGCTCAGGGCCAGAGCGGTACGCCTTTTGATCCCCATCGCTTCCTCGAGCACGGCCGCCAGCGGAGGGGTGGTGAGAAAGCATTGCGGCCGCAGGGCGGCGGCGATGGCTTCGATCTCGCTGGCGCGGTATTTGGGCGAAACCAGGGCGACCGGGAGGGAAAGCTTGAGCAGGGCCAGAAAGGCGGGCACAAAGGCCAGAGAGTTGGGCATGACCAGGCCGACGACGCGATTTTCCTCGATTCCCGCCTCTTCCAGCTTGCCGGCCAGATCTGCGGCAGTTGCGAAGAGAGCCTCAAAGCTCATGTCGCCTTGCGGGGCCGTGATGGCTGTGCTGGAGGACCGGGAGGTGCTTTCCTCCCGCCAGAGCCGCCAGAGCTGTGCGCTGTTCAATGGGGTGTCGGGCATTTTCTGTCTGCCTCCGCTGGTAATAGGGTCACTATGCCGTCGATTATTTTTTCCCGACCACATATTTGTAGGATCTGTGATAGAACTCCCCGCTTCTGATGTCGGAGAGCTCCTCCTGCATGGCGGCGAAGAGCCTGCTGCTGTTGCGATGTCCCCGGAACGAGCCGCCGTACTCCCTGGCGAGGCGGATGATCAGGGGATTGAATATGGAGCGCCAGCCGTGTGCGAGCTGCAGGTCACCGATAATGATTTCACCGCCCGGTCTGACGAAGGAGCAGAGATTGTCGTAGGCCTGCCGGTACTCCGGAATGATGGAAATGCCCAGGGTGCAGAGGCCGGCATCGAACAAGTCGTTCCCTGTGTTGGCGAAGAGGGTGGCGTCCGCTTCGATCAGTCGAATGTTCCGCCATCCCTGCTGATCGATCCTGGCCCGGGCTCCTGCCAGCATCTGCGGGGAAAAGTCCATGCCCACGATCTCTCCCTCTTCACCGATCTTGTCGATGAGGTGGGGGAAATCGTGCCCTGTTCCACAGCAGAAGACGATGACGCGGTTGCCCCGCCCGAGCCTGGAGGCTCCGACCGCCGCGGCGCGCCACATCTCGAAGGAGGCGGCGATCTTTTGGTCATAGTGGACGGCCAGGGTCCGGGTATAGATCTTTTTTATCGATTCCTTTGAGAGCGCCATTGTAGCTCCGTCGGATGAGAGGCTGACGCCGTCGGGTGGAGATCCGCGTTGCGGCTGGAGAGAATCCGCGGTCTATTTTCTGCCAATGCAGTAGCAGTAGGAGCCAAGGAAGAACTCCTGCTTGCGTACAGCCGACAGCTCCTGTTCGAGCTGCTTGAAGAGACGCCTGGTGTTGCGGTTACCTGCGAAGGAGCCGCCGTACTCTCTGGACCAGAAGACGACCAGCGGGTTGATGAGTGCACGCCAGCCACTGGTGAGCTGCACATCACTGACGATGATCTCCCCCCCGTTC
>DAOOPF010000030.1:0-6565 GCA_035388125.1 bacterium | reverse complement strand
GCTTGCGGCTGGAATCGGTTTGCGAGCATGCTTGAGCTGTCCTGGTTGTGGCTGTGGTCCGATGACGGAGGAGCCCCCTGATCAGGGAAGGTTCCTGGCCGGTTGCGCCAGGTGTTTTTACTGCTGATCGTACGTCAGCAGCGCGCTGCAGCCCGCCATCCATCACTGGATCCCCCCGGGGAAGGTGCAAAGTTATGCCTCTGGGGTCCGGATTGGGTGCGCCGCGAGGCGCTGCCGCTTCCGGCCCACCTGTTATTTAAATAAAAGCAATTAGGGTTATTAAATCAAGCGAAAACATAGAAATTATCCTGAATTGTGCACTTTTCCATTCAGGCTCCGCTGCCGGCGGAAATCTTCGCTCTGCTCCCGGTGCCCTGAAAAGCAGTTGATAAATAGGGAAAAATTGCATAACTTTACGGTCGGAATTTGATGAATCTAAATGAGGAATTTTATCATGCAAAACCTAGAGAATATGCGGGTCAAGATCGGTCTCGCCGAAATGCTCAAGGGTGGTGTGATCATGGATGTCACCACCGCGGAGCAGGCCAGGATCGCCGAGGAGGCCGGCGCGGTGGCCGTGATGGCGCTCGAGCGCATCCCCGCCGATATCCGCGCTCACGGCGGCGTGGCGCGCATGTCCGATCCGACTGTGATCCGCGCCATCCAGGAGGCGGTCTCGATCCCGGTGATGGCCAAGTGCCGCATCGGTCATTTCGCTGAAGCCCAGGTGCTCGAAGCCCTCGGCGTCGATTTTATCGACGAAAGCGAGGTGCTGACCCCGGCCGACGAAGAGTTCCATGTCGACAAATGGAAATTCAAGGTTCCCTTTGTTTGCGGCTGCCGCAATCTGGGCGAGGCGCTGCGCCGCATCGCCGAAGGGGCGGCCATGATCCGCACCAAGGGCGAGGCGGGCTCAGGCAATATCGTCGAAGCGGTGCGCCACATGCGCGCGGTGCAGGGCGGCATCCGCCGTCTGCAGAGCCTGGGCGATGAGGAGCTGGTGACCGAGGCCAAAAACCTGGGCGCACCGGTCGAACTGGTGCGGGAGGTCAAGACTTTGGGCAAACTGCCCGTGCCCAATTTCTCCGCCGGCGGCGTGGCCACGCCCGCCGATGCCTCGCTGATGATGCAGCTCGGCGCCGAGACCGTCTTTGTCGGCAGCGGCATCTTCAAGTCGAGCGATCCGGTCATGCGCGCCAAAGCCGTCGTCAGCGCCACCACCCATTATCTCGATTTCGACCTCATCGCCCGGGTTTCGGAAGGCCTCGGCGAAGCGATGCCGGGCCTCGAGATCTCCTCCATCCCCGAGAACGAACGCATGGCGGGGAGAGGCTGGTAAATGCGCATCGGCGTCCTGGCGATCCAGGGGGACTATGGCAAGCACCGGGAGATGCTCGCGGTGCTGGGGCAGGAGGCGCCACTGGTGCGCACGGAGAGGGAACTGGCGGGGTGCGACGGTCTGATCGTGCCCGGCGGTGAGTCAACCACCCTGACCATCATTTTGCATAAACACGGTTTGTGGGATCCCATGGTTGAATTCGGGCGGCGCAAGGCTATTTACGGCACCTGCGCCGGTCTGATCCTGCTCGCCCGCGAGGTACTGGACCACAAGCTGGCCACCCTGAACCTGATCGATCTGGTGGTGGAGCGCAATGCCTACGGCCGGCAGATCGATTCCTTCATCGACACGGTCAGGCTGGATCTGCACGGCGAGCCCGCCAGCGTGGAGGGGGTCTTCATCCGCGCCCCTAAAATAGCCGCCTGCGGCCCGGGTGTCACCCCGCTGGGGTGGCACTGCGAGGATGTGGTGGCCGCGGAAAATGAACATATCATGGTCAGCGCATTTCATCCCGAGTTGACCGACAGCACGCTTCTGCACCGCCATTTCATCACCAAGGTCAGCCGTTTTCTGCATGACTGACCGGGAGGAGCAAAAAAAGCCCGGGTTTGCTGAGGCAGCCCGGGCTTTTTTTTAGGCTCTGGAGATGCGTTTCTTCAGCCGTCTCATTCTGGTGCGGGTCCGTTTGAGGGCGGCTTTATCTTCGGCCGACAGTGCTGTATCACGTTTTTTCTTCAATTCTTTCAGTTCTTTTTTCATCTGCGCCAGGGTTGTGCCGGCCTCGTGATGGTGGTGCGAATGCATGTCCAGCCCCAGGGCTTTGCACACGGCTACCAGCAGGTGCTCCTTGTTGAGCTGGCTGTAGCCCTGGACCGCTTCATGATCAAGGCCTTTGGCGATCTCGCGCAGTTCAGCGACGGTTTTTTTCTTGAGCTCATCATAAGTAGGCGCCATAGTGCTTCCTCCCTTTGTGATTTTGCCTTCATATACGCACTTTTATTGAAAAACACAATAGTCTTTTTTGAGTGCGCTGGGGCGATCGCCTCCTGAAAATTCTTTTAAATGTTGGAAAATAGTGATAAATTAAAAATTATGACCGCGACGAAACAGATCAAAAGGCTGCTTGCCGGGCTCCTTTTATTCTTCTGGCTGGTGATCCTGACCGCTCAGGGCCTGGTCTGGGCCAATCTGCGCGTGCTCCTCCTGCCCCGGGTTCCGACTGTGGAACTGGCGGCCAGCCTGCTTCAGGACACCCTCTGGATCCCGGTGGCTCTGGTGCTGCCGCTCTATCTCTTCTGGTTCGGCCGCCGTGAAACGGAGAACAGGGTGATCCGATACGGCGCCGGAACCGCCGCCCTCCTGCTGATGCTTTGGGGTTTGAGCGAGCTGCCGGCCTATTTCCGTCTGCTTTTCCTCCTCCTGCCGCTGCTGGGGATTATGGTCTGGCGCGAAGTGCGGCGCACCCGTCAGATCCGCGCCCATCTTTTCCTCTATCTCGCCGCCTGCGCCGGTCTGCTTCTCAATTACGGGCCGCAGCTCTTCCCATCGTTCTCCGCGCTGCGCCGGCCGGGACCTGGCCACCTCAAAATTCTCGATTACAATATCTCCAGCGTCTCCCACGGGGAGAAACGCCTTCCGGTTTTTGACCTCATCGCCCGGGAAAATCCGGACATCGTCTTCATCCAGGAGATCAACTCGAGCGACCGCAAGCTGTTCCAGAGACGGCTGGGTGAGTCCTATCCGCACCAGCTCTGGGCCGACCGCTTCGAGAATTATAACGGCGGTGCCATCCTCAGCCGGCTGCCCTTCAAGTCGGTCCGGAACATCGACATCGGCACGCCCTATATGTCCGGCCACACCAACGTCAACCATGCCGTGGTCACCCGCATGGGCGAGGAGATCCATCTCTTCAACTGCCATCTCTATCCTGCGGGTCACGCCTTCCTCCAGCTGATCTTCGGCAAGCGCACTCTCGCCAGCTCGCTGGCCCAGACGCGCATCGCCTATCAGCGGCGCATGGCTGAAGCGGAAGAGCTGCACCGGATTGTCAGCCGCATCGAGGCGCCGGTCATCCTCGCCGGGGATTTCAACGATACACCCAATAGCCCGCTCTACCGTCGTTTCAACGCCGGCCTGCAGAATGCCTTCGCGACCGCCGGCTGGGGGCTGGGTACGACCTATGGCCACTATAACCTGCAGGGCAGCATACCCGGCCGTCTGAGATTCCTGCTCTTCGATTTTTTGCGCATCGATCAGGTCTTCGCCAGCCGCCATTTCCGCATCCTCGAGGCGAGTGTGGTGCCGCTCTCGGTCTCCGACCACCAGCCGCAGATCGTGCGCCTTGCTTTGTATTGACTTGAAATTATTTTTTAGTTACATTTTTGCTATCATAACCACTTACGCTCTCGTGAGGAGAATACCATGGATCTGCAGCTCTATCTGGACGACCTGAGTGAAAAAAAGGTGACGGGCACACCGGCCGGAATTGAAATCACGGGCATCGCCTACGATCCCCTGCGTATCCGCCCCGGCTTTATCTACGTCGCCATCAATATCTATACACAGCTGGACAAGATCGAGATCCCCGACGGACATCTTTTTGTCAAGGAGGCCATCGCCAACGGCGCGGTCTGCGTAGTCCTGCAGAACGACATGGAACTCCCCGCCGGCGTCGTCAAGGTCGTGGTCCCCGACTCACGCTACGCCCTCGGCATCCTCGCCAACCGCTTCTACGGCCGCCCGTCGGAGCAGCTCAAACTGGTCGGGGTGACGGGCACCAACGGCAAGACCACCACCACCCACGTCATTGAATCCATCTTTATCGAGAACAACAAGGTCGGCCTCATCGGCACCCTTTATTACAAGCTCAACGGCGAGATCCGCAAGTCCAAGGATACCACCCCCGAACCGCCGGACCTCCAGGCCATCCTCCGTGAAATGGCGGACCTGGATTTTTCCTACTGCTTCATGGAGACCTCCTCGCACGGCATCGAGTTCCACCGCCTGCAGGGCTGCCGCTTCCGGGTCGCGGTCTTTACCAATCTCACCCAGGACCATCTCGACTATCACAAGACCATGGATAACTATCTCAACGCCAAGCTCAAGCTCTTCCGCTGGCTCGGCGCCGAGGACTTTGCGGTCATCAACATCGACGATCCCTATGGCGGCCGCTTTGTCGAGGCGACCCGCGCCAACGTTCTCACCTACGGCATCTACTCCCCGGCCGACATCATGGCCCGGGACATCCACTACGATATCGGCGGCACCCGCTATACTCTGGTGACCCCCAAAGGCGACATTGATATCAACACCCGTTTGCTCGGCCGCTTCAACGTCTACAACGCCCTGGCCGGGGTCGGCACCGCGATCGCCGAGGGGATCGATCTGGAGCAGATCAAACGCGGACTGGAACGCCCGATCCGTGTCGCCGGGCGCATGGAAATGGTCGACCGCGGCCAGCCCTTCACCGTCGTGGTCGATTACGCCCACACCCCCGACGGGATGGAGAACGTGCTCGGCCTGGCGCGCGGGCTCAATCCGCGCAAGCTGATCACCCTCTTCGGCTGCGGCGGCGACCGCGACAAGGAGAAGCGGCCGATTATGGGCGGCGTGGCCGCCCGCTTCAGCGACGAAATCATCCTTACGGCGGACAATCCGCGCAACGAGGATCCGCTGCAGATCCTCGCCGAAATCCGCACGGGCTGCGAAGCGGCCCGCGTGACCGAGATCATCGATCGCCGCGCCGCCATCCGGCACGCCATCGAAATGGCCGGTCCGGGCGATATCGTCATGATTCTCGGCAAGGGGCACGAGACCACCCAGACCCTCAAGGAGCACACCATCCCCTTTAACGATCGCGAAGAAGCCGAAAAGGCGCTCGATGCGCTGCAGCAAAAATAAGTATCCTCATCCCAAAGCGAAGGGTGAATCCCATGAGGAAAGCATGCCAACGCCTGCGCAGGGGAGCCGGAGGGGCGGGTTTGTTCCTGAGCGCCCTCATGCTCCTGTCCGCGGGCATTACTCTCTTATCAGGATGCCATAAAAAATCGCCTATGATCATTTCCGCCAGGATTTCAGCCCCGGATATCGTCGATGTCCAGTTGCAGGATTCGACCGCTCACATCGATGCCGCCGACTTTTATTTCACCCCCGATTTAAAGATCCACCGCGTTGAGCGGCGCAAGGGCGTTTATCGCCTCCACTGCGCCCCCATCGATCTGACCCGGACCCGCTTTCTTCATCTCCGGGAGAGCAAGGCGGAACTGGATCCCGACCATCTCCTTGACAGCTATTACTCCGACAAGACCCTGGGCTGCAGCTGGGATGAGCAGTCGACCACTTTCCGGCTTTTCACGCCGCGCGCCAGCCGGGTCACCCTGACGCTCTATCCTGCGCCGGAGGCCAAAGCGGGCGAGCGGCATGAGCTGCTCCGCGATGAGGATGGGGTCTGGGAGATCACCCTGCCCGGCCACTATTTCGGCAGCGCCTATACCTATCAGGTCGACGGCCCCGGAGGGGCGACCGAGCAGTTCGATTACGAGAAACCCATCTGCGATCCCTATGCCCGGGCCGTGGTCACCGCCAACGAGTATCTCCATCGCGGCCGCACTCTTATCCTCGACAGCAGCCGGTATGACTGGGAGGGGGACCGTCCCCTGGGTCTTCCCCTGCAGGAGATGATCATCTACGAATGCCATGTCCGCGATCTGACGGCCCATCCGAGCTCGGGTTGCCCGGCGCACCTCGCCGGCAGCTACAAGGGGGTGATCCAGCCCGGCCTGACCGGCGGCATCGATTATATCAAGGAGCTGGGCGTAAACGCGATCGAGCTCCTGCCGGTCCATGAATTCGGCAATATTGAACTCCCCTTCAATCAGGATGCAGGGGGCACGCGCAATACCTGGAATCCCTACAGCCGCAACCACTGGGGGTACATGACCTCTTTCTTCTTTGCGCCCGAGGCTTATTACGCCAGCGGTGCGACGATGAACCCCGGCGCGATGACCGGCGCGGAGGGCCGCCAGGTCGAGGAACTCAAGGATCTGGTCAAGGCTTTTCACAAGGCGGGCATCGCCGTTATTCTCGATGTGGTCTACAACCACGTCTCCCAGTACGACCAGAACTGCTTCAAGCTGGCGGACAAAAAATACTATTTCCGCCTCGATGCGAATCAGAACTATATCGCGACCAGCGGCTGCGGCAACGATTTCAAGACCGAGCGCCCGA
>DAOOPF010000029.1:0-26486 GCA_035388125.1 bacterium | reverse complement strand
GTCAAGAAGCTGCTCATCTGCATGCAGGAGATCATCGACAAATGGCAGATCCCGGCCCAGGGCTGCGTCCTCGCCCATGTCTCCACCCAGATGGCCGCCATCCGCGACGGCGCGCCGGCCGGCCTCATCTTTCAGAGTATCTCGGGCTCGGAAAAGGGACTCAAGGAGTTCGGCGTCACCATCGATCTTCTCGACGAGGCCTATGAAGTGGGCAAGAAATACTGCCGCATCGCCGGCTCGAGCATGCTCTATTTTGAAACCGGCCAGGGTTCGGCCCTCTCCGCCGGGGCCCATAACGGCGCCGATCAGGTCACCCTCGAGGCGCGCAATTACGGCCTTGCCCGGCGCTATCGCCCCTTCCTGGTCAATACGGTGGTCGGTTTCATCGGACCCGAATATCTCTACGACGGCCGTCAGATCACCCGCGCCGGCCTTGAGGACCATTTCATGGGCAAGCTCTCCGGCATCCCGATGGGAGCTGATGCCTGCTACACCAATCACGCCAACACTGACCAGAACGCCCTTGAGAACCTGACAGTTCTTCTCGCCGCCTCGGGCCTCAACTACGTCATGGGCGTCCCCCTCGGCGATGATATCATGCTCAACTATCAGACCAATGCCTACCACGATACCGCCACCATCCGCGCCACCCTGGGGCTGCGCCCCGCGCCGGAGTTCGAGGCATGGCTCGAAAAGATGGGCATCATGAAAAATGGAATGCTGACCGAAAAGGCCGGCGATGCGTCTATATTCTTCTAGATCTGGAGACCTATTACCATGGATCAAAAACAGATTGAAGCCATTGTCAACGCGGTGCTGCAGGAGATGAGCACGCCGGCGGCCGCCCCCCGCCCTGTCCCAACCGCAACCGCAGCGGCCGCGCCCTCTCTCTCTTCCGCCGGCGAGGGTCCTCTGCCCGATCTGGCCAGCGATGAGGTGAAGCGCTGGATCGGGGTCGAGCAGGCCAATAACGCCAAGGTCCTGGGCGATCTGCGCGCCGCCACCAACGCCCGCGTCGCCGTCGGCCGCACCGGCACCCGCAGCCGCACCCTGCCCTATCTGCGCTTCCTCGCCGACCACTCCCTGTCGCGCGACACCGTCTTCAAGGAGATCCCCGAAGAGTGGGTCGCCCGCACCGGCCTCTTCATCGTGCAAAGCCAGGTCTCCGACAAGGACGAATACCTCACCCGGCCGGATCTCGGCCGTATGCTCTCCGAAGAGGGGCGCAGGCTCATCAGCGAAAAATGCATCGCCCAGCCCCAGGTGCAGATCGTTCTCTCCGACGGCCTCTCCACCGACGCCATGACCGCCAACTATGATGAAATCCTCCCCCCCCTGGTCAAGGGCTTCGAGTCCGCAGGACTGAAAGTGGGCACGCCTTTCTTCGTCAAATACGGCCGCGTCAAGGTGGAAGACGAGATCGGTGAACGCCTCAAGGCCGATGTGGTGGTCCTGCTCATCGGCGAACGGCCCGGCCTCGGTCAGTCTGAGAGCATGAGCGCTTATATGGTCTACCGTCCCGCCGTGGCCACCACCGTCGAATCTGAACGGACGGTGATCTCCAATATCCACAAGCTGGGCACACCCCCGGTCGAGGCCTCGGCCGTGATCGTCGATACCGTCAAGAAAATGATCGCCCAAAAAACCAGTGGCATCAACCTTAAATAATGTTTATACTTTAGCGACAGGACAGAAATTATGGCAATTCTCGACCCCATCAAAGCCCGGCCCCTCGCCGTCCGACTGATCTCCTCGGTGGATGCAGGACTCCACACTGAGCTGAAACTCAAGCCGGAACAGCGCAGCCTCGGCCTCATCACCGCCGATATCGATGACGCCCTCTATGTCAGCATCGATGAGGCGACCAAGAAGGCCGATATCGAAGTGATCTATGCCAAATCCTTTTACGCCGGCGCCGCGCACGCCTCCGGACCCCTCTCCGGCGAAATCATCGCCATGCTCGCCGGCCCCAATCCCGGCGAAGTGCAGGCCGGCATCCAGGCCGCTCTCGACTATCTGGAGAACGAGGCGATCTGGTATTCGGCGAATGAAGCCAATACCCTCACCTTTTTCCCGCACCTCATCGCCCGCACCGGCAGCTATCTCTCCGGCGTGGCCGGCATCAATCCCGGCGAACCGCTGGCCTATCTGATCGCGCCGCCGCTCGAGGCGACCTACGCTATCGATCAGGCGATGAAGGCCGCGAACGTGCGCCTCTGCCTCTATTTTGCGCCGCCCTCCGAGACCAACTTTTCCGGCGGCCTGCTCACCGGCACCCAGGCGGCCTGCAAGGCGGCCTGCGATGCCTTCCAGGATACCGTGCTCGATATAGCGCGCAATCCCGTCTACTTTATGCTGGGTTGAGGCTTTTCATGGCTGGACTCTCCTACGGCTTTATCGAAACCAGAGGGCTGATCTGCGCCATCGAGTCAGCCGATGCCATGGTCAAGGCCGCCCGCGTGCGCCTGATCAAACAGCATAACCCGGGACGGGCTCTGGTGACGGTCATCTGCGAGGGGGATCTCGCCGCCTGCCAGGCGGCCATCGATGCCGGCTCCGCCGCGGCCATGCGTTTCGGCGAGCTGATCTCGGCCCATGTCATCCCGCGCCCCGACGGCGATACCGATTATCTGGTCGAGGAGCTGATCAGTAAAAAAAGAAAAGGGAAAGGGCAGGGAAAAGGCCGGCGCAAGGGCAAAGGCGGACAAAACCGGGCTGAACAACCCCCGGCTAAAACCCCGCCGCCGGAAAAAACCAAAAGCGCCGGCCCGGACCTGAGCGGCCGGGCCCTGCGCCATCTCCGGGCCCATCCCGCTGGAGCCACTGCGGACGAACTGGCCGCGGCCCTCAAGTGCGACCGCCCCGCCATCCTCACCGCCCTCAAGGCGCTGCTGGATGAGGGCGTCATTGAAAAAATGCAGCGCAAGTACTATCCGCTGACGGACAAGAAATGAAGATCGTCGTAGTGATCAATAACAAAGGCGGCGTGGGCAAAACCACCAGTGCGGTCAATATCGCCGCCTGGTGCGCCCGCCTCGGCCGGCGGACCCTGCTCGCCGATTTCGATCCCTCGGCAGGGGCCTCCCGCCACCTGGGTTTCGGCCCCGGCGCTGACCGGGTCAAGACCCTCTGCGACTATCTTGTCGACGAAAACCGCGACCTCGCTGCGGCCATCCATCCGGCCGGGGATGAGCTGCTCTTTTGTCTGCCCGCTGAACCCTCTCTCGCCGACTTTTATCTCGAGGTCGCCGAAGAGTCGGCGGACGCTTTTTTCCTCAGCCGGGAGCAGATCCCGCAGGAGTTTGATCTGGTCTTCTGCGACTGCCCGCCCAATATGGGGCCTCTGGCGACGAACGCCCTGGCCATGGCGGACTATGCCCTCATCCCGGTCCAGGCCCAGTACCTGGCGGTCGCCGGCCTCGAAGTGACCGACGATATGCTCTCCAAGGCGCGCCGGCATCTCAATCCGCGCCTCCGCACCCTCGGCTATTTTTTGACCCATTTCGACCGCCGCACCCGCACCGCAGCCGAGGTTTATGACACGCTCAAGCAGCGCTACGGCGACCTGCTGCTGCCGACTGTGATCGGCATGAATATCAAACTGGCGGAAGCGGCCCGGGCCGGAGAGCCCATCCTCCGCTACGCCCCCTCCGCCCGCGGCGCAATCGAATACGGCGAGCTGACCAAGGCTGTTTTGGCAAGAATACAGGACTGAAATGGACGATCCAAGAAATCCCTATCAGGACAAAGAGCGCATCATCCAGGAGTATGTGCCGGGCAAACAAGTAACCCTGGCCCATATGATCGCCCATCCGGGCGAAGAGGTGTGCAAAAAAATCGGCATTCCGTACGTCAATGCCATCGGCATCATGACCCTCACCCCGGGTGAGACCGCCATGATCGCCGGCGACATTGCGGTCAAGGCCGCCAATGTCCAGATCGGATTCCTCGACCGTTTCACCGGCGCCCTGGTGATCTTTGGCGAGGTGGGCGCTGTTGAGGAAGCTCTCAAGTCGGTCAACCAGACCCTGCAGAACGTTCTCAACTATACCCCCTGCGCGGTGACGGTGACCTGATGCTGAACAATTTCATCCTCATCGGCGGCACCGGAGTGGGCAAGTCAACCCTCTTCGCAGCCCTGCTCGGCCGTCTGGGAGAAGTCCAGAAGACCCAGGCCCTGGTCTTCCACGATGAGTGCACCATCGACACCCCGGGTGAATACTTTGACAACCCCCGGCTCTATACGGCGCTGATCTCGACCATGACCGACATTGAGACCATCGTCTATGTGCACCAGGCCAACTCCCTGGAGCGCAAACTGCCTTTTGGCTTGTTTCATATCTATGAGACCAAACAAATCATCGGCGTCATTTCCAAAATCGATCTTGAGGATGCCCGGGTCTCCGAGGTCGAGGAGCTCATCCGGGATGCGGGCATCCAGGGCCCCATCTATCCGGTCTCGGTCTACCAGCCCGAAAGCATCGATGCCTTGCGCCGTTTTCTGAGCAGGGAGCCCTTTTCTGCCGTCCATCCGGGAGAGTAAAAAGGAAACCAAAATGAAAAAACTGATCACAGCCCAGACCATAAAAGAAGCCTGCACCGCTGGCATCAAGGAGCTGCCGGCCTCGGTGCAGACGACCATCATCACCCCCGAAGCAGCCACCCTGGCCGCCAAGTTCGGCATCTGCTTCGTCGAGCCGGGAAGCGAGAGCTGCCCCCTGCAGCAGAGGGCCCAGGCCGCCGGCGGCGACCAGGAGCTGGTCAAAGCCATCGCCGCCCAGGTCATTCAGCGCCTGCCCGCGGACAAACGCGACCCCGCCACGATCGCCCGGCTGGTCGCGGAACAGCTGCAGCAGCCGCCCGCAGCCTGTCCGCCGTCGCCTTCACCCCTGCCCGTGAGCCAGCCCTCCATCACCGCGGCCCTCGCCCCCACTGCCCCCTGCTGCCAGCGCGTGGTCGACGACAGCGGCCTGATCGTGGTGCGCGGCGGCTCGGTGCGTATGGATATCATGCCCGAGGCCGGGCCCGGCAAACAGGTGCGCCTCGCCGACGTCATCACCTCGAAGGACCGTTCGCCCATGTGCGCCGGATTCATGTCCTGGCGCAAAATGGACTCCTTCGCCTGGACCCTCAATTACGACGAGATCGACATCGTCCTCCAGGGCACCCTGGCCATCACCATCAACGGCAAATGCTTCGAGGGCAAGGTGGGGGATGTATTTTACATCCCCAAGGGCAGCCAGATCATCTTCGGCACGCCCACCTACACCAAGATCATGTACGTGACCTATCCGGCGGACTGGGCGTCGCAAAAACAGGGATAAGCGTATGGCTTCCGAATATATCACCGAGGGCTGGCTGCGCGAAAAATTCGGTCTGGGCTGGGGCACCGAGGTCCATCTCCCCCTCGACAGCCGACTGACCCCGGCCGCGCATCAGCTGCTCGAAGAACGCAAGATCGTCATCAAATACATCGACGCCGAAGGCCGGGTCTTCAATCCGGACAAGAGCGGCGAGGAGGCTCCCGTGCAGGTACACCCCCTGACCAGCAGCACCGGCCGCCAGGAGGCGGAGTGTCTGCTCTGCCATCAGCCGGTAGTAAAAAAACCTGAAGCCCTCACTCATCTGGATGCTCATAACATGGTGGTTAAAAACCACCCCCGCATCGCGTTGCGCGGCAAGATCGACACCCTGATCGCGCATGCGGTTCTGGTCCAGGTCGAATTCGATCACGAGAACAAATTTCCCTGGCTGCACCCCTATCTCGCCGACGTCCGCTCCTATCTCGGCAACCTGCTTAAAAGCGAAGTAAGCGGGGAGGAGATGACCCCCATCGCCCTTGGCGGCGCTGATGAAAAGACGGTGCATGCAGTCTCACACAACCCGCTCAAGTACCTGGGCCATGACCATATCGTCCCGGAGATGAGCCACGGCCGCAATGTGGCGCTGCTCAATCTGCTGCGCGCCCAGGTGCGCGAGGTGGAGGTCGAGGCCGCCCGGGTCTTTATCACTCCGGACCTCACCATCACCCGCCCCGATCTGATCAAGGCGGCCAACCGCCTCAGCAGCGCTCTCTATGTGCTCATGCTGCTGACGCTGCTGGCGGAGCAGGGCAAACAGCTCACCCTCGAAAAAGTGGTGCTCGACCGATGAAGCTGATCCATCTGGCAACCGAATACTCCCGCTGGCAGCCGCGCCGCATCGTCTTTCCGGATGCGTTCGATGAGCGGGTGCTGCGCGCGGCGCGCCATCTCAAGGACGAACGCCTCGCCCAGCCCATCCTGCTCGGCGGCCGCTTCGAGCTGCGCGAATTCGCCGACAAGGTGCACGTTTCAACCCGCGGGCTGGTGATCCTCCACCCCAGGCATGTGCCGGAACATGATCGCTACGTCCGTATTCTCCACGAATCGCGCAAGGAGAAGGGCATGACCCTCTATGAGGCCGGCGAGCGCCTCGATGATCCCCTCTATATGGGGGCCATGCTGGTCCGCGATGCCCAGGCGGACCTCTGCATCGCCGGCAACCTGTCGTCGACAGCCAACGTCCTGCGTGCGGCCATTCACGTCCTGGGCGTGGCGCCCGGGCTGCGTACGGTATCGAGCTTTTTTGC
This sequence comes from bacterium, assembly GCA_035388125.1. Classification (GTDB taxonomy): domain Bacteria; phylum Zhuqueibacterota; class Zhuqueibacteria; order Residuimicrobiales; family Residuimicrobiaceae; genus JAKPUX01. Next base: position 19,876 of record DAOOPF010000029.1, on the reverse strand, counting down.
GATGATCTCGCCTGACGGCGAGTCGGTTTATGCCTTTGCCGATGCGGCGGTGCTCCCCGATCCGACCCCGGAACAGCTCGCCGACATCGCGGTGGCCACAGCTGCGCAGTATGAGCGGCTTACCGCCAATGAGCCACGGGTTGCAATGCTCTCCTTCTCCTCCAAAGGGAGCGCCCGGCATGCCCAGGTCGACAAGGTGCGCGAGGCGACCGGACTGGTCCAGGCCCAGGCCCCCGGCCTCAAGGTGGATGGCGAGCTGCAGTTCGATGCGGCATTTGTGCCTGCGGTCGCCGCCAAAAAGGCGCCCGGAAGTCCGGTGGCGGGTCAGGCCAATGTCTTTATTTTTCCCGATCTCAATTCGGGCAATATCGGCTACAAACTGGTTGAACGGCTGGGTGGATACAAAGCTCTCGGCCCTTTCCTGCAGGGGTTGGGCAAACCCATGCATGACCTCTCCCGCGGCTGCAGCTGGGAGGATATCGTCGAAATCTCCGTTACAGCTGCTTATATGGCAAGAAGCTGACATCTGACAACATACCAACAACTAACTAGGAGTAACTCATGGAAGCACTGGGAATGATCGAAACCAGAGGACTTGTCGCCCTGATCGAAGCCTCGGATGCAATGGTCAAGGCGGCGAGAGTGAAGCTGGTGGGGTTCCACCAGATCGGTTCCGGTTATGTGACCGCCCTTGTACGCGGCGACGTCGCGGCCTGCAAGGCTGCAACCGATGCCGGCGCTGCGGCGGCACAAAAGATCGGCGAATTGATCTCCGTACATGTCATCCCGCGTCCTCATGGCGATCTGGAAGATATCTTCCCGATCAAGATGAAAGGCACTATTGAAGGGTAATTTTTCCAAGGAAAGGAGAAAGTGGTATGGAAGCATTGGGTATGATTGAAACCCGTGGTCTGGTGGCGCTCATCGAGGCCTCGGATGCGATGGTCAAAGCGGCGCGGGTCAAGCTGGTCGGATTCCATCAGATCGGATCCGGTTATGTAACCGCCCTTGTGCGCGGGGATGTTGCGGCTTGTAAAGCAGCCACGGATGCCGGCGCAGCCGCCGCCCAGAAAATCGGCGAGCTGATTTCGGTCCATGTCATTCCGCGCCCCCATGGCGATCTGGAAGATATCTTCCCGATCAAGATGAAAGGCGAGATCAAGTAATCTGCAGGCGTGCCCGTCCCTGGCCGTCCGGCCGGGGACGTAAAGCGCCTCGCAGGCACCTGCAGAGGTACCTATGGAACTCGGAAAAGTGGTCGGCCAGGTGGTCTCCACCGTCAAAATGGAGCAACTGGCCATTGGCAAACTGCTGCTCGTCCGGTTTATCGATGAACACGGCAAGGCGGCGGGTAAAACCCAGGTCGCCCTCGACACCATCGGAGCCGGCGAGGGGGAGTGGGTCCTGGTGGTGCGCGGCAGCTCCGCCCGCGTTTCCATCAACAACGCTACGCCGATCGATCTCACCATCGTCGGCATCATCGATACCGTAAGTTCGGAGGCCGGGGTGCTCTATCAGAAAAGTGAATCGGCCTGATAAGAGGGAGAACCCGTAATGGATTTGAGTCAACAAGAGGTCGCCCGCATCGTCGAGGCGGTGGTAGAACGCATGCGCACCACAACGTCGGGTGATACCACCGGCAGATCCGCGCTGCCCGCCGGTATCTTCGCGACCCTCGACGAAGCGGTCGCCGCCGCAACCGCCGCGCAGAAGAGAATCGGCAATCTGGAATTCAGGGACAAGATTATTCTCGCCATGCGTGAAGCCGGCGCACGCCACGCGCGTGAACTGGCCGAACTGGCGGTCGAGGAGACCGGCATGGGCAGGGTCGAGGACAAGGTGGCGAAGAACACCTCGCAGGCCCTCAGGACCCCCGGCCCTGAGGTGATCCACGCCGAGGCGATCTCGGGTGATCACGGCCTCACCCTGATCGAGAACGCCCCCTGGGGCGTCATCGCCTCAGTGACCCCTTCGACTAATCCGGCGGCCACGGTGATCAACAATGCGATCAGCATGGTCAGCGCCGGCAACGCGGTGGTCTTTGCACCCCATCCCGCGGCCAAACGGGTCTCACATCGCACCATCAGCCTGCTCAATGAGGCCATCGTCGCGGCCGGCGGACCTCCCAACCTGCTCACCGCGCTGGCCCAGCCCACCATCGAGGCCGCGCAGCAGCTCTTTAAATACCCCGGTATCGGCTTGCTGGTTGTCACCGGAGGCGAAGCTGTTGTCCATGAGGCGAGGCGCCAGACCGACAAGCGTTTGATCGCTGCCGGCGCCGGCAATCCTCCCGTCGTCGTCGATGAGACCGCGGATATCCCCCACGCCGCCGCCTGCATCGTCGCCGGCGCCTCCTTCGACAATAACATCATCTGCGCCGACGAGAAAGAGATCATCGTCGTCGACAGCGTCACCGATCAGCTCAAAAAGGAAATGGCGAAGCATCATGCGGTCGAGATCGACGCCCGCCAGGCCGAGGCCGTAGCCCGGGTCATCCTCAAGGATTATCCCGGCCCCAACCCTGTCATCAACCGCAAGATGGTCGGACGCGATGCCGCCGTGATCGCGCGTGAGGCGGGCATTTCAGTGCCACCGGATACGCGCCTGCTTTTCACCGAAACCGACAAGTCCCATCCCTTCGCTCAGCTCGAGTTGATGATGCCGGTCATCTCCGTCATCCGCGCCGCCAACGCGGATGCCGCCATCGATCTCGCTATCGAACTCGAACACGGGCTGCACCATACCGCCGCGATGCATTCACGCAACATCGACAATCTTCACCGCATGTCGCGTGAAATCAACACCAGCATCTTCGTCAAGAATGGCTCGTGCATCGCCGGCCTCGGCTTCGGGGGGGAGGGCTGGACCTCGATGACCATCTCCACCCCCACCGGTGAAGGGGTCACCTGCAGCCGCACCTTCGTCCGTCTGCGCCGCTGCGTCATCGTCGATCATTTCCGCATCGTTTGAGGACGACCATGCCCGCTCTGGATAAGGTGAATGAGCGTCTGCAGCGCGTCGCCGCTCTGGTCAACAACCGGAAACGGGTGTCAGGGGCCCCCCCCTGCCATCTCGGCATCGACCTCGGCACAGCCGATGTGGTCCTCATCGCCTGCGATGAGAGCGGACAGCCACACGCCGCTTTTCTTGAATGGGCCGATGTCGTCCGCGATGGTGTCGTCCTGGACTATTTCGGGGCCATCCAGATCGTCAAGTCCCTGATCGCCAGGGCGGAGGAGAAACTCGGACAGCACTTCACTTCCGCCTCCACCTCCTTCCCCCCGGGCACCGACCCCTATGCCTGCGTCAACGTGCTCAAGGCGGCCGGCCTCAACGTGACCGGGATGCTCGACGAACCCTCGGTGGTGGCCTGCCTGCTCGAGATCGACCGCGGCGCCGTCGTCGACATCGGGGGCGGTACCACCGGCATCTCCGTCGTCGATGGAGGCCGGGTGGTTTATTCCGCCGATGAACCCACCGGCGGCCGCCATGTCACCCTGACCCTGGCCGGCAACCGCCGCATCTCCTATGAAGAGGCGGAGGCGATCAAGCGCGGACCCGAAGCCGCGCACATTCTTCCCATCATCCAGCCGGTCTTTGAAAAAATGGCGGATATCATCAGAACCCATCTCGCCGGCCATCCGGTCGAACAACTCTATCTCAGCGGCGGCACCTGCTGCTTCCCGGGCGCAGCTGAAATCTTTGCCGCTGAACTGCCTGGCCTGGAGGTCATTCTGCCCTCGGAACCCCTCTATTTGACCCCCCTGGCCATCACTATGAATCAAACTTTTGAGCCTTCTGATGGAAGATAACAGCACCATCCTCCGCAAAATACGCGCCGCCGGGGTCGTCGGCGCAGGAGGGGCGGGATTCCCCACCTATAAAAAACTCGACGCCCGTGTCGATCAGATCATCGCCAACGGCGCAGAGTGCGAGCCGATGATGTACAAGGACCGCGAGGTCATGCTCCAGGAGAAAGAACTCTTTCTGGAAGGGCTCTCGATCATGCAGCAGCTCACCGGAGCCCGCAGGGTGACCATCGCCGTCAAGCGCAAGAACAGCGACGTCGCCGGCCTCCTCCGGCCTGATGCCGAAAAGCTGGGTTTTGAGCTCTTCATCATGGAGGATGTCTATCCCGCCGGCGACGAATATGTGCTGGTCTATGAGATCACCGGCCGTCAGATCCCCCCCGGCGGGCTGCCCCTTCAGGTCGGCGCCATCGTCAACAACGTCGAAACTATCGTCAATATCGCCCGCGCCGTGCATGGCGAACCGGTGACGGACAAATATGTCACCGTGACCGGAGCCGTCGCCGAAGCCATGACCGTGCGCATCCCGGTCGGCACCCGCTTCAGCGAGCTCCTCGCTCTCGCCGGCGGCACCACCCTTAACCGCCCGGTGGTCTTCACCGGCGGCATCATGATGGGCGGCGTCGAGAACGATCTCGCCCTGCCCATCGTCAAGACCAACGGCGGCCTCATCTTTCTGCCCGAGGACCATCCGGTGGCCGTGCGCAAGCTGACCCCGCCAGCCCAGTATCAGCGCATTGGTCACAGCTGCTGCGACCAATGCACACTCTGCACCGAACTCTGCCCGCGCTACCTTCTCGGCTATCCGATCCAGCCGCACAAGGTGATGCGCTCCCTGCTCATGACCGGCGATGAGAAGGAGCGCTACTCCCTCTGGGCCGCCTACTGCTGCGAGTGCAATATCTGCTCGCTCTTCTCCTGCCCGGAAAAGCTCGACCCGAAAAATATCTGCGTCGACGCCAAGAAACTTTTGCGCGAGAAAAAGATCACGCGTACGCCTGAAGAGCTGAAAGAGCTCTTTCTCGACGTCCATCCCGTGCGCAGCAGCCGCGAGATTCCCATCACCATGCTCTACCAGCGTCTGGGCATCAAACCCTACGACCGCAAGGCCCATTTCAAGGCCGTCTCCTTCAACCCGGCCGAGGTCGAACTACCGCTGCAGCAGCACATCGGAGCCCCCGCGGCTCCCGTAGTCAGGAACGGCGAAAAGGTCGTCAGAGGGCAACTCATCGCCGATGTGGCCGAGGAGAAACTGGGCTGCCCGGTGCACGCCTCCATCTCCGGCACCATCACCGCCATTTCCGATAAAAGTATTGTCATCAAGGGTTGATAAATAACGAGGCAGGATAGTATCATGGGTGCTGCAATAGGTCTGGTCGAACTCTCAAGCATCGCCAAAGGCATTGAAGTGGCGGATGCCATGGTCAAACGGGCTCTGGTTGAGGTGGTGGTCAACCGCACCATCTGTCCGGGTAAATATATGGTCTTGGTCAGCGGTGACGTCGATGACGTCAACGCCAGTATCGAGACCGGGGTCGCGCTGGGCGGTCATCAGGTGGTTGACCATTTCATCATCCCCAATGTTCACAGGGCCGTCTTCCCCGCCCTGACCGGCATCGCTCACGTTCCCGAGCTGCGCGCTCTCGGCATCATCGAATCCTTTTCGGTCGCCTCCACCATAGAAGCCGCCGATGCGGCAGTCAAGGCTGCCGCAGTCGATCTCCTCGAAATCCATATCGCCATGGCCATCGGCGGCAAGGCCTATGTCACCCTGACAGGCGACGTAGCCGCCGTCCAGTCCGCTGTCGACGCCGGTGCGGCCGTGGTCAAGCGCCGCGGACTCTTGGTGGAAAAAGTCGTCATTCCCTCGCCACGTAAGGAAATCATTGCCCAGTTTTTTTAGCACCACCTGTACCACCTCCTCCTTGAAAGCAAAAAGCCCTCGCATGCGAGGGCTTTTTGCTTTACGCTATTACTCCACCGGGACTGTTAAATCTCCCCGCTATGAGTGTGCTCCTCCCGGTGCGGCAGCGCCGGCCCCGCACCCGGCGCATCATCGTCATGTCCGGACCCCTTATGCTCATGCGCCTGCAGCCCCTGCAGCAGGGTGCGCCAGGCGAGCATGGCACACTTGACCCGTGTCGGAAACTCGCATACGCCCGCGAAGGCCTCGATCTCGTCGAACTCCTCCCCCTCCGGACGCTCGTAGGTGCCCTCCCGCACCAGACGGGTGAACTGCCCCGCGATGATTGCGACCTCCTCCACACTCAAGCCCTTGATCTTTTCGGTCATCATCGAGGCCGAGGCCTGACTGATGACACAGCCGTGCCCCTCGAATGCGGCTTCCGCAACCCGCCCCTCCGCCATTTTGAGGGTGAGCAGAATCTCGTCCCCGCAGAAGGGATTCTTCAACTCCAGCCGGATATCCGGCTCGGCGAGCACCCCCTTGTTGCGCGGCTGCTTGTAATGGTCGAGCAGCACTTCCTGATAGAGTTCGTCTAAAGCCATTTCTTGAAATAGTCCTTTGCCTGCAGCAGGCCGGTTACAAGCCGTTCCACATCTTCTTCATCATTATAGAGATAAAAACTGGCCCGCGCCGTCGCCGCCAGCGCAAGCTTGCGCATCACCACCTGGGCGCAGTGATGACCGGAGCGGATGGCGATCCCCTTCTGGTCGAGAAAGGTGGCCAGATCATGCGGGTGGATGGTGGAGAGATTGAATGAAACCACCGGCCCCCTCTCGGGAGGCGGCCCGTACAGGGCAAGCTGTTCGATCCCCGCCAGCTTCTCAAGGGCCAGCCGGGTCAGCTTGCGGTCATGCTCCGCGACCGCCGCCATGCCGATCCCGTCCAGATAATCTATGGCCGCGGCGAGCCCGACTGCTCCCGCTACATTCTGGGTACCCGCCTCAAATTTCCAGGGCACATCATTCCACTCCGAGGAGAGATAGCCGACGCTGCTGATCATGTCGCCCCCGAAGAGGAAGGGCTCCATCGCCTCGAGATGCTCCATCCTGGCGTAAAGGACGCCGATGCCGAGGGGCCCGAGCATCTTGTGGCCGGAAAAAACAACAAAGTCGGCATTCAGAGCCCGGACGTCGACGGCCATGTGGGGGACGCTCTGGGCGCCATCCACCAAAACGAGCGCGCCGGCAGCGTGGGCCTTGTCGATAAAGGCGCGCAGGGGATTGATGGTGCCGAGAGCATTCGAAACCTGGGTGATCGCCAGCAGGCGGCTCCTGCCGCTCAGCATGCCCTCCAGCTGACCGATGTCCAGATTACCCGCCGCGTCAAACTCGAGGTAACGCAGCTTGGCCTTGCGCCGCTGCGCCACCATCTGCCAGGGCACGAGATTGCTGTGGTGTTCCAGCTCCGTGACGATGATCTCATCGCCCTCGCCGACAAAGCGCTCCGCCCAGCCGTTAGCGACGAGATTGACCGCCTCGGTGGCATTGCGGGTGAAGACGATCTCTTCACTGCGTCCGGCACCGATGAAGGCGGCCACACGGCTCCGCGCCGCCTCATAGGCCTCCGTAGCCCGCTCCGCCAGGCGATACGCCCCGCGGTGAGGATTGGCATTGTCATGCCGGTAGAACTGATCCATCGCCTCGAGAACCTGACGGGGCCGCTGCGATGTGGCAGCGCTGTCCAGATAGACCAGACCCCGGTTTTCCGGCTGCTCAAAGAGCGGGAAATCACCGCGTATTTTGCTAACCTCGATCATCTTGCTCCCCGATAGCCACTTGCACCATTCCTTCCTCGATTCGCACCGGATACGCTGCTATGCCCTCAAAAGCCGGAGGACGCACCGCTTCTCCGCTGCGCAGGTCAAAGGCCGCACCGTGCAGGGCACAACAGAGCTTGCCCTCCTCCAGATATCCCTCAGAAAGCCTGGAGGTCTCGTGGGAACAGCAGTCGGCCAGGGCAAACCACTCCCCGCCCTGGCGGATGATGACCAGAGCCTCCTCCCCGGCGATGACACGCCGCATACCGCCCTCCTCCAGCTCCCCGACAGCAAAAAGGCTCACATATTCCGCCATGCCCACCTCATTTAAAACAAGCCAAGTTCAAGCCGCGCTTCCTCGGTCATCATCGACTCCTCCCAGGGCGGCTCCCAGGTGACCGCAACGGCGGCCTCGCGCACCTCCGGTATCTCCTCAAGCCGCTTCCGGACCTCCCCCGGCAGCGTCTCGGCCACCGGACACATCGGCGAAGTCAGGGTCATGGTGATATCGACCCGTCCCAGCTCGTTGACGGCGATCTCGTAAACCAGACCAAGGTCGTAAATGTTGACCGGTATCTCCGGATCGTAGACCTCGCGCAGGGCGAGCACCACCTTGTCCATCAGTTCATCGGTATCTCTCATCTCCACCATCGTCTACTCCTCCCGGCCCAGCCGCTCAGCCACCAGGGCCTCGGCCAGCTCCCGCACCGGGGCAAGGCCGATCCCGCCGGTGACTTGTCCGGCGAAGGCGTGAACCATGATCTGCCTGGCCATATCGCCGCCGATGCCGCGCGAGCGCAGGTAAAAAAGCCCCTCCAGATCGAGTTGACCGATCGTGCCGCCATGGGTACAGCGGACATCATCGGCAAAGATTTCAAGCTGGGGTTGGCTGTCAGCCTGGGCATCATCGGAGAGGAGCAGATTGCGGTTATGCTGGATGGCATCGGTGCGCTGGGCTTCGCGCGCCACGAAGATCCTGCCGTTAAAGACCGAATGGGCCTTGTCCTGCAGCACCCCTTTGTAGAGTTGACGGCTGAAGGTGTGCGGCTGGAGATGGCGCAGGGTCGTGTGATGATCGATATGCTGGCGCCCGGCCGGCATGTAGAGACCGGAGAGCGAGGCCTCTGCCCCATCGCCCTCAAGCTCAACTTCCAGGTCGTGGCGCACAAGCCGCCCGCCAAAATCGAGGGCAAAGCGGTGATAACGGGCTTCACGGCCGAGCGTGGTGCGGGTAGAGGAGAGGTGATAGGCGGCCGCGCTCTCACGCTGGACAATATAATGATCCAGCCTGCTCCCGTTGCCGACCACAACGTCAGCCATGGGATTGGCAAAATAGCGCTCACCGCCGCGGCCGGAATAACTTTCGATGAGCAGCGCCTCCGCCTGCTCTCCCAGAATCATCACCACCCGCGGATGGACGACGGCCTCGGCGGCATCGATATAGTGGTGAATCTCCAGCGGCACCAGCACCGCCATGCGGTCCGGTATGAATATGATCACCCCCTCATCGGCCAGGGCGCTGTTGAGCAGAGCGAAAGGCTGCTCAGTACGCACAGCCGTCTCCGTCATGCGCTTGGCGGCGAGTTCCTTCACCCCGTTGCTCAGCATGGAGAGTCGCTGCACGGAAAAGGAAACCTCCGGCCCCGGCAGACGGGAGTGGGTCTGGCTGAAACGGCCGTTGATGAAGACGAGACGATAGGCCGTGGGATCGACACTCAGCTCCGGCAGCGGCAGATCCGCCCTCTCCGCACAGTCGGCTGCCCTGCGCCACGCCGTCTCGGCGACCGGAGACACATCCGTGAACCGCCAGCGCTCCTGCCGCAGGGTGGGAAAACCCCGCTCACGGAACCGCGCCTGGGCCTGCGCCCGCAGCTGCTCAAGGAAATCGGGCCCCGCCGGGGGAGCAGTGCGCAGCGCCTCCTGATGCATCTCCAGCCAGGCCGCTTGTTTACTCTCATTCATGCGCCGCCCCCGCATTAACCGCCGCCGTCCGGCCGCCGCTCCCCTTGATCTCATCATAACCGTTGGCCTCGAGCTCCAGAGCCAGGGACTTGTCGCCGGAACGGACGATACGGCCGTCGTAGAGCACATGGACAAAATCGGGGACGATATATTCGAGCAGCCGTTGATAGTGGGTCACTACGACAAAGGCGTTGTCCGCGCTGCGCAGCTGGTTCACCCCGCCGGCAACGATACGCAAGGCATCGATATCCAGCCCGGAATCGGTCTCATCCAGCAAGGCCAGTTTGGGCTCCAGGACGGCCATTTGCAGGATCTCATTGCGCTTTTTCTCACCGCCGGAAAACCCCTCGTTGATCGAACGATTGAGAAATACCGGATCCATCTCCACCAGCTTTAACTTGGCGCGCACCAGCTTGAGAAAATCAGCCGCGCTCAGCCGCGGCTCGCCGCGGTGGGCACGGACCTCGTTCAGGGCCGTGCGCAGAAAATAGGTCGTGTTGACCCCGGGGATCTCAACCGGATACTGAAATGCGAGAAAAATCCCCTCGCGGGCCCGCACCTCGGGCTCGAGGTCGAGCAGATCGTGTCCCGAGTAGCGCACTTCGCCCCCGAGAATCTCATAACCGGACCGGCCGGCCAGCACCTGCGCCAGTGTGCTCTTGCCGGAGCCGTTGGGCCCCATGATCGCGTGTACCTCGCCCGGATGGACGCTCAGGTTAATCCCCTTGAGGATCTCCCGCCCCTCAACGCCCACCCGCAGCTCTTTTATTTCAAGCATTCCATTTCTCCATCTCTGATTGGTTGTATCGGACAACTCCACAGCCGGCTCAACCCACACTTCCTTCCAGGCTGACGCTCAACAGCTTTTGCGCTTCGACCGCGAACTCCATCGGCAGCTCCGCCAGAACCTCCCGGCAAAAACCGTTGACGATCATCGAAACCGCATCCTCGCGCGAAATGCCGCGCTGATTGAGGTAAAAGATCTGATCATCGCCAATCTTGGAGGTAGTCGCTTCATGCTCAACCTGGGCGGTGCTGTTCTTTACTTCGATATAGGGAAAAGTGTGCGCCCCGCACTTGTCCCCGATCAGCAGCGAATCGCACTGGGAAAAATTGCGGGCGTTGAGGGCGCTCTTTGCCACCTTGACCTGACCGCGATAGCTGTTCTGGCTCACGCCGGCGGAGATCCCCTTCGAGACGATGGTGCTGCGCGTATTCTTGCCGAGATGAATCATCTTGGTGCCGGTGTCCGCCTGCTGATGATGGTTGGTCATCGCGACCGAATAGAATTCGCCGATGGCGTTGTCGCCCTTGAGGATACAGCTCGGGTATTTCCAGGTGATCGCCGAACCGGTCTCCACCTGGGTCCAGGAGATGTGCGAATTGACTCCGGCGCAGAGCCCGCGCTTGGTGACGAAATTGTAGACGCCGCCGCGCCCCTCTTTGTCGCCGGGGTACCAGTTCTGCACGGTGGAGTACTTGATCTCGGCGTTGTCCAGGGCGATGAGCTCGACCACCGCTGCATGCAGCTGATTCTCCTTGCGGATCGGGGCGGTGCACCCCTCAAGATAACTGACATAACTCCCCTCCTCGGCGATGATCAGGGTGCGCTCGAATTGACCGGTGTTGGCGGCGTTGATGCGGAAATAGGTCGAAAGCTCCATCGGGCTGCGCACCCCTTTGGGCACATAGATGAAGGAGCCGTCGCTAAAGACCGCCGAATTGAGCGCCGCATAGAAATTGTCGGTCGACGGCACCACCATGCCGAGATACTTTTGCACCAGCTCGGGATGGTTCTGCACCGCTTCGGAAAAGGAACAAAAGATGATCCCGAGTTTGGAAAGTTTTTCCTTGAAGGTCGTGGCCACCGAAACACTGTCGAGCACCGCATCAACCGCCACCCCCGCCAGTGCCTGCTGCTCTTCAAGCGGAATGCCCAGCTTTTGATAAAGGGCGAGAATTTCGGGATCGACCTCCTCCGGACTTTTAGGCCCGCTGTGGCTCTTCGGCGCGGAGTAATAGATGATATCCTGATAATCGATGGGCGGGAATTTGACATTGGCCCAGAGCGGCTCCTGCATGGTCTGCCAGTGACGGAAAGCCTTGAGCCGCCATTCGAGCATGAACTCTGGTTCATGCTTCCTGGCCGAGATACTGCGAATAACCCCCTCATTCAGCCCCTTGGGCAGAGCCTCTGCGTCGATATCCGATATAAAACCGTATTTGTATTCCTGATTGGCCAGCGATTCAAGCTGGTTCATTTCTGTACTCATTCAATCCTCTTTGCCCCGGGGACCTTGCAGGTCGGCCAGGGTGACGGTTTGTAAATAGTTGAGCATCTGATCCTGAACAGGCGCCATCGCACTGCGCAGGTCGCAAAAGCCTGAACGGCTGCACCGGCCCTCCACGCCGCCGCAGGCCGTGACCTTGAAGGGGCCTTCGATGGCCTCGATCACCTCGGCGAGCGTGATCGCCGCAATCGCTCCCCTGAGGCGGTAACCTCCATTGACCCCCTGCAGTGAGTGGACCAGACCGCTCCGGGCCAGCTGCTGCAACAGCTTGGCGAGCAGCGGCGCTGGAACGCGGCAGGCCGCGGCGATCTCCCTCACGGTCGCGGTCATTGACTCGTTCCGTCCGAGATAGCGGAGCGCCAAAATACTGTATTCGGTTTTTTTTCCCAGTCTGAACATTTAAATAGGACTAATTTGATCTTATTTAGAAGCAATAACATCACCCGCACTGTTTTTGTTCCCGCAGGGTGAAAAATCTCCGCTCACCGGATCCGCCTTGAAGCGGAAGGCCGGTCGTGCAGCCGCTCTCCGGATGGCCACACCTTCTCTTCGCGGCTGTTGCCGGCTCCGGCCGCAAGCGGTTGGCCCGTCATCGCGCCGTAAAAAGAGACGGCCCCGATGCCGGGGGCATCGGGGCCGCATAAATGGGGCACTAGGCTGGATGGGTGGAGAGCCGGCCGGAAATGGAGGCCGGCTTCAGAGCCTAGAGATAATCCTTGCGAAAATCCTTGATCTCCGCCTTGTCCTTGAGGCCGGTGTACCACTGCCCGAAAATGCTCTGCTGCTTGCGCTGCATCAGCTGGGCGCGCAGGGACTCTTTCTGCGTCTCGAACTCCTGCTCATTGATGGAGTTCTTGTTCAGCAGCTTGATCAGATAATAGCCGCGCGTCCCCTCGACCGGTTGAGAAACAGCTCCGGGTTGAAGGCCGAAAGCGGCGCCGACGAAACCGGGCTCGCGGCCGACACCGGCGACGTAGCTCGAGAAAGTGAATTCAGCGGCCTGCTGGACCTGTGCGCCGATCTGGGCGGCCGCTCCCGCGAGGGAACCGGTCGACCTGGCCTGCTCGTAAAGAGAGTGGCACTTTTCCTTGGCCAGGGCCATCGCCTTGTCGTTCTTCAATTTGGCGGTGATGGTCTCCCGGGCATCGCTCCAGGATTTCACATGTTCGGGGATGATATCGGCGACGCGGACGACGATGTAGCCGCGTTCGGTATAGATGACGTCGCTCACCGTGCCCTCGCTGCTGCGGAAGACAAAGCCGCTCAACCTCGGCTCCATGCCGATGCCGGGGATGAAACCGCCAGCGGTGAAGGGTTCGGTGCGTTCCACCTTGATGTTTTCAGACGTGGCGATGCTCTTGAGATCCTGTTCCTTCGCCGCTTCGGCGATGTAGGCGGCCTCTTCCTGCAGAGCCTCGCGGGTGCGCGGGGACATCTCATATTTGAACAGGATGTGGCTGGCTTGCACCTTCTCTTCGCCCTCTTCCGTCTTGCGCTCGCCGACCTTGATGATATGGAGGCCGAACTGCGAGGCGACCGGGCCGACGATATCACCCGGCTTGCCGGCAAAAGCGGCATCTTCGAAGGGTTTGACCATGGCGCCGCGGGCAAAGAAACCGAGATCCCCGCCCTGGACGGCCGAACCCGGATCCTGGGAGTTCAGGCGGGCCAGTTCAGCAAAATCGGCTCCGCCGCGGGCTTCGGCGAGAATCTCGCGAACCTGCTCTTCGACGGCCTGGGAGTCCGCCCGGGTCGCCGCAAAATTGAGCAGCACGTACTCGATGATCCGCTTTTCCGGCTCCTTGAACTCCTCTTCATGGGCCTTGTGATAAGCCTTGATCTCGGCGTCGCTCGGGTTGGCGACCGAGGCGAGGAAATCGTTGGCCGGAACCAGAAGGTACTCCGCCTCGGCCTTGAGCTGACGCTTCATGAATTCGGCGCGGACCTCCTGGTCGCTGACCACTGCGGTTGCGCGCAAAAGATTGTCCAGCTTGCGCATCGGCAGAGTCGTGCGCAGATACTCTTCGACCGAAGCCCAGAACTCACCCGCGCCGGGATTGTTGAGCGCGGCCTGGTAGCGCTGCATGTCAAAGGCCCCGGTGGAGTCCCGGAAGGCCTCATTCTGACGCAGCTCCATCGGCGGATTATTGAAAATCTCGTCGATGATCTCCTGGTCCGTGGCGTTCAGTTTGACCGCCCTGACCTCCTCGTTGAGAAGACGCTGCTGCACCAGATTGTCGAAAACACGCGTCTCGAGCTGCTGGAGCTGATAGCCCTCCGGATCACTGCCAGATTGCTCACGATAGGCCGCCAGTTCGTTCTGCAGGCGGCTCGAAAACTCTTCATAGTGGATCGACTGGCCGTCGACCTTGGCAATCACTCCCTGCGGCGCGCTGCTCTTAAAACCACCCATACCCCAATCCACGACGATCGTCAGGACGAACGCAAAGACCAGAATGAGCAGAATGGTCTTCATGCTGTTGCGCATGCTTTTCATCAAAGCCATAGCTGGAATCCTTTATTGATAAAATTATAGGTATATTTCTAGTAAAACCAATAAATATAGCTACAAGCCGGCAAATATGCAAGGCTTTTTTGCCCGCACCGCCCGGGCGGGATGACCGCAAATAAAAAAGCGGGACCCCAAAGGGTCCCGCTTTCTCAGGCGCCAGCGGACGGTAAAGGCTCCGATGACGCCGGGCTGCGTAGGTCATTCAGACGGGGAGGGACCGTCTGATCGCCTACCTGGAGAAAAGAGTACGCCTGCAGCCATGACGCCTACTTGACCAGCAGCATCTTCTTCACTTCATGGAAACTGCCCATGGAGATACTGTAGAGATAGACCCCGGAGGGAAGAGTATGGGCATCAAAGGTGATGCGATGCACACCGGCGCCCTTTTTCTCATCAACCAGGGTTCTCACCTCCCGCCCGAGCAGATCGAAAACCTTGAGCGTCACCACCCCCTCCTCCTTGACCCGGAAGACTATGTCGGTCTGCGGATTGAAGGGATTGGGGAAATTCTGCGTCAGCTCGTAACGCTGCGGGGCCGAGACCTCCACCTCGCGGACATCCGAGTAGGTGAAAGCGCCGTTGCGGTCGATCTGCTTGAGGCGGTAGAAATAGGTGCCCACCTCGACCCGGTCATCGGTGAAGCCGTAGCCCTGTGCAAGATTGGTCGATCCGGCGCCGGCGACAAAACCCAGCTTGCTGAAGTTTTTACCGTCCAGGCTGCGTTCAATGTCGAAGCCAAGGTTGTTGCTCTCGCCCACGGTCCGCCATTCCAGCATCACCACGTCGCTGATGGAGGTGTTTTTCACCGCCGCAGTGAAGGTGGTCAATTCGACCGGCAGCGAGATGCTGCCCACGAATTCAGGAGAATCGTCGGTGGTGGCATATTTGACGATCTTGCTCGCACCGTAATAGGGGCTGGTTTCCAGCACATTTTCAAAGACAACCACCAGGGTATCACCGGCTTCCCAGCTGGCGTAAGAGATCATCGGGGTCTGCTTGACCTCGACGCTCCAGCCGCCGCCGGTGGAACAGAAGCTGGTAACGCTGGTGTCCCCGGGCGATTTTTGCAAAAAGGCCTGGAACTGGATTTCGCCCCCGGTGGGCACTGAACCGTCCGGGTTGAGAAACTTGCCGCCGATGATATGAGGTTCCTGTGGCAGGGCCGTTCCGCACAGGCCGAGCACCAGCAGGCCAAACAGGATAAAGGTGAATTTGCGTTTCATGACCATCCCTCCTGATTAACGAGTGTGAGTGGGCCAGAGAGCCGGCGCGGTCTTGTTGACCTGGATCAATACCGGTTCACCCGGAGCTACGCTGAACGGCGTCATCGGATTGCCGAAGTTGAGCGACGGCAGCCAGTAGTTGCTGAAACCCCGGCCATCGGCGCCGATTCTGAGGATCACTTCCACCCCGCCGATCTCGGCGGCCAGCTCGGCGGCATTGGTGATATCCGGCCGGTCGAGCGGCACGATGATTTCGTTGTAGCTGAACTTGTGTTCCCGGCTGAGAGCAAACTGAAGTTCGCCAGCTTCCGGAACCGCACCACAGTAAAACCAGCTGGCCGGAGCACTCTCATCGGCCTGGATCAGTACCGGCATACCCTTGTGGATCGCAAAGGGGGTGGCCGGGTAGTTGAGCTCAGGCAGATAGTAAATGCTGTAGCCGTTGGTGGCCGGGTCGATCTTGAGCACCGTCTTGACCCCCGCACCGATCGCTTCAGCGAGCTCTCTGGCATCGCTGATTTCGGTCTCGAGAGGCAGGGAGATATAGTTGTATCTCGCCTTGGCGGCCGTGACCAGGCTGAAGCCGTACTTGCCGACGCGGCGGGAGAGACCGGATTGGTTATCGGCATCGATCGCGCGGACGACGTAGTACTGACGCAGCGCTTCGGTGCTGACCATCAGGCTGGTATCGGCTGTGGTCGCCAGCAGGCTCCCCTCGTCATCCGGGTTGAAGTAGGGATTGGTCTCGTGCATAAAGACCTTGTAGGCAATGGAGCCGGCACGTTCGAGGGTGCCGTTGACGCCCTTGGTAACCGGGCCCCAGTGCAACTTGACGGCTGCGCCGTCCCTGGCGGCTGTCATGCGAGCAGGTGCCAGCGGTGCGATATTGTCGATCGCCCGTCCCTTGGCCATCGCCGTTCCCGAAACCACGGAGGCTCCGGCCGCGCCGAGCACCGAGGTGACCGACTGTTCCGCACCCAGGCTGTGGATAACCAGCGGGACATCGCCCGCCCTGGTCTCCAGCAGCGAGAGCGTAGCGCCGCCCTTGACGGAGGTGGTGGGAGGCACCCAGACCGCCCGGACATAGAAGGCGATGGAGTCGCTGGTGACAACCGGGAAATCGACCGTCATCATCGTGCTGCCCGTGCCCGAAGGATTATAGGCAGCGATCTGCTGCGGCCAGTAGTGGAGGGTATCCTCGCCATTGATGGTGTAAAAGATTTCGTAGTAATTGATCACCGGCGTGGCGCCCATGCCCTGATGGTTGGCGGAGAAGGGCCACTTGAGGGTGACGAAACCACCCTGGTCGCCGGGCACATCCATGACGGTCAGATAGTCCGGCTGATCGATGACCGGATCGATCACCATGATCGGGCCGCTGGAGGCGGCATCGAGCGGATAGACATCCGTGGCGATCGAGGCGGTGATGACCAGATCGGAGGTATTCACCCAGCTGGTGAAACGGAAGGTGCCGATGCCATCCACCAACTGCTTGGGACCGCTGGGCAGAACGATCTGGTTCTGCTGCAGATTGGTCGAAAAAGTCAGATAGCCGGCGAAATTCCTGTCGACGTTGCCGTACTTGTCCCGGGCAATGACCTGGACGTCGAAGGGCACACCCCGCACCTGAGCGCCGAAAACCACCGGCTGAATCACAAAGGTGCAGGCGGCATTGCTCGACACCGTCACCCAGTCGGTCTGGTAATTGCCGTTGGTAACGGGATTGACGACATCCTCGACGACCCCCTGACCGTCGAAGCGCAGGATGCCTTCGCTCTTGGGATCCCAGCCGAGGGAGCTGGAATAGAAGAAAGTATTGATCAGCACCTTGCCGGGGATAACCTCTTTGGCCTCTTTGATCGGCCAGGCGCCGAAATAGTTGGCGTTGGGAGCCATATTCAGATAGAAATCAGAGCTGAAAACCGACCAGTCGGAGAGATCCTCGCTCATAAAGGCTTCGACGTCAAAGCGGCTGATGGTCTTGGCGCTCATGATCGCCGGCCCCGCGTCGTCTCTCTCCATCGTGATGCCCACCGGCAGGGGCGCCATGGGATTATCCGCCCAGTCGGCAAACCCGTTGGTGGCCTGGACGACCACATCCGGCACATCGCCGGTGTCGCCGCCATAGGGGGTCAGAGCCGGGCCGCCGGCCGTGGTCTCGTTGAATGCGACATAGGCCGCGACCGTATCGCCGTAGGCGTTGATGGCACTCGGCTGATAATAGGCGTAGCCGGGATTGTAGACATTCAGGTTGACGCCCAGATTGCTCTTGAGTCCGTCATAGCCGGTAATGGTCCAGTTGGCCGGAACAAATGAGCGTTTGGGATAGATGGGCGAGAGATCATCAAATGAAAAGCGGTAATGATCGAGCTTGCCGTCCGCATCGATATCGACCGTCTCGAGGCGCAGCAGGATGGGCGGGATGTTGTCACGCTCGACCTTGACATCCGAACCGAGCAGACGCCGTGTCGTGCCGCTGAGGCTGACATCATCGTCATACTGCAGGTTGCCGTTCGCCGAGGAAGCCAGATCCCAGACCACCCCTTGCGCCCGGTAGTTGATGGCGCCGCTGTCGTTCTTGGTCCAGGCCACTCCCGTATGGTTCAGGTAGACGATGCTGTCCCTGCGGGAGGGAGTCATGCCGGTGAAGTAGACCTGAATGCCGGAGACGTCATAATTGGAAGTCCCGACAAACCACTTGAACAGAGGTGACGGCAGTCCCGGCGCCGGCGTCGTTGGCCAGCTCACCGTGTTCACCTTTTCGCTGAAGACCAGGCGGATGCGCTTGGTCCCCGCCGTCAGGGCACGGATGATGGCCGGCCCGGCGTTGTCGATGATCTGCACAGCCAGACCGTTGGTCGAGGAGACGGTAATGTCCGAACTGTAAAGGGCTTCGGCCAGACCCAGGTTCACCGGCTCGTTGAGTCCGTTGGGATCGCCGGGATTGGTATAGGTCACGCGCGGGAGAAGGCCGGTGTTGGCCACCTTCGGCGTTGTCGCCGTCAGGATCACGCGCAGGGTGTTGGGTGCCACCCAGGTGCCTGTGCCGCCGATGGTGACGAGGCCCTCCCCGGTCACCTGCAGACCGGAGGTGCTGACGCGGGCGGTGTTCATGGCATGGTCAAACAGGACATCGACATAGTCGAGATAGCCCCAGCCGTTGGTGCCGCCGGTGGTCAGATCCCCGGGCAGAATGGCGTCGTGGGTCAGCACATGGGTGATGATCGGAAAGATGCCATCGGTGATGGGAATGATCGCCCCGGGGCCGTTGTAGGGAGCCGTGGGCGGCGCCGCTGCCAACGATTCGCCGTTGTAGTTGGCGACAACGTCGGTGACCTGGCGGTCAGCGACAAACTGCATCGAACCGACCTCATCACCGCTCGCATAAGGGGTCGTGAGCTGAAACTCATAGACCGCGCTCGGAGAGGTCGACGAGATCGTCGGAGAGATGATGGCGGTGATGGGATTGGGGCTGGCCGTAGTGGTGTTGACCGTGAAATCGACGCCCTGCACACTGGCAAAATCGAGCGGCTCACTGAAGGTCACCTCGATGCGCCGGTCGGCCAGCGCCGCCGCCAAAGGCTGACGCCGCATGGCGCGCTTGGTATGGGCGCTGATGATCGCCGGACCCGCCTTGTCGGTCAGAGCGCGCGGATGATCCTCGGCATAAGACTGGAACTGCCCGGTCGGCGCCTCGCGGAAACGGTCGGTCAGGCTCAGCGGCTTGGTGTAGGTCATGATCGGGGTGATGCCGCTGTTCGGGGCATTGGAGCGCACCCAGAGCGTGAAACGCTTCCAGGAGGGGCCGGTCATGTTCCAGCTTCCGATCGACTCCAGACTGTGAATGGTCGAACCCAGTCCGCCGAAAATCTGGTCGTTGACGGTGATGTTGGTGGGACTCATCGGCTCGCTCCACTCCAGGTCGATGCGGTCGATGTAGCCGTCAAAAGCGGTCTGATTGCCCGCATGCGCTCCGGTCACTGCGGGCGAACTGCCGCTGCCGTCATCGTAGTAGTAGGCATGCCGGATCGTCGGAGTGATGCCGTCATCACATTTAATGTAGACAGAGGGATACTGGATCACCCCCCAGGGGCCGGAAACGCTCTGGCCGCTGATCTGCAGACCGCCGCCCTCGACCAGCCAGATCCAGGGGCGCAGATCGGTGTCATAGGGAATGGGAGGCGCACTGTTGTCAGGGTCATGGGTGGGAAGATAGATGACTGCATCTTTGGCACCGCCCGGCACTCCCGGAGGTGTGGTGAAGATTTGGCCAGGCCCGGTAAGGATGAAGACGTCTCCGAGGTTGGTAGAAGGATTATCATCGCCGTCGACGTTGAGGTCGACCCGGAATTCGGTG
>DAOOPF010000028.1:0-26830 GCA_035388125.1 bacterium | reverse complement strand
GTTGGTGGCCACTCCCTCCCATTCGGGTGTGGAGGAAAAGGTCATCCAGGTCATCAGGCAGGAGATGATAAAGGCCGGCTTCGACGAGGTGCGCATCGACGGCCTCGGCAGCATCATCGGCCGCATCGGCAGCGGGCCGCGGCTCATCGCCTTCGACGCCCATATCGACACCGTCTATCCCGGCGATCTGGCGCAGTGGACATTTGATCCCTTCACGCCCTTTGTCCGGGAGGGCAAGGTCT
This sequence comes from bacterium, assembly GCA_035388125.1. Taxonomy (GTDB): domain Bacteria; phylum Zhuqueibacterota; class Zhuqueibacteria; order Residuimicrobiales; family Residuimicrobiaceae; genus JAKPUX01. The sequence goes on along the minus strand of DAOOPF010000028.1, from coordinate 26,588 downwards.
GGGGCCGCGGTACGGTCGACCAGAAAGGCGGGATGGCCGCCATGGTCTATGCGGCAAAAATGATCAAGGAGATAGGGCTGAATGAGCAGTTCACCATCCTCTTCACCGGCACGGTGATGGAAGAGGACTGCGACGGTCTGTGCTGGCAGTATCTGATCGCCGAGGAAAAGATCCGGCCCGAGCTGGTGGTGATCACCGAGCCGACCAACATGAACATCTACCGCGGCCATCGCGGCCGCATGGAGATGGAGGTGGAGGTCCGCGGCGTGAGCTGTCACGGCTCCGCCCCGGAGCGCGGCGACAACGCCATCTACAAGGCCGCCCGCATCGCCCTGGAAATTGAAAAGCTCAACGGAGGGCTGCGCAGCGATCCCTTCCTCGGCAAGGGCAGCATCACCGTCACCGAGGCGCGCTCCTCCTCCCCGTCGCTCTGCGCCGTTCCCGATGGCGCGGCCCTCCACCTCGACCGCAGGCTCACCCAGGGCGAGACCAAAGAGAGCGCGGTTGCGGAGGTCCGGGAAGCCGCCCTGCGCGCGGGGGTGACCGATGCCAAAGTGACGGTGCTGACCTACGCCGAGCCGGCCTATACCGGGAAAATCTACCCGACGGAAAAGTACTATCCCACCTGGGCGCTCGCGGAAAGCTCACCCTGGCTGCAGCAGGCAGCCGCGGCCTACGAGGGACTTTTCGGCAGGGCTCCGTTGATCGACAAATGGACCTTCAGCACCAACGGCATCGCCATCGCCGGGATGAACAACATTCCCTGCCTCGGACTCGGGCCGGGCAATGAGATCCATGCCCACGCCGCCAATGAAGCCTGTCCCGTCGAGCACCTCAGCGGTGCCGCGGCCTTTTACGCCGCCCTGGTGGCCGTACTGAATGAAAAGACCGGCCGCTCTACCCGTGAGAAGCGCACCCCATGAGCACGCCGTTCGTTTACTGCTGCAGCGAGTGCGGCCGCCGCTATGACCGTGATGCCGTGACCTATCTCTGTCCGGCCTGTTCGGCCGCCTGGCAGCCGGGGATGCCGCTGCGGGGCGTCCTCCGGGTTGAGTACGATTATGAAAGCATCCGGCGCAAGGTCGACCGGAAAGCCATCGACTGGTCGCTCTGGAATCCGGTGGATGAAAAATATTTTCCCTCCTTCGCCGCAGGCGGAACCCCCTTCACACCGATCGTCCGCTTCGGCCGATCCGCCGGCTTTGCCAACCTCTGGGCCAAGAACGACGGCCTGCTCCCGAGCGGCTCGCTCAAGGACCGCGCCTCCTTTCTGGTCGCGGCCGAGGCCTTGCGCACCGGCGCCCGCACCATCGTCACCGCCTCGACCGGCAATGCCGCCAGTTCGCTGGCGGCCGTCTGCGCCGCGGCGGGGCTATCTGCGATCATCTTTGTGCCGGCATCCGCTCCGAAAGCAAAACTGGTCCAGATGCTTCTGCACGGGGCGAGGGTTATCCCCGTCAACGGCAGCTATGACGATGCCTTCCGGCTCTCGATCGCCTGGACGCAGAAATACGGCGGACTCAACCGCAACACCGCCTACCATCCCCTCACCATCGAGGGCAAAAAAAGCGCCGGATTGGAGATATATCAGCAGAACCGCTGCCGTGTGCCGGAGGTGATCCTCGTGCCTGCGGGCGACGGGGTGATCATCAGCGGCGTGCACAAGGCGTTCCATGATCTGAAGGCCTCGGGAATGATCGACCGGCTGCCGCGGCTGGTGGCCGTGCAGGCGGAGGGATCGGACGCCATCCACCGCTACCTCCAGACCGGCGTCTACCGCAACGCGGAAAAGCCGGACACGATCGCCGATTCGATCTCGGTCTCGGCGCCGAGCAATGCGGCGATGGCGCGGCAGGCGGTGCTGGATTCAGGCGGATTTTCGATCACGGTCTCTGATGAAGAGATCTTGGGGGGGCAGAAAAAACTTGCGGAGAGCACAGGCATCTTTGCCGAGCCGGCGGCGGCCGCAACCGCGGCGGCCCTGCTGAAACTACAGGATGATCCCCGCATCGATCCGGCGGCTCAGATCGTCCTGCTCATCACCGGGCATGGGCTGAAAGATGTCGGTGCGGCGCTGAAGGGGGTGACCATTCCCCCGGCGATCGAGCCGGAACTCGAGCAGGTGAAATAACCGCTCCGATCTTTGCATAAAAGGCCTGCGCCAGGGCGTGCCAGCCGCTGATGCCGTAGAACCAGCCGCCCACCCTGCAGGCGGTAAAAATCGTCAGCACGCCGAGCCCGCAAAAGCGGCCAGCACCGGAAAAATAATACCCGGCGTCATGCCTCAAACCGCCATCGATTCATCTCCTTCCGTGCAGTTCTGCAGCCGTTCAAATCAGAAAAATTTGGCGACGCTCAAGCCCGTGCACCAGAACCCCGGCGTGCCCAGACGCCGGGTCACATCCACGCGCACGTAGGAGAACAATCCGCTCAGCGAAATGCCCAGTTCGTGCAAGTCGAGTTTATCAGCCGACGCATCTCCCCAGATGCGCCCGTGTGCGCCATGCAGGAGCAGGCCCACTCCCTTCTCGCCCGGATAGCGCCAGCCCAGGGCATCGAATGGCCAGGCGCGAAAACTGTGCTCCCAGAAGAGTCCGGCGTATTTTTCCCCATAGAGGGAGCCGCCGCGCAGGGTATGAAAAGAGCCAAAGGGGCTCCAGAGCCCCAGCGCACCCGGCAGACCGGCGAGCCGCTGCACGGGCGCGTTCGCCGTGGCTGCGCCGGCGATGAGATGGAGGTCGAGTGCCGCGGGCACCATCTGCCGGCGCAAGAAGGTCTCCAGTCGCGTGCCGGCCCTGAGGCGAAAGAGACTATAGCCGTACTCTCCCCCGATAAAATCCTCCAGCCCGCGCTCATATTCCAGGCGAATCCCCTTTGCTCCGCTGAACAGATCAGGTTCCGCCTGGCCCCAATCGAGCCGCACGGCCAGGGCTGCCACCGTGCCCGCGCTGATGGCGGGATTGGCGCGCTGCGGCTCCTTGCGCCGGACCAGATCGAAATCGCTCGTTTTTATCACGGAGTCATGAATCTCGCGCAGCAGGGAGAGTTTTCCGGCCAGATGCTGTTTCCGGCTGTTCAGCATGAGGCTGCCGCGCCAGCCGCGGGCACGGTAATAATCATAATAATCCCGGTACCCCAGCAGCAGCGGCACGGAATTGAAGAGCAGCGGATAATTCTCTGCCGCCGCAAGCGGCCGCGTCTCATCGGACCAGGCGGCTTCCAGTCCACCCCGGCTCCCGGTGTGCGCCAGCCCGGCCTGCCAGCCCCAGCGTCCGGGTCCGGTGTTGTAGGCCGCACCTCCGTTCAGCTTCCACGCTCCCCGGCTCAGACTGCTGTTCCAGCCCAGGTGCAGGGCATCGACGCGGTTGAACCACACCGCCGGCTTGTGCAGCAGCAGGAACCGGCCGCCGGCACCGCTTCCGCCCTTTTTCCCTCCAGTCGTGTCACTTTCAGTCAGACTCTGGTCATTGGCGCGCACATCCAGTTTGGCCATTCTGGCGATGAATCCCGTCGGCTTGAAGGCTTTCAGCAGGGTCATGGAGCTGTCGATATGTTCATAGGCCCAGTTCTCCTCAAAGGAGAGCGGCACGCCGCGCTCTGTGAAGAGCAGAGCGGTGTCACGCGGGCTCTCATAGCGTTCCAGACGAAAGAGGGAGTCCGGAACGGGGACATTGAGCTGATGATCATCGAGGCTGGCCAGGCGGCGATAGTGGATGGCGGGAAACTGGAGCCCGGTCATGCCGACGTTGAGGGTCCCCTGCTCATGCCAGTCAGCGGGCAGCCAGATGCCGGGGGAGATCTCGCGGAACTGCTGCTCGAGATGCACCTGGTATCGCTGCAATATCATCTGGCGGGCCATGCCCGAGCCGGCGAGTTCCACGGCGATCAGGGCGAAGGTTGAATCCTGGATCGCGATCTCGCCCTCGAACAGGGGCTGCAGCCGGCCTTTCGGAGCGATGTGGATCTCGTAGATAATGCGGCCATCCATGGCGTGGCGGCCGGAAAGAGAGAAATTGTAAAAATCGAAAGCTTGAGGATGGGTGGGACCGACGAAGGTATAGCCGCCGACGGGAATATCGTCATCGTAAAAATTGGGAATGTCGCTGACGCCGATGCCCTGGCGCAGGGTGGGAAGATTGGTGGTCTGTTTGAGTTCACCAAAAACCTCCCGGCTGCCGCGTCCCGCCTGCCAGTAGAGCCGCGAAACATTTTCGACGATTACGACTACGGACGAGTCGTTGCGGACATTGAGCCGATGATAAGCACGGGCGCTGAAAGTGCGGATTTTTTCCTGCATCGCCCGCTTGCGGGCGAACACTTTTTCCATGATCGCGTAGGCCGGATTTCTGGCCGTGATCGTCAGCTGGCCCATGTCGATCACCGCAGGAACCAGTCTGATGTCGAGGCTGTCCACATCAGCAGCCTCGACGGCAAACGACTGACTGTTATAACCGATATAGCTAACGCGCAGTCTGGCCGGCGGCGTGACCTGAAGGCGAAAACCGCCATCGCTGTTGGTGATTGTACCGGAGACGGTGCCGATCACCTGCACGTTGGCCGCGGGCAGGGGCAGTCCGGATTTCGCATCGTGAACCCGTCCGTTCACGAAAAGCGTTTGCCCGGCAGCCGGCGGATCACCAACCCAAAGTGCTGCCATAAAGAGCAGGCAGCCACTCCGGATGATGCGGGTGCCGGTGGTCATACTGCCAATCCCTCCAGTTGGGGCCGCTGCTCCAGGAGCATTTTCTTCAGCTGCTTTTTAACCTGCAAATAAAAAGGCAGGGTCAGGGGAAAATGGCGCTCGATCGCGCGCAGATACCCCGGCGAATAAAACCGGGTGGTTTTACAGACCGCCTCTTGCACCATAAAACAGCAATTTTTCAGGATCAGTTCCCGGAAGCGCCGATGGCGCTGTCCGGCGAGATGCAGGTCGACGACCTGCTGCATAAAATTGAAAAGCCGGCTCGCCAGGGCGTCGAGTGGAGCCTTTTCGGCGATTTGCGAATAGAGGGTCTGATGGCCATTGGCCAGATCGTCCGCCACATCCTGCAGATCATCCGCAAATTGCAGAAAGACCCCGTAGCCGAAACAAAATTCCGCAAACTCTTCATCCAGAGCGCCCTCGATCAGATAGCCGTCCGCCAGCACCGAGGTTCCTCCTTTTTCGACACTGATCTCGAGGATTCTCGATGCGCCGCCGGCGTGCTGGTGCTTTTGCTGGATCAGGCTTTTGACCTGGGCATTGAAGATGGCGAGCAAGCTTTGAAAAACAGCCGGATGGCGCGAGCGCGCGAACGTACCCTCGATGAGTTGGACGAGGGCATGGATCTTTTGTTCGGTCGCGTTCCGGGGCGCGGCCTCCTCCCCCTCCAGCCATCTCCGGAAATGATCGTTCAGCTCACATTTACCGGCAAAGGACAAGCCGGGATCGTCATTGACATTGTCGGAATAGGGGTAGAGCATGCTGTAGGCGAAGACCGGATCGGGGCAGTCCATCTCCCGTTCCATCAGCGCCTGCAGCGAATTCGCAATCCAGATGTTGCGCATGGCCTGGTAGATGCTTTCAGGCGCGATTCCGGCGTCGAAGGCCTTCACCTTGCGCAAGAATTCCCTGGTGGCGCGTTCGAATCCGGCCGTGAACGAAGGATCAAAATAGAGGCCGGCCCGGCCGCACAGCTCCTCGATCCCGCCGCCGGCCTGCTGCATGGTTTCCTGCAATTTCGCCCGGTCGAGGGCGCCCTGCTGCCGGCTCTGTTCGATTCGATCAAGCAGCAGCGTCACCTCCCGTTCCAGCTCCCGCTTCTGATCTCGGCTGCAGCCGGAGCCCAAATCGGGAAAGGTTGCCGGCGTCTCGAGCCAGAGCCGGGCATACTTTCGGGTCAAGTCGTCAACCCTGACCTGCATCTCGCCCATTTTACCGGAGAGAAGACCGGCGAGAGGAGATTCCCGTTTAGCCGCTGCAACAGACATGGTCGTCCCTTGATCTTTCTCTGTTTTTTCGAGACCTGGTGTATAACTGCAGCCTGACGATAATCCGGTGCCACCAGAAGCAGTGGTCAGGCCTATACCATATACTGTAAAAGACCCGCCAATGTTACAGCTGTGCGGCCGCCTTGCGCGCTGCTCTGCGCACGTCGTCCGGCGATCGCCGGATCCCGACGGTCAGACGCCCGGCTCCCCTGCGCCGGGCCGGTTTGATCGACTCTCGCCAGCCGGCAGCCGCCCTGCCGCGAATTCGTACTTGCTTATCGCCTCCTGAATGGTTAATTTGCACGGGGAGTAAATTGATGAGCCCATTTCAATCCCCGGTGCACAAACTGAAAGAGGAAGTACTTGTCAAAAAAACTGCTCTGTTTCGCTCTGCTCCTGCCGGCCCTGCTCCTCAGCCAGTCCGATGACAGCTGGATAGTCTATGACGATGCCGGACTGGCGCGCATCGATATCACCATCGCTCCCGCCGCGCTCGACTGGATCCTCACCCATGCCGAAAGCGACAGTGAGCACTATGCCCGCTTCCACTTCCAAAACCGCTACATCGACGAGAGCGTCGATTCCGTCGGATTCCGGGTGCGCGGCAACACCTCGCGGGAAGCGGCCAAGAAATCGTTCAAGGTCTCCTTCAACACATTTGTCCGGGGAAGGGAGTTCCACGGCCTCGACAAGCTGAACCTCAACGGCGAGCACAACGACCCCTCCATCATCCGCAGCAAGCTCTGCTTCGATCTTTACCGCGATATCGGCCGGGCGGCCTCGCGGGCCAGCCACGTCCGGCTTTACATCAACGGCCGCTATCACGGGCTCTACATCTCGGTAGAGCATATGGATGACGAATTCATCAGCAAGCACTTTGCCGACGACAGCGGCAATCTCTGGAAATGCCTCTATCCGGCCGACCTGCGTTACCGGGGCGAGGATCCCCTCACCTACAGGAATCTGGAGAGCGGCGGCCGCCCGGCCTACGAGCTGACCACCAACGAGGAGAGTGGCGATTTCAGTGCGCTCGTACGCTTCATCCGCGTTCTGAACATGACGCCGGCCGCCGCCCTGCCCGATTCACTCGAAGACCTTCTCGATGTGCCGGGCGTGCTGCAGTACCTCGCCATAAACGTGCTCGTGGGCAGCTGGGACGACTATCGCGCGCTGATGAACAATTACTACCTCTATTGTGAGCCGGCTTCCGGCCGCTTCACCCTGATCCCCTACGATTATGACAACACCTTCGGCATCGACTGGTTCGGCACGGACTGGAGTCAGGCGGATCCTTATACCTTTCCCAAGGTCGCGGATGGCGCCCGTCCCCTGGCTGAGCGGCTGCTGGTCGTGCCGGCCTGGCGGGATCTCTATAGCCATTTTCTGGACTTTTATCTGAACTCGGTTTTCAGGCTGCCGCGGTGGGAAGAGCGGATCGACCGGCTCAAAACGCTGATCACACCGGCCGCCGAGGCGGATTCTTTCCGCACCCGGGATTACGGCTTTGATATGGCCGATTTCAACGGCTCCTACTCCGCGGGTGACTATCAGAACCAGCATGTCAAATTCGGTCTGAAACAGTTCATCAACCGCCGCAGCGCCAGCCTGCCCGGCCAGCTGCGCAGTCACCGGGCGGCGCCGACGGTCTACCGGATCGATCTCGATCCACCGCATCCCGCGGCGGGTGATTCGATCCATGTCGCCGCCGCCTGTTTCGCCGGCGCCGGGCTGCAGCGGGTGACGCTCCTTTTCACCCCGGCAGGAGCCTCATCCGCCACGGCCCTGCCCATGCAGCGCCGGCCTGTGCCGGGTACGAAAAAGGTGGAGGAAGCGGACCGCTGGCTCGGCGTGCTCCCGCCCCTGCCGGCCGGTGCGGACGGAACGCTGCGCATTGAGGCCGTGGATTCGCTGGACCAGGCCCGGATTTTTCCTCTGAGAAAAGCCCTCGCGGTGAAAACAACCGGCGGCCATAACAGCACCCTGCGCCTCAACGAGCTGATGGCCGACAACAGCACCGCCGCGGCCGACGAGGCCGGTGACCACGACGACTGGCTCGAGATCTTCAACTCAGGCAGCGAACCGGCCGCTCTCGCCGGGCTCTATCTGACCGACAAGCGCGACCGCCTGAATAAATGGCGCATAGCCCAGACCATCCCGGAGCTTGCTCCCGGCACCTGGCTGGTCATCTGGTGCGACGAAGAGCAGGAGCAGGGCAGCCTTCATGCCAATTTCAAGCTGAGCGCCGGCGGCGAGTTCCTCGCCCTGGTCGACCGCGACGGCCTCACCATCCTCGATTCGCTCTCCTTCGGACCCCAGACCACAAATCTCAGCCTTGGCCGCTATCCCGACGGTCACGGTGCCTGGCAGACCATGGCGCCGACGCCCGGCACGGCCAACCGCACGGCCAACCTGGTCCAGCAGCGCGCGCAGGAGAGGGAGTTCACGCTGCAGGCCTGGCCCAACCCCTTCAATGCATCAGCGCAGCTCCATTTCGGGCTCCCCCGCTCCGGCCGGGTCACCCTGCGGCTCTATAATGCCATGGGGCAGCGCGTAAAAACCCTTCTCGACGGAGAGCTGGAGAGCGGAAATCATGCCCTGCTCGTCAACGCGGATGATCTGCCAAGCGGGATTCTCTTCTGCCGGCTCAAGGCGGATGGAGTGAACAAAACGATCAAACTGGTGGTGGTGAAATAAGAGGCGGGAAAGTCGGGGAGCGACCTGCCCGGGCAGGCCAAACAGGGGGAGCAGGGCGTCTGGGTCAATTACAGTATTTCAGCAAAAGCCGCACTGCCGGCTGACAAGCTCAGTGGCTGCTTTCAGGCATGGCGCTTTTTCAGCAACCGCAGCAAACCGTCCAGAATCGTCAGCGGATGGGGAGGGCAGCCGGGAATGAAGAGATCGACCGGCAGCAGGGTCTCCACCCCGTTGTGCACGGCCTCATGCCCGGCAAAGGGCCCGCCGCTGATGGCGCAGGAGCCCACCGCGACGACCAGTTTCGGCGCGGGTGTCGCCTCCCAGGTCTTCAGCAGAGCGAGGCGCATATTCTCGCTCACCGGTCCGGTGACCAGCAGGGCATCGGCGTGGCGCGGCGAGGCGACGATCTGGATGCCGAAGCGCCCGAGATCATATACCGTCGTACTGAGCACGTTGATATCCACTTCACAGCCGTTGCAGCCGCCGGCGCTGACCTGGCGCACCTTGAGCGAACGGCCGAAAATCCGGCGTATCTCCTCCGCCAACACACTTGCCAGCCTGATCTCCCCCCCCCGCATTTTCAGATCCTCTCTGCGCGAAACGGCCAGCCGGTAATCCGTGGTGAATTCGATGGCGCCATGCGGGCATGCGTCGCGGCACGCCCCGCAGAAGAGGCAGCGCCCCAGATCGAGCTGCAGTACGCCCTCCGCATCGTGGGACAGCGCCTCGACCGGACAGGCCTGCAGGCAGGCGCGGCAGTCGCCTGGGCAGGGCGCCGAGGAGAGCAGCGGGGCGCCGCGGAGGCGGTCGGAGACGATGCACTTTTCCGGCGGGAAGGGGATGGTCCGCAGGCCCTGGTGGAGACGCGATGTAATGATGCTGGACATGGTGTTCCTCTTTACAGATCAAAACCGCAGTAGGAGAGGTTGAAGCTCTTGTTGCACAGCGGAAAATCAGAGATCGCCTGGCCGCGCAGAGAGAGCGCCAGCCCGGGCCAGTTATGGAATGAGGGATCGACGATCTTGCAGCGGGCCAGCCGGCCCCGGCTGTCGGTCACCGCCGCATGGCAGATCTCGCCGCGCCAGCCTTCGCAGAGAGAGACGACAAAGCGGTTGGCCGCCGGCTTGCGCGCCGGCTCCATGCTGATCTCGCCCGCCGGCAGTGCGGCGAGCAGCTCCAGGATGAATTCAATCGACCGCTCGATCTCCAGCCAGCGCACAAAGGCTCGGCTGTAGACGTCGCCCGCCTCCATGGTCGAGACCGGGATGTGAAAAAGGGCATAGATGCCGCCCGGGAAATCGTGGCGGACATCCTGAAAAACGCCCGCGGCGCGAGCGGCCGGCCCGACCAGGCCGAGTTCGACAGCCTGCCGGCGGCTGAGCGCCCCGGTGGATTCAAAGCGCGACAGCACCGAGGAGGAGTCCCAGAGCAGCTCCACGGCACGGGTTACATCGTCCAGCCCTTTCTGCAGGCGGCGGGAGAGTTCGGCCGTCCGTTCGGGCTCGAGGTCGAAGGCCACACCGCCGGTCTTGACCACTCCGCGGCCGAGACGGCTGCCGCATAAAAGTGCGGTCATGTTGAGGAAATCACCGCGGATGGCGCCGCACTGGGCCGAGGTCGGCAGAAAGCCGACATCCCCGGCCAGAGCGCCGAGGTCGCCGATATGGTTGGCCAGCCGCTCCAGCTCGAGGGCGATGCCGCGGATGGCCTGCGCCCGTGCCGGCACCCGCGTGCCGTTGAGAGCTTCCAGGGCCGTCGCATAGGCCAGGGCATGGCCGATGGTGGTGTCGCCGGCCGCCGCCTCCATCTGATAAAGGGTGCGCGAATGCGGCCCTCCGGCCAGCGCCTTTTCGATGCCGCGGTGCTGATAGCCCAGGGAGATCTCGAGATGATAGACCTTCTCGCCGTGGCACTGGAATCGGAAATGGCCCGGCTCGATCACCCCGGCATGGACCGGCCCGACCGCCACCTCGTGGAGTTCCTCTCCGCTCATGGCGAAGAAATCGGTCTCGCCGATCAGGGGAGGCGCAGACGGCTCCGCGCCGGGATAGTCGGCCGGCGTAAATCGGAGCGGTTTGAGCCAGGGATGGCCCTCCGGCCGCACACCGAGCTGTTCATGGATTTCGCGCTCGAAGAGATGGGCCTGGGGGCATGCGGGCGTCAGCGCGGGGAAAGAATCCTCGACCCCGGCGCGCAGCGCGTAGAGCACGCCGTTCTGATCATCGGCGAGCACGGCGATCAGTCTGACGCGGCGGCGATTTTCCCGCAAGCCGAAAAAAGCCGCCAGGCGCCGGCCGCCGGCGACCTCCTCGACAACAGTATCGCGAAAACGGCCGATGGGCAGCGCAGCCAGGGCGGACCATTCGAGCGGCTCACCATTGTGAAAAGGGAGCAAACCGCGCCGGTTCATTGCCCGCCTCCCAGGGCGGCAGCGCCCATCCTGAGCAGACGGTCCAGCCCGCCGGGAATGTACACGCCGAGCAGAAAAGTGAGCATGAAAAGCAGCAGCGGCAGCAGCCGGAGGAGGGCCGGGAGTTTTTCCCGCGGCGCATCCGCAGCGGCGCCCTGCACCATCGGGAAAAAGGCGGCAGCCATGCCGACAAAGACCGCCGTCAGCAGAAAGAGATAGATCACCGCGATGACCAGGCGGTGCTGCATGACCGCAACCCCGAGGAGATTGAACTCGCTGATGAAAAGACCGAAGAGCGGCGTCCCGGAGATGGCCAGAAAGCCGACGATCCAGGCCCAACCGATCTGCGGATGGCTGCGCCCGAGCCCCCTGACCTCGCCGATCGCCTTGGATTTGAAGAGGGTGAGGATATTGCCGGCGGTCAGAAAGAGGCCGCTTTTGCTGAGCGAATGGTTGAGGGCGTGAAAGAGGGCGAAATAAAAACCCGCCGGCCCCAGTCCGATCCCGAAGGCGAGGATACCCATATGCTCGACGCTCGAATAGGCGAGCAGCCGCTTGTAGTCTGGCTGATTGAGAATAAAGACCGCCGCCAGCAGCATGGAGACCAGTCCGAAGATGAGCAGGATATTACGGGCAAAATCGGCCTGGCCGGCAGCGACGCAGATCTGGTAGGCGCGCAGAATGGCCAGGAAGGCGCAGTTGAGCAGGACGCCGGAGAGCAGCGACGAAACCGCCGAGGGGGCCTGGCTGTGAGCGTCCGGCAGCCAGGTGTGCATCGGAGCGAGCCCCATCTTGGTGCCATAGCCGACGAGGAGAAAGATGAAAGCGATGCGCGTCAGCCGCGCATCCAGCGCTGCGCCCCGCCGGACCAGCGCATCGAGCAGCAGCGATCCCTCCTGTCCGCCGGCCGAAGCCGCAGCGCCGAGGAAAAAAGTGCCGAAGAGAGCCAGCGCAATGCCCACCGAGCAGATCAGAAGGTACTTCCAGGTCGCTTCAAGAGAATTGACAGTGCGGTGGAAAAAGATCAGCGGCGCGCTCGCCAGGGTGGTCGCCTCGACCGCCACCCACAGCAGTCCGAGATGGTGCGAGAGAACCACCAGCGACATGGTCGCCAGAAAGAGCAGCATGCAGGTGATGAAGACCCGTTCCGGGTCCCTGGCCCCGTGCGGCTCCGCGGCGGCGATCATGGAGAGCCAGGCCTGCCCGTAGGCGGCGCTGACCAGAAAGAGGAGCGAGACAATGCCGAGGAAGAGCAGTCCCAGCGCATCGACCGCCAGCCAGCCGCCGAGAATCGGCGGCGGCGTCTGCGCCGCCAGGGCGATCACCGTGCCGAGATGAAGCAGCGAGCAGATCAGCCACAAACGCCGGCGCAGCCGGCTGCCGGAGACCAGCCAGGCCGCAGCGCTGAAAAGAATTGGGATAATGATTACCGCCGCGATCACAGCTAATCCTTCAGAATGGTCAGATTGTCCACATCCAGGTCATCAAAATAGTTCTTGATGTGATTCATGGTGATGCCCATGATGAAAACGCCGGCGAAAACGTCGAGGAGTACACCCAGCTCGACCAGAAAGGGCATCTGCGCGGCCAGGGAGAGGCCGAGGATGTAGATGCCGTTCTCCAGCACCAGATAGCCGATCACCTGCGTGATCGCCTTTTTGCGGATGATGAGCATGAGCAGGCCGATCATCACCGCCGCCAGGGAGACCGGAATCCACAGGCGCGAGGAGACCGTCACCGGCAGGGCGAACTTGCGCGCGACCCAGAATGAGACCAGCACCACGCCCATGCCGGCCACCAGCGCCGCCCCGTAGGGGATGTAGGAATCGATCTCCAGTCCGGTGCGCACCTCGCGGGCGGCGTGCGAGAGAAAGCGGGGGATGAGGATGGCCTTGATCGCCAGGCTGCTGAAACCGATGATCACCCCATGCAGGGAGAGAATGCCTCCGGCCGAGATGAAAGGCAGCAGGGCGAGCAGCACTCCCTGAAAGGCCATGACCCGGATGGCCGCGCCCAGACGGGTCAGGCTCAGGAGGTAGAGGTCACTCAGGAGCACCAGCAGCAGAATGATATCGATCACGGTTTGCATGCGTTATCCCAGGATGATGTAACTGAGCAGGCCAAGGGCACCGGCGCCCATCAGCATCTGCGGCACTCGCTCGAGCCGCAGGCGCGCCATCACCGATTCAACGATGCCGATGGCGGTGGCTATGATGAAAAGAACGCCCGCCGCGATCAGCGGCCGCAGCGAGTTGGGCGAAGGAAAGGAGGAGATGATCACCAGGGTGAGGAACATCGCCCAGATCCACAGCTTGAGCGCCGCACCGTACAGAATAAAGGCGAAATCGGGGCCGCTGTGGTCCAGCACCATCACCTCATGGATCATGGTCAGCTCGAGGTGGGTGGCCGGATCGTCGACGGGGATGCGGCTGTTCTCCGCCAGCATGGCGACAAAGAGACTGACCAGCAGCAGGGCGAGGGCCGGACTGTCGGCGTACTCGATGGTCACGGCGCGGCTCTCAAAGATCTGCGAGAGCGAGAGCGAATTGGTAAAGCGGACCAGAGTTGCCAGCCCCAGAAAGAGGATGAGCTCGGCGAAGATGGCATACCACGCCTCGCGGCTGGCACCCATGCCTTCAAAGGCCGAGGCGGTGTCGAGCGCCGCCAGGATCGTGAAAAAACGCCCGAGGGCGAAGAGATAGGCGAACAGGATCAGGTCACCGGGAAAGGCGATCAGAGCGGCATAGCCGGGCAGGGGCAGCAGAGCGAGAGCGGCGACCGTCGCAGCCAGCGTGATCATCGGCGCCAGCCAGAAAAGCGGACTCGTGCTGCGGCTGTAGACCGCACCCTTGCGCAGCAGCCGGAAGAGATCCCGGTAGAGCTGGGTGACCGGCGCGCCGCGGCGCCCGGCGAAAAGGGCCTTGACGCGGACGATCCATCCGGTCAACAGCGGGGCGGCCAGCAGCGAGAGCAGAAAAAAGATCAGGGCGGAAAACCTCATCGCAGCCCTCCGAACCAGAAGAGCAGCGCGAGCAGGACGACGGCGATGTAGAGAATATAAAGCGAGATGCGGCCGCGCTGCATCCACTGCAGCTGGTGGAAGAGCCAGGCGATCGCCGCCAGCAGCGGCCGCCAGAATTTATCGAGAAAGAGATCCGGCGTATGCGAGTGATAGCGCGCACCCTCCGGGAAATATCCTTCCGGCGGCACCTCCTCCACCCTGCTGCGTAGAATCCACTTGTTCTGGTCGATCAGGGGCTGGACAAAGGAGGAGGCGGTATACTGCATGCGCGCGGAGGGCTGGCTGTAGCCGCAGTCCCAGGTGCCGGAGCGTTGGAGGCCTCGCGTCGCCAGAATCCGGCGACGCCAGAGCGCGAGCAGAATAAAAAGCGCAGCGCCGCCGGCGGCGATTACTGTTACCGCTGTGAAAGGCTCGACCAGCGCGGCCATTTCCGTGCTGATGACGGCGGCCGGCAGATTCGCCGCCGCCGCGATCGCCGGCCGCAGCAGGGGCAGGAGCAGCAGCGGCGCGACACCCGCCACCACGCAGAGAGCGGCCAGCAGGAGCATCGGCAGGAGCATGACAGCGGAGGCCTCCTGTCCGCGTTCGCCGGCCTGAGTGCGCCCCTCGCCAAGAAAAACCACGCCGGCCGCCTTGGTGAAGCAGGCGACAGCCAGGGCACCGATCGCGGCCAGGCCCAGCAGGCTCAGCAGCGGCAGAGCGGTGGTCCCTTTGGGCGCGGAAGTCACGGCCGAGAATGAGGCGAAATAGATCATGAATTCGCTGACAAAGCCGTTGAGCAGGGGCAGCCCGGAGATGGCTGCGGCGCCGATGAGAAAGGTCGCGGCAGTGAATGGCATGCGCTTCTGCAGCCCGCCGAGGCGGTCGATCTCCAGGGTGTGGCACTGCTGCTTCACCGCGCCGGCCCCCATGAAGAGCAGGCTCTTGAAAATCGAGTGGTTGAGAATGTGCAGCAAGCAGCCGCCGAAACCCAGCACCGCGAGGGTATTCTCCTGCAGATGGAGGCCGAGCAGTCCCAGCCCGAGGCCGATGGCCATGATGCCGATGTTCTCGACGCTGTGGTAGGCGAGCAGCCGCTTGAGGTCGTGCTGGGCGAGGGCATAGAGCACACCCAGCAGGCCGCTCACCAGTCCGATAACCACCAGCAGGGTGCCCCACCACAGCGGGGGGGTTCCCAGCCAGGTGAGGGTGCGCAGGATCCCGTACAGCCCCATTTTGATCATCACGCCGGACATGAGCGCGGAGACGTGGCTCGGTGCGGCCGGATGGGCCTCCGGCAGCCAGACATGCAGGGGAAGGAATCCCGCCTTGGCGCCGAAACCGGCGATGCTGAGCAGGAAGATCAGGCTTTTGAGCTTTGATCCGGCCAGAGCGGCCCCGGCGAACTGGCTGAAATCAAGCGAGCCCGTGCCCGCTCCGGCCAGCAGCCAGAACATGAAAAAGAGCAGGACGACGCCGATGTGGGCGGCGATCAGATAGATCAGGCCGGCGCTCCGCGTCTGCAGCCGCTCATCCTCGAAGGTGACGAGGAAGAATGCGGCCATCGACATGATCTCCCAGGCGATGATGAAGAGCATGCCGTTGGCCGCGGCCGCAACCAGAGCCATGCCGAGGACGAGAAGGTTGAAAAAGAAAAAGGAGCGGCCGCGGGCTGCGGGGCTGCCTTCGGCGCGGAGATAACCGGCGCCGTAAAGCGCGGTCATGGCGGAGATGAAAAAAATGATCACCAGGAAAAAAGCCGCCAGGGGGTCGATCATCAGGGAGAAGGAGAGCGCAGGGATCGAGGCCGCCCGCTCGTAGAGCAGGCTCTCACCGGAAGCGAGCACACTTATAGCCGGGACCATACCGAATGCCCCCGCGGCGATCACGCTGGCGGCCGCGAGCCGCCGCGCCAGGGCTTCCCGGCGGTGCAGCAGCCAGGCGGCCGCGCCTCCGCAGAGCAGAAGGAGCAGGGCGATGAAAAAGCAGGTCAGCTGGGGATTCATCCGGCCGCCCTGCCAAAGCCCGGTTCGATCCGCTTCAGGAGGTCGATGATCTCCTCGCGCACACCGGGCGCGGCCAGGATCCGCCGCCAGGAGTCATCCTTGAGGGCGTAGGAGAGGCGCGAGAGCAGATGCAGGTGGGCGCGGATGGTCGGACTGACGATGGTGAAGATGATGCCGACCGGCTTGCCATCGGGGGCCTCGAAATCGATCGGGGTCTCGAGAAAGGAGAGCGAGATGATCGGCCGGGAGACATGCAGGACAATGGGACTGCGGGGATGGGGAATGGCGATGCCGTCGCCGATCGCCGTCGAGCCCAGGGATTCGCGCGCCAGCAGCACCTGAAGGAGGAAATCGACATCCACTCCCTCCGGCAGGCGCATCTGCCGCACGATCGAGCGCAGCACGCTCTCCTTGTCCCTGCCGCTGACGCGGTAATGGATCCCCCCCGCCTCGATGGCGGCGGAAAGTGCCGGCAGGTCGCCGCTCTCGGGCTCGGCAAAGATCTCCGGTGAGACCGTCATCTTTTGCGCCGTCGCCCACTCGAGAATTTCGACGCGGTTAAAGCGATACTGCTCGTTGAGCTTGTAATGGGGGATGGCCCCGCTCTTGATCCAGCGGTAGACGGTGCGCTCGGAGACGTTGAGGAGCTTGCAGATATCCCGGATTTGCAGCTGCATTCCATGCCCTTTATTTGTCAAAACTTGACTCAACCAGCCAAATTATGACATAATATATAAATTGTCATTTTCAATAGCAACGGGAAAATGGGGGCAGTCAGCGGGAATCGTTTTATGAAGCCCTTTACTAGTTGCAGAAAAACCTGAAAATATTTGAAAATTGCCAATTATTTTGCACCTTGTTTATGTCCGGATCTTTCGGCCGCGGTGATCGCCGGATCGGCGCCGGCAAGAGCGGGAGCGTGGTGGAATGGCGCCTCGAGCCCAATGTGATCTCCGGCTGGAAGCGGCGGCTGGTTCGATGCCGGAGATTTCGACATCGAAACCGGGCACCATACCTCGGTAGTGAAAACCCTGGCGGAGGCCTGGGAGCAGTTCGGCGTCAGCCGCGATCAAACCTTCATCGACCAGACGCTTAAAGCCTTACGAGTCGGACGGCCTCAGCAGCGGAACCCTGGATGACCGCTGGAGAAGCTCGCCAGGGAGAATCCCTATGGCGTTCCCATCGGCACGCGCGGCTGGGCCGGCAACAGTGAGGTCATCACCTGGGCCACGGCCAACTATTTCCTGCACCGGTCGTTTCCAGAGCTGATAGGCCGGGAGCAGGTTTTCAAAGGGCTGAACTATATCTTCGGCTGCCATCCCTATTCCGACCTCTCCTTTGTGGCGGGGGTCGGCACCCGCTCGAAGAAGGTGACCTATGGCATCAACCGGGCGGATTACTCCTTCATCGCCGGCGGGGTCGTCCCCGGCGTGCTCCTGCTCAAACCCGATTTTCTGGAGAACAAGGAGGACTGGCCGTTTCTCTGGGGGGAGAATGAGTGCGTCATCAATATCTGCGCTGATTACATCTTTCTCGCCCATGCGCAAGAGGCCCTGGTATCGGCGAGCAGGGTCATCTCCTCGTATTGCCCGCTCTCCGCTTCCAGCCGCAGGGGGGTAAAGGCAATGGATGGTGTTGCGGATTCGTTCAGGGGTGCCGCCGCGGATGAAAAAATAGGCGTTGCGGCCAGAAAAACGAGCGTCAGGATGGTCAAACATCGGAAAACAATCCGCATGATGAACCTCCTTGCACAGGAAACAATGAGGCCGTCTTTGGCGTCCCTGCGGCCGGGTGAACTCTGCTAATTGGGCGGACTGGAGCTAGAGGAGGCCGCGAAAGCTGCGGACGGCATAGCTGCGAAAATAATAGGAATAGTGATCCAAAAGGATCCCTTTTCATCCAGGGGAATTTCCGGCTATTTTGACCCCATCACTCTCCTGTTTGCTGGAAAATCAGGCAATCAAATCCTGAAAATCAAGCATATTGCACTACGGCATGCAAGCAGGCGACATCGCTGACCGTAAAAATTGGGCAGCACTGGAAAACGGCGGGAATCAACCCGGACTATTTTCCTGCAGACGCGTCAACATCGCCATGATCACAAGCCGGCTTTCCGTTTCTTGACGTTTCTTTCGCGGAGGCCAAAGGTGCTGCGCTTTTATTGCAGCGGCAAAGGCGGCCAGCTGAGCGACCACCGCTCAGGGATTCACATTTCTGGACTTGATATGCGCGATGATCAACCCCGCAGCAAGTAAGATGGCCATGAGAGCAGACAAGATCGTCAGACCAATATTGGCTTTACGGCTCCGCGCCCACATGGAAAAATCCTCAAATTGAAAATTGCGCGAGGTGAGGTTCCAGGTAACCTGACCTTGCTCGACGATCTGGCCGTTGCTCGCCCACAGCTGACCGGGCAGGAGCACCGTGTTGGTATAACTGTTTAAAGATAAATCGGTTTCAAATTCCAGATGCTTTTCCAGCGAAATCAAGCTGCTGTCGATGGCAACACGCGCGGCGTTTAACACATCCGAACCATAGATTTGCTGGCACACCGCCAGTATCTCATCGACCTCATCGGCCTCTGAGGATGAATCCATCAGCGCATGATAAAGTTCGGATTTATGCGCATCCAGCAGCTGAATATCAAGGCGCGGATCATTCAAGCGCCGGACCTGATGCTGCAGGGTTTGATAGAATTCTGCGAACATGTTGTCCATCATCCATTGATCCATTTTTTTTTCAACCTCGTCGCTGCTGTCGGGCTTGTTGATCCAGAACAGCAATTCATCCGCACTGAGATAGTCCGAGACGGGTTTCAAGTAGTGGACATTGTAAGCGTGATAGGTTTCGCTATATTGCCAATAGGTGTAGAACCAGCGAAATTTGCGTTCGCTCTTGATATCCACTTTAACCCGAAGGGCTGGATGCGTGATGGCCTTATAGCACGCTTGCAGTTCGGCGATTCCGGAGAACTGCCGGGACCATGTTGTCACTGTTTTAGTGCTGTCTTGTGCTTGATGGGTGCGCTGTCTGGACCAGGTTGAATCTATGGGAAAGGGGAAGGCACTCTCCTGGAGTTTGTCCGAATCCCCCTCGATAGCGATCTTTCGTTCGATGCGTCCGTCTTCATAAATGGTGGTAGTGGTCTTGATTTCACGGCATCCGGCTATCCACAGCGTCAGGAGCAGGACGGACAAGGTGGTGTTCATTTTTTTATTCATATCAAATCCTCACCGTTTGATGGATAGATAATAATGCAAATAGGAGACGCCCTGCCTGAGCAGATATTCTCTCTCTCCTGGCGTCCAGCCGCAGGATTGTATTAAAAGGTTCAATTCAGTTTTGCGCTTTTGCCAGAGTTGTTTCCGCCCTGTAACAGGCAGGTGAAGCACGCCTGCTTTGGCTGTAAAAGCCGATTCATACTGCCAGTTAATCCAGTTGATAATTTTTAGCATACTCGACCGGTCTCTTGGGCTCGGCAGAACCGGTATTCCTGAAGAAACGATGTACGTTTGTTTCTGGATGGCGAGCATATGGACGAGATCGTTTTCCTGCCATGCGCTGGCTGACAAATATTTCTCCCACGCAAAGCTGGCAATAAGCGCAATAAGCAATAATGCCTGGACAAACCGGATGCGGGGCCGATGCAGAAATACAAAAAACATCCCCGGGGCTGATTGATACCTCGGCGTCTTAACCGCCAGCGCTTGCATAATTTTGCGAGTATGCTGCCCGGGCGCTTCCATTTCGACCACTTTTGCGCGTGTCTTTTGCATACCCTCCGAGATGATTGCCATTTGCCTGGCCAGTTTTTGGCAGGCTGGGCAACCCTGCACATGCTCGTTCCAGGCCGCTCGCTCCTCTGCAGTGCATTCGCCGCTGCGGAATAAATAGCCAATTCTTCTATATTTCCTACAGTTTGCCATATCAAAAATCCACTATTTTCATTTCAACCAGACGCTGCCGCAGGAATTTTCGCGCATGATACAGATTGGATTTTATTCTGGCGGGGGACTGCCCGGTGACGACGCTGATTTCACCAATGTCCAGATCCTGTAAATCGCGCAAAATAAAGACCAATTTTTGTTTGTCAGGCAATTCATTCGCCAGTTTGAGAATCCACCCGGAGAGCTCTCTTTGTTCAGTCTCATTTTCAATATCCTTACTGGTCCGGGCGACGTTCCACAGATGGTATCTGATCATGGCTTGAATGCGTCTTGCAAGAGTGCGCCGCCGGTCTTTACACAGATTGCTGACAATGGAGTAAAGCCAGGTAGTAAACTTGACTTGACCATTAAACTCAGCCCGATGCTGCCAGACGCGGATAAAGGCTTCCTGGACGATGTCCTTGGCTTCATCTTTTGACAGGAGCAGACGATAGGCCAACAGATAGGCATAATTTTGTGAACCTGCGATAATACGTGCAAATTCACCGGTACTATCGCTGCAACGGCACTGAAGAAAAAGCTGGGTCAGGGGGTCGTCTGTCATCCCATTTTCTGATTTTTGATCAAGCTTGCCAGATGTGAGCAGAGTATTTACTTATAATACGACGCAAACCTGGAAAAGTAAAATATAAACAACCCATACAAATAAAAAAACGGCTGTCCATGAGAGGCACCGCCGTTATCGACCAGGCCGGGTGTGGGTTTTAATATCATGAGAACAATGCAGCCTATTGATGGTGCCGCCCGCCGACAGAGCCCTGCCCGTTATCGCGCCACATCGTAATAGAGGGGATAATGCAATCTCATTTTTTAATTGAGCACAATCGGGATTTCCCGTATCTATAAATACCATGCAGGCCAGGTCGATCCGGATTCTACACGCCGGTTGTGCCCGCTTCATCCTCCAGCCACTCCAACGATTTTAGCTGCTCTCTCAAACGAGCAAGAAGGTTATGACGAGCCGTACTTTTCAGGGTTTCAGCCGCGATACGGTATCTTTTTTCAATGAGCTGGCGGAAAACAACGAACGCAGCTGGTCCGAGGCCAACCGGGCGCGTTACCAGCTGGAGGTGGTGCAGCCGGCGCAGGCCTTTGTGCTGGCCATGACCGAGCCCCTGCGCAAGGTCTATCCGGAACTGCAGGCCGATCCCAAGCGCGGGGCAAAACTGCTCAGGGCGGTCGAAACCATCGAGGCCGCCGGTCCCTACACCCTCGGCGGCCATCACTACAAACGGATTCCGCGCGGCTATGAAGTACCGCAGGAACGCGCCGAGCTGATCTGCTTCAACACCATCTATACCATGCTGGAAACTCCGAACGGCAGAAAGGCCGTGGATAATTCTGCCTGCGCTTCGCCACTAATTTCATTTTTCCGGAAAAAGACTTGATTTTTTGCCCTTGAATGGCTACTTTTTCGCGACATGAGGAACCGAACGGGTTTCTCGTGGTCTCACCAGAGCCCAGGATCGCAGCCGGTTTCAGATCTCGCTCATACGCCTCCCCAGGGCAATTCTGCCCGCCCGCCGGCTGAATACGCAGTTCACATCCACATTCTGAAATGGCGGTCACATGCGCTCGCGAAATTCACAGCCGAAATTCGCTTTCAACGCAGTACTGGTCATTGCAGCTTTCATCCTGGTGTCGACCTCCAGCCCGGCCTGTGCCAACGAACTCCAGCAGGAGGAGGCGGCCGCCAAGACTATAGCACTGCGTCTCCTGGGTGCGCTCAAACCCCTGGAGGCCTGGCTGGACAGCACCGTTGTCCCCTCTCCACCTGTTGAGCCCGGCAAGCAGCCGACGGCCGAGAGCCTGAAGAAAGGGGAGCAAAGAGGAGTAAAACCCGTTTTCAAACCAGGGCATGAAGCCCAGGCGATGGCCATTCTCCGCACCCATCAATACACCGTCACCCTGCTCGAACGGCTGGCCGAGGGAGCTGAGGAGTATGTGAAACAGCGCTACGGCGACAAACAGGCCGATCCGAACGATGCGAAGGGGCAGGCGGAGTTTCTTTCTCTGGCGCGGATCCGGAAATACCGCCGCCTGGTGGTTGATAAATTCAACTACTATACCAGCCTTGCCGGCAGCCTCCCCCCCACTGCACAGCGCCCCGCCGGCCGCAAAGCCTCCATCAAGGGAACCGTCCGCATCGGTCTGGGTTCCAATACGGCCACTGCTGAAATCGTGGATGGCAAGAAAACCGGAACTGATGTCACCCGTTCGGATATGGCGCTGGATCTCACGGCGGATCTGTCGCCCCGCGACCAGCTCCTCCTCAGCGCCGGACGGCGTGAGGAGATCCGCTATGCCCCGATGTCGCAAACACAGGGCCGCGTGAACTATACACGGCGTCTGCAGAATCAGGCTTTCCTCGGCGGACGCATCGGCATGGATCAATATGCCAATGATGCCGACGACCGGACAGATGTCAACCGGACCGAGATTGGCGTGCGCGGCGGAATCGCCCCCTCCACCTCCTTTCGGGCGAACGGTGATTACGCGGTGACCAGCGCCTCCTACGACAACAATGACGCCCTGGATTACAAGGAATCGCGTCTGACCCTCGGCGGCGGCGGCGAGCTTTCGAAACAGGCCTTGTGGGGATTCGATTACGGCCGCGCTTCCTACCAGCCCGAAGAAAAGAGCAGCGCCGGTGAGCATGTCCGCGACAATCTCTCCGGGACCATCACCTTCAACAAAAAGCGCTCTACCCTCGCGGTGAATGTACGCAGCGATGGTGTGGCCTTCGACGATGATGAACCAAGCAGTTATCGCAGGACCGGCATCGAGCTGCGGGGGCGCAGTCGCAGCGGGATTGGCCGCTCGTCCACCTGGACCCTCTCCGCCCGATCCAAGAAGCATGAAACTCTCGAGGACCGGAATTATTCAGAGTATCGCGGCGATTTGCAGAAGCGCAGCGGATGGGGAACGAACCAGGAGCGCAGCACGTATCTCTTCCTCAACTACCGCAACTTTGAGGGTGAAAAGAATCCGCTCTACCTCGATTATCTCGAGGGGCGATGGGATTCCCGCAGCGCCCGCACCAACATCCTCTGGGAGTTCAATCACTACGTGCAGCACTATTTCAGGGATGGATCCGCCCAACGCAACGGGCGGTTGAGCCAGTTCGCCTGGTGCGGCCTCATTCTTGCGCCCAATCAGGGGATCGTCATCGGTCCCTATCTGGCGACCAACACCGATTTGATAGCCGATGAGGATTCTGACCTCGGCCTTTTTGAGAGCGCATCCAACACGCTCCGCTACGGCATCAAGGGGAGCGCCCGCATCGACAACCCCTCCCTGAGCGTCGACGGGCAGTTCCGCTATGAAAAACTCCGGTATTATAATATCGAGGATGCTTCCTCGCCGGGACGGCTGGAACTGGAGATGCGCGGTCTCTATACCATATCCCCGCGCATCGACGCCCAGGTTCAGACGAGGTATTACTTCACGGGCGCCGATGATCCCGGCGCCGTCAGGAGCAGCGAGTTCGATATTCTGTGCGGGTTGATCTACCATCTCGAGCGAACGCAATGATACCATGGCGCCGGGCCTGCTCTGCTTTCAGCCCGGACTGAGGAGGCTGTATGAATCGATGGAGCCAAACCGTTAAGCGGCTGTTCCCGCGCTGCCTTATTTTATTTTTAATTCTGCAGTGGGCGGCGGCGCCCCTGGCGGCGGACGAGCTCACTTTTGAACAGATCGAAGCGATTAAAAAGGATATCGGTCAGGAGGCCGGCAAAATTGGCATGACCGCCCATGTGCTGCAGGAATTTATGGGCGACGAGCAGACCAAGGATATCATCGATTTTTACGCCAACGGCCTGCTGATGGTTAATATCTCCCTGGAGCTTGCCCAGACCGGAGATCTCGAGGCCGCGGCCAGGATGCTGATCGAGAAGGCGGCGGATGATGCCTGCAGCGAGATCATCAAAGAGCATATGCCCGGTTTCAGCAGCTGGATGGGCTGGATCAGCTGGGCGAAAACCGGCATGGAGCTTTTCAAGGAAATCGTTTGGGACCCCACGGTCGCAAGCGATCAAATGCAAATCTACATCAATATGCGTGAAATGGGAGGTGACAGCGAAGACGCCATCGCGGATGCCTATGCATTACTCCCGGGGGCGCCGCACATTCTCGAGCGCGGCAAGCACGAATTCCGCAAGGTGTATGGTGATTTGGCCTTTGTCGAGGGCACGGATGACCTGCTGCCCCCTTGGAAAGAAAAGTGGGAGACGTTCGTGGCCGCCAACATGGAGAGAAAATATCAGGAGATTCTGCATCAGAGGATGGTTGCCAGGTTCCAGGCGGAAGCGGCGGAGATGCAGAAGCAGCTGCCGGAGATGCGCGCTCAAGTTCTTGAGCTTTTGGAAAGGACCAGGGTCGACCGGGTGGAGGTCGAACCGGCCGTCTCCCGGATTCCTGTCGACGGCCGGGTTACCTTCAGTGCCACGGCGATCTACGCCCATCCTCTTGCGCCGGTCGCGGCCAGCGACGTTACGCGAGAGTGCGCCTGGAGCGCTGCAGGCGGAATCGACGGCAACCTCTTCAACGCCACCAAGGCCCACCTTCTTCAGGACCAGCCCGTCACCGTCACCGCCACCTATGGCGGCGAAACCGGGCTTGCGGGAACGGCGACGGTTTGGGTCTTTGCCGACTGCGGAGCCTACGGGCACTGGAATTCCGTCAGCAAGGAGTGCGAATGCGACACGGGCTATGTCTACGATGAGACGCTCGATGAATGTGTCTCGAAAAAACCCCGCGAGGAGGGAGAAGCGATAGAGGAGGTTCTCGCAGAGATGGAACCGCAATTCCATCAAGCGGTCAAAGCCTTCGATCAGCATTTTGACAATTTCGCCGCCGGACTACAGGCCCTGGCCGGCAGCTCTCCCGAGGCCATCTGCAGCAACGCCAATCTCGCCTTCTCATTCGCCAGGGCGGGGGCGGCCTATGATCTGGTTCATTCCTACTATCTACACAGCCTCGAGCTGGTCTTCGGCCTGAAAAAAGACCCGGATTGGGAACGGTTGACCTTGCAGGGCTATGATCCGCAGGTGCATGTGCTGGACTGGTACCGTCTCGAAATTTTCCACAAGGAGCACCAGCGGGTGAGCGAAAGAGGCGAGAGTCTGCCGACACTGCTGGCGCAGTATGCACCGGGTTGTGATGCCGAGAATCTGATCGACCTCGGCGCCCGCACGGCGGAGATCGATCAGAATGCCGAGACCGGAATCGATGGCGACCAGATCGCCTGGACCGGCGGCGACAGCGGCAGCGGTGGTGGAGGCGGAGGTGGAGGGAGCAGCGGCGGGCTCCGTTTTGTGCGCAGCGGCCAGGTGATCAGCCAGATCGACAAACAGGCCTCCTGCTCGGGCGGGGCCCTGACTCTGAATGTCACCGCGCCCGCTTTCCCCAATGAAATTCGCCCCGGCGAATCAGTGACCCTCTCCGTGACCTTTAACTGGTCCATCACCGGCAGCAAGGTCGAGGATAACGCGGTAACCTCGGTAGTCTATTTCGGCAACCAGATGAAAGAGGGTCAGGAATTTACAGCCTTTTCCGGCACACGTACGCAAAATTTCACCTTTACAGCGACGGCATCGGACTTTCAGTTGCCGGCGATGAGCATCGTGGTGGGAGTGACCGGTTTTGTCGTCTGTGAAGGCGGATCCGGCGACAGCGCCACATCGCAATACATACAGGGATACACACGAACCGGCAGCCAGTGAATATTAAAAAAACTTGTCAATATGGTTACATTAATTATGAGGCAACGTATATCCTGCCACGGAGACATGGTTACTTTTTAAGAGTCACTGCAGTCAGAAGGGATTACAGGGTTACGGATTTGACGCCGTGCATGACGGAAGAGTATTCAGGTGTTTATCATCACTCCCCATCGGATTGAAATACTCTTCATTTAAAACTTTTCTGGAGTCGTAAAATGTCTGGTGCATCAGGGCGCGTCTGGCGCGCGGTACAGCAGCTTTTCCGGAGCGAAACCTGGTGGGTATGGTGTATTGCGGGGCTCAAGCTGGCCCTGAATGTGGCCTTTCACGGCCGTTACGGCTACTTTCGCGATGAGCTCTATTACATCGCCTGCAGCGACCATCTCGCCTGGGGCTATGTGGATCAGCCGCCCCTGTGCGCGCTGATCCTGGCGGTGACGCGCTGGCTGTCCGGGGACTCCCTCTACGCCATCCGGTTCGTGCCCGCCCTGGCCGGCGCCGGCGTGGTGGTTCTGGCCGGTTCGATGGCGCGCCTGCTGGGCGGGAAAAAATTCGCACAGCTCCTGGCCGCCGCCGCGGCCGCCCTCTCCCCTGTCATCCTCGGCAACGCCGCGCGCAATTTCTCCATGAACGCCTTCGATCTCTTGTTCTGGGCGCTGCTCGCCTGGATCGTGATTAAAATCATCGTGCAGGAGCGTCCCGATCTGTGGATCTGGTTTGGCGTGGCCGCAGGACTGGGTTTGCTCAACAAGTATTCGGTGGGATTTCTGGTCGCCGGCCTTGGCGCCGGACTGCTGCTCACTGCGCAGCGGCGGCAGCTGCGCGACCGCCGCT
>DAOOPF010000027.1:0-28797 GCA_035388125.1 bacterium | reverse complement strand
CCTGGCAGCAGATCGACGTGGACATCGCCCATACCGCTGCGCAGATAGAGACGGTGCTCTCCCGGTTCAAGCGCGATTTGCGAGGCATCGATGACTACCGAGCCGACCATGGTCTTGACCACGCCGCCGTTGAATCCCTGCCCGGGGAGCTTGACGCGCAGATCGCCTAGCAAAGAATCCCGGTAGAGACTGCCTTCGACCGGCGGGGCCGCTGCAGCGATACCTGACGGAGTTTCATATCCGGTCGACGAAGAACGGCGATTGCCCATGACCAGGTAGAGCCCGAGGGCGATCAGGGCTACCGGCCAGAAGTTAAAGATCCATCTGATGATATCAAACAGCGATGGACCATCGAAGAGCAGCAGAAAGCCGACAACAATGAGCACAAGGCCCATGATGAACGATCCGCGATTAGACTGGACGGCCATTTTTATCCTCTCGATATGTCCGATTATACGTGCTCACTGGTGATCACTCCCTCCTGTTACCGGCTCGGATAGGCGCGGCCCTCGTTTTCGGCGATATACTTTTCGGCCTCGATCGCCGCCGTACATCCGGAAGCGGCGGCAGTGATCGCCTGCCGGTAGATGGAATCCTGAACATCGCCGCAGGCCAGAACACCGGGGACATTGGTGTGCGTACGGCGGTCGGTCTCGATATAGCCGGTTTCATCCAGCTGGACCTGTCCTGCAAAGAGTTCGGTGTTGGGCTTGTGGCCGATGAAGACAAAGACCCCGTCCACCGGAAACACGGAGCTCTCTCCGCTCTTGACATTTTTCAGGCGCAGATGGGTCACCGCGGTGTCGCCCACGATCTCTTCTACAACCGTATCCCAGATAAAAGCCATCTTTTCATGCTTCAGCGCCCGCTCCTGGAGTATGGCGTCGGCGCGCAGCCGGTCACGGCGGTGAATGATGGTCACCTTCTCCGCAAAGCGGGTTAGAAAAAGCCCCTCATCCAGGGCGCTGTTGCCGCCGCCGACCACCACCACCTGCTTTCCCGTGAAGAAAAAGCCGTCGCAGGTGGCGCAGTAGGAGACCCCCTTGCCGATGTATTTATCCTCGCCCGGCAGACCCAGACGCTTGGGGGTCGATCCGGTAGCGATGATGACCACGCGGGCTTGAAAGGTTTCCGTCGCCGTCTTGACGATCTTGACCTCCCCGGTCAAGTCCACGCTTTGCACGACATCGTAGAGCATCTCCGCACCGAAGCGGGTCGCCTGCTTCTCAAAGAGCTGATAGATCTCAAAACCGCTCACCCCTTCCGGAAAGCCCGGAAAGTTCTCCAGATCGTTGGTCAGCGTAACCTGGCCACCCTGTTCCAGTCCGCTGATCACCAGGGGGCGAAGGTTGGCGCGCCCGGCGTAAATGGCCGCCGTCAACCCGGCAGGGCCTGAACCAATGATGATAACATCTCGCATGATTATACTTCTCTCCATCCTGTTTGTTAGTACGTTTTTTGGCGTTAATTAGATTCATAAAAAGCCGCAAGTATTCAAACTATTTTGCCGCCCTTAAACGGGATTGGGGATGTCGATGAAATCGACTTCAACCTCCATCTTGCGCATGAGGTGCTCACCCAGGGCGCGGATCCCCAAACACTCCGTTGCATAGTGGCCGGCGGCAAAAAAATGGATCCCCGCTTCCCGCGCGAGGTGCATGGTCGGTTCGCGCACCTCTCCGGTGATGAAGGCATCAAGCCCCTCCTCGATCGCCAGGGCCAGGTCGCCGGCGGCGCCGCCGGAGCAGTAGCCGATGTGTCGAATCCTGTCCGGCCCGAAATTGAAGGCGAACGGTTCGCGATCGAAGATATAGAGGAGCTGCTGCTGCAGTTCGGCAAAATCCATCTCTTCGATCGAACCCTTCAAGCCGATCTCGCCAAGGGGCGCAACGTTGTGCATCCCCAGCGCCTTGGCCGCCAGGGCATTATTGCCCACCTCCTCATGCAGATCAAGGCACAAGTGGTAGGCCAGCAAACTGACATCGTGGTCCAGAAGAGCCTTGATCCGCTGCCGGAAAGGCCCCTGCACCACCCTGCTCTCCCTGTCCCACAGAATACCGTGATGAACCATGATCATGTCGGCCTCTTTTTTAAAGGCCTCGTCGAACAGAGCCAGAGAGGCGGATACCCCGGTCACGATGCGCCGGACCTCGGCCCGGCCCTCAACCTGCAGCCCCATGGGGCCGTAGTCGTGAATATCCCCGACTCTGAGATAATCCGCCAGATAGGTGATCAGATCATCGCGCAGAACCATAATCCACCCTCAATAGTTGGTACAGCGCCGGAAGGTACGCCAGCCCGCTCGCCCCACCCTTATCAACTCTAATTTAAAGCACAGGAATTGAAACGCAAGAGAAATTGTTGCAAACGGCCCCCTTCCGGGCGGCTGCGCCCGGTGCATCCAAAAAGCATTTGGCTTTGTTTCTATTTTATCCTATATTTTAAAAATTCATGCGCCAACAGGCCACGGCCGGCGCACTCTCAGCGGCTCATGTCAATTTGCCCGGATTTTCTTGTGGAAATCAGATACAGATCAGTCAGCGGCACCCGCGATGTGCTGCCGGAGGAACAACCCTTCTGGCGCTTCATCGAGAAAAAAATAGCGGAAATAACCGCCCTCTTCGGCTATCAGCGGGTGGATCCGCCGATCTTTGAAGAGACGCCCCTCTTCATCCGCGGTGTGGGCGAGACCACCGACATCGTGGAAAAAGAGATGTACAGCTTCCTGGACAAGGGCAAGACCGCCTTGACCTTGCGCCCTGAATTCACCGCCGGAGTCATGCGCCTCTACCTGCAAAACGGGCTGCACATGCTCTCCAAGCCGGTCAAGCTCTATTCGATCGGCCCGGTCTTCCGGTTTGAGCGCCCCCAGGCCGGAAGATTCCGCCAGCACACGCAGTTCAATGTCGAAGCCCTCGGGGAACAGGACCCGGCCATCGATCTGGAAGTCATGTCCGTCGCCTGGCAACTCTATGCTGAACTGGGCTTCGCCGATCTCGCCTTTCAGCTCAACAGCACCGGCTGCCCGCAATGCCGCCCTCACTACATTGAAATACTCAAGGCCTATTACCGGGAGCACCTGCACGAGATCTGCGAGGACTGCAAGCGCCGGCTGGAGCGTAACGCCCTCCGTCTGCTCGACTGCAAGGTGACCGGCTGCCAACCGGTCATCGCCAGCGCCCCGGTGATCAGCGAGCACCTGTGCACCGAGTGCGACAGCCATTTTTCCGCCCTGACCGGCTATCTACGCAGATTGGGCAGGCCTTATGTCATCAACCACAAGCTGGTGCGCGGGCTCGACTATTATACCAAGACCGTCTTCGAGGTTTGGGCCAAGGGCATCGGCGCCCAGAATGCGATGTGCGGCGGCGGCCGCTATGACGGCCTGATCGAACAGCTTGGGGGGGACCCCACTCCCGGCATCGGCTTCGGCTCGGGCATCGAGCGGATCATTCTCAGCATGAAAGAGCAGGGCCTCGCACCGGATCCCCTTCCTGCACCGCAGATTCTGGTCGCCCATGCGGGCGCCGCCGCCAAAGCGGCCGCCGTGGAGGTGGTTTTCCGGCTGCGCGATCACCGGATCGGCGCGCTCATGGCCTTTGGCGAGCGCAGCCTTAAATCCCAGATGCGCGAAGCCAACCGGCTTAACGCCGGTGTGGTCATCATCATCGCCGAGCACGAACTGGAGGCGCAGACCCTCACGATCAAGGATCTGCGCGATGGCTCCCAGGCGGAGATCCCCGCCGCAGAGTTGATCGAACATATCAAGGCCAAGGGCTTGCGCTGAACCGGGAACGCCGACCATGCCCATTTCCAAACAGCAGATCAGGGATCTGCGCCGTCTGCAGCAGAAAAAATTCCGCGAACAGGAACAGGCCTTTCTCATCGAGGGTGTGCGGCTCTGCGAGGAGGCGCTGACGGCGGGAGCCCCCCTTGAGTGTGCCTTTTTCACCCCGCAGGAGATGGGGAATCCACGCAGCCGGGACCTGCTTCAGGCTTTCAGCGACGCGGGTGTTCCACTCCAGCCCGTTGATGCCGCTACCCTCGCCGCATTGACGGAAACGCAGAGCCCGCAGGGCATAACGGCACTTGTCCGCACAAGCGGCGCCGGACCGTTCTCACCTGCGGCAAACCGGGAACCCCTGGTGTTGGCGATCGACAGACTGGCTGACCCGGGCAATCTCGGGACTCTCATGCGTACGGCGCAGTGGTTCGGAGTGAGGACCCTTCTTTTAAGCCGCGACTCTGTGGAGCTCCACAACCCGAAAGTGGTCCGCAGCAGTATGGGTGCGCTCTTCCGACTGCGCGTTCATGAAAACGTCGATCTGGTGCACGCGGCTGCGGAGGCCAAAGCGGCCGGATGGCGCCTGCTTGCCGCCGAGGCGGCCGCCGGCCGGTCGGCGCGCCAGCTAACCGGCAGCGGGCGCGATCTGCTCTTCATCGGCAGCGAAGCGCATGGCCTGAAAAGCGGCCTGGATCCCCTTATCGATCTGCGTATAACCATCCCGGGGAGCAGCGGCGTGGAATCTCTCAACGCCGCTATCGCTGCTGGCATCCTGCTCTACCAATTAACCGCGCCCCAATAACGGCAATGGAATGCGATGAACCCTGAAGACGACAACAGTTACCTCGATGCCAGGACCCTGTCCAGGATACTGCTCTGGACGCTCGCCATGTTTTTCTTCAGCATCTTTTTCGGCGCCCTGATGGTCTTTTGGGCCGGCCCCAAGATGGGCCTGCTCGCCGAAACCCTTTTCATCATCCCGGCCCTCCTCTTTGTTTTCAAGCGGAAAATGCCCTTCAGGCGCACCTTCCGGTTCAATCCTGTTTCCCCGCAGATCCTCTTTTATACCCTGCTGATCGCGCTGCCGGTAATGATCCTGGGCGATGAACTGGATCGACTCATCGCCACGGTTTTTCCGCTGCCCGCCTGGTTTGACGTCGGGGACCTGATGTCAATCCACTCTTTCCTTGACGGGCTTCTCATTATCGGCAACGGGGTGATTGTGGCCGCCATCGCCGAGGAGATGCTCTTCCGCGGACTGATCCAGCGCTCACTCGAACGGACACACGACATCGCCACCGCCATCGTCCTTTCAGCCATCATCTTTGCCATGTTCCATTTCAATATCTGGTGGATGATTCAAATCACCATGCTCGGACTTGTGCTGGGGTATCTGACCTGGCACAGCGAGAGCATCTGGCCCGCCATCCTCATCCACGGGGTCAACAACCTGCTCTCGATTCTTGCGGCCAATGCTGCCGAGGAACAGTTGACCTGGTATACCTCCGGAGAGCATGTCCGCTGGATATGGCTCGCCGCTGCCCTGCTGCTCCTGATCCCGGCCTTTGTCGGCTTTCAAAAGGCCTGCAATGCACGCCGCATACCGGCTGTCAACGACCGAACTGTAGGAGATGAACATGAATAAAAGCATACCACAGGTCCGCATCGGCATGATCCAGTCCGCCGAGACGATCCGCTTCCAGTGCGCCGCCGCTTTTTCCCTGCTCGATCTGCAGGGCCGCCGGATTACCGGGGGAAAAGCCGGCACTGCTTATGAAGCGGTGATCGTCCGGGCCGAGAGCGCCAGCCTCCGCTTCCGTGTCCGCCTCGCCATCGCCCTGACTGAAGAGGAGGCGCGACTGCAGCAGGAGAAACTGGCCGCCCGGGCTATTCCCACCTCGCTCTGGCATCCAGGGATCGTGCTCGAGCTCGCCGATTTCATTATGGACAACCGGGAATACTGGATCGTCACCGAGCCCTTTGCGGATGAAGCGGCCGCCAAATCCTTTGCAGGAGGATATGAGCCCGTCGGCGAAGCCGTGGTGGTGAAAGAGATTGTCCGCAAGGCTGCCGGCACATTGAAGCTGATGGACCACTCCTTCACCGACGCCTGTCGCGTCGTCCCCGACGACCCCGAGGCGCATATCCACCTGCTCGATGTCACCGTGGGTATCGAATTCCACTGGCAGCACACCCGCACCCAACTCCTGCCCGGCATTCTCGAAATCTGCTTCAACAATGCCGGCCGGCTCCAGGCCATCAACGAGCTGGATGTCGAGACCTACCTGATCAGCGTCAACTCTTCGGAGATGACCAAAGAAAATCCGATCGAACTGCTCAAGGCCCAGACGATCGCCGCCCGCAGCACCATCCTGGCCACTATGGGCAAACACCACTATGATGAGAAATTCCATCTCTGCTCCGATGACCACTGCCAGTGTTATCACGGTGTGGCCAACATTTCGGAGCACTCCCGCTCCGCCGCGCACGACACCGAGGGCGTCAACCTGATTCACGCCGGCAAAGTTTGCGATGCGCGTTATGCCAAGATCTGCGGCGGTATTATGGAGGACTATGCGCATATCTGGGATAACCGCGAGGTCCCCTATCTCGTCACCGGAGTCGACGGCCGGGAGAAGCTGGATTATCCTCTCAGCGGCGAAGAGCAGGTCATCGCCTATATCAACAGCTCCCCGGATGTCTGGTGCAACACTCAAAGGCATGAGATTCCCTCCTCACTTCCCTACAATACACGGGACCTCTTCCGCTGGCGGGTCTCCTATCCTCGTCTCGAGCTGGGTGAATTGATCAGCCGCCGGCTTGGCATCACTTTCGGGGATCTGGTCGATTTGATCCCCGGCGACCGCGCTCCCGGCGGACGGCTCATCCACCTGGATGTGGTCGGCAGCGAGCGCACGGTGCGCATCGGCAAGGAGTTGGTTATCCGCCGCGCCCTCTCCGAGAGCCATCTCTACAGCGCCTGCTTCTACATTGAACGCGACCGCGACCAGGCGGGGCGGGTAACCGACTTTCACTTTATCGGGGCCGGCTGGGGGCATGGCGTCGGCCTCTGCCAGGTTGGCGCAACCGTTATGGCCCAGCAGGGCTATGACCATCAGGCCATCCTGACCCATTATTACAAAAACAGCCGGCTGGCAAAACTCTATTAAAAACCTTTCCGCAGACCCGGCCTTCTGTCGCTATCTTATAACAGATTAGTACAATTCAGGCCCGCCAAATGACTGCGGAATGGTATGAAGATAGTTATTTATAACGACGAATTGCGCTCCGGGATGCAGATGTATCTGGCCTTGAGCAACCGTCATGATGTACGCGTCGCCCAGGATGTGGATGATCTTTTCGCCATGCTGGATCAGGCGGCGGCCGACCTGACCATCCTCGATCTCGTCCCGCCGGATTCCCCTGACCAGCCGGTGGACGGCCTGGACATCGCCCACAAGATCCAGACCCGGCACCCCCAGATCAAACTCGTCGGTGTCTACGATCAGGGAGATCAAAACCTGGTTAAAAAAGCCCGGGCGAACGGAATTGTGGAGCTGATTGCCCGGCCGATCAAAAACCGGGAGCTTCTGGGGCTGATCGAAAAATAGGTTCGGTTGAGAAAAAATCAATTGCGGCGGATTCTTTCGCCTGTGAAGCCGGTGTTTTCATTGCCGGCTTTTTTATTGATAAACCTGTTGCAAATAATCTGCATAAACTGTACTTTATCAAAAAGACAAGAGTGGATATGAGCATAGAAACCGATTTCCTCGTCATTGGCAGCGGCATCGGTGGCCTTTCAACCGCCCTCAAACTGGCCAAAAAAGGCACCGTCGCTGTCATCACCAAGAAACACCAATCGGATTCGAATACCAACTACGCCCAGGGCGGCATTGCCTCGGTTTTTGACAAGGGAGACTCCTACGAGCTCCATATCCAGGACACCCTGACCGCCGGCGCTGGTCTCTGCCATGAAGAGGCCGTTCGGCTGATCGTCGAGCAGGGACCGAAACGGGTCAAAGAGCTCTTCAGGATCGGCGTCCCCTTCACCCAAAATGCCTCGGGTCAGTTCGACCTCGGCCGGGAGGGCGGACACCACCACAACCGCATCGTTCACGTCAAGGACCATACCGGCCGCGATGTCGAGACCGCCCTGCTCGAAGCCGTGCGCCAGAATCCCAAAATCACCATCTATGAACACCACATGGCCGTCGAGCTTATCACCGAGCACCATGTCTTCGCAGCGCGGCCGGTCACCGATCTCTCGATCAACTGCTGGGGCGCCTACGTTCTGGACATCAATGACAACCGGATCGAGCAATACATCGCCAAGGCGACCGTGCTCGCCACCGGAGGCTGCGGCCAGGTCTACCTGCACACCACCAACCCTTCCATCGCCACCGGAGACGGGATGGCTCTCGCTTTCCGCGCCGGAGCCACCATCGCCAACATGGAGTTCATGCAGTTCCACCCCACCTCCCTCTATCACCCGGAGGCCAACTCTTTCCTGATTTCCGAAGCGGTGCGCGGATTTGGCGGACGGCTGATCCACAAGGATGGCGAATCCTTCATGGAAAAATATCATCCCATGGCCGCCCTCGCCCCGCGCGATATCGTCGCCCGCGCCATCGATACCGAGCTTAAAAAACGGGGCGTCGCATGCGTCTTTCTCGATGTCAGCCATCTGGATGCGGACGCGGTCCGCAACCGCTTCCCCAACATCTACGAAAACTGCCTGCGCTACAAGATAGACATCACCAAGGAACCCATACCGGTGGTTCCCGCCGCCCATTATGCCTGCGGCGGGGTTAAAACCGATCTCAAGGGCCGTTCCAGCATCGCCGGCCTCTTCGCCTGTGGGGAGGTGACCTGCACCGGAGTGCACGGCGCCAACCGCCTTGCCTCCAATTCCCTGCTCGAAGCCGTTGTTTTCGCCCACGAGGCCAGCCAGGCCGCCATCCAGTTCGCCGCCAGACGGGACAAAATCCCCTACCCCATTCCCCAATGGGATGACAGCGGCACCTTCAACCAGGAGGAGTGGGTCCTCATCTCCCATGACCGCCTGGAGATCCAGAATATCATGTGGGATTATGTCGGCATCGTCCGCTCCAACGCTCGCCTGGAGCGCGCGCTCACCCGCATCCGCCTGATCCGTCAGGAGATTGAAAATTATTACAAACGCACACGGGTCAGCGAAAGCCTTCTCGAATTGCGCAACCTGGCCACAGTCGCCCAGCTGATCATTCAGTCAGCGATGCTGCGCAAGGAGAGCCGAGGACTGCATTATACTACCGATTACCCGAAAAGGGATGATGACGCCTTTCTGCATGACACCCTTATCGATCGCTCGGGTGTCTAGCCAAACCCCAACCCACTTGCCGGAGTGCGCCGATGATCATTTCGAAGATTGAAATTCGCGCCTTCAAGTCGATCTATGAACTGACCCTGCCGCTGGACCCCCACATCAATGTCCTCATCGGCGCCAATGAGAGTGGAAAGTCGAACATCCTCAAGGCCATCGAGGCTTTTCGGGACAAGGTGGCTCTGGACGCCTCCTTCACCTGTCAATATTCCAACCACTACTACCTGGCCAAAGCCCCGGAACTCGCGCTGGAGTTTTCCAGCTTCACCAAGGAAAACCGGCGCCTGCTCCAGCTGCTTTCTGAAGCCTTCAAGGAGATCGATCAGTTCACCATCCGCAAGGATGGCCCCACCCTCAGTGACTACCACCTCCAAATCGATGGCCACGAGGTGGAATCGGTCGATATCGCCAAACTCCTGCGCGTGCTGCCCAAAATTCTCTATTTCCCCGATATCCGGCTGCTCAAAAACCGGGTCGACTATGACGACCTCCTCGCCGGTCTGCCCGACTGCGCAACCGAACGCAACCTGTTGAAAATCGGCGGCGTCGACAACTATGAGCTGATCTTCGAGGATAACGCCCGCGGCCGGCGCGCGCTCGAGGAGGCCAGTCGCATTATCACAGAACAACTGCGCCGCGTCTGGTCGCAGGAGCCCTCGATTGAGGTCAAACTGAATGTCAACGGCCGCTCCCTTTACATCGATTTCAGCGACAGCACCACCGTCTTCGACACTCCGGAATCACGCAGCCTCGGTTTCCGCTGGTATCTCTCCTTTTACGTCAACTTTCTCGCCCAGACCTTCGAAGCCCAGGCCAACGAATACCTCTTCCTATTTGACGAACCGGGTATTCATCTTCACCCGGCCGGACAAAAAGACCTGATGAAGGTCCTCGAGGAGCTGGCCTTGAAAAACCAGGTGGTTTTCAGCACCCATTCGCCCTTCATGATCGACCGCCAGTTTCCCGAGCGCGTCATCCTGGTGGTCAAGGACAAGAACGGCACCCGCATCGACAACCACGCCTATCGTGACCACTGGAAACCGCTGCGTGAAGAGATCGGCCTGAAAGTCGGCGATCTCTTTTTCTTCAGCGACTCCAGCATCATTGTCGAACTACCCACCAGAAAATCGGGCCTGCTCGATAAAATCAAGGGTAAAACCGAGTGACCCGATGCCAACCGTGACCATCGCCTCCGCTCCCGGCCAATCCGACGGAAGCGGGTCGAACAATGAGAAATCCCGGGCCCTATGAGCGAGGCGTTTGACCGGAAAGAGAAATACTGGCGCTACCAGTACCGTCTCGGTCGCGAATACCTTCTGCCCCTGCTGGCGGAGTGGGGTGTCGAACTCGAGGGCAGCCGCATGCTCGATATCGGCTGCGCCGAGGCAGGCATACTGTGCGCTCTGGCCGATGCGGGCGGTGACAGCATCGGCGTGGAACTGAGTCCCAGCCGCCTCCTGCTGGCGAGGCAATTCGCCTCCTCCGGCCATCTCTCCCGGATGGAACTCATCGCAGCCGATTTTTTCCATATGCCGCTGAGACCCGCGGGCCGCGACTTTAGCCTGATCCTGCTCCGCGATGTCTTTGAACATCTGCCCGACAAGGCGGAGGCCTTCTCCGCGCTGGTCCGCCTTATGCAGCCTGAAACCCGGCTCATCCTGACCTTTCCGCCTTTCTATTCTCCCTTCGGGGGCCACCAGCAGATGCTCGGCGGTATTCTTCGCCGTGTGCCCTGGTTTCATATTCTGCCCGCTCCGCTTTGGTGGCTCTTCGCCGGCCATATCAGGAAACGCGACCCCAACCCCCTCTTTCTCCTCGAGATGGAAAAACTGCGCCGACACAGGATGAGCATCTCGCTCTGCAAGCGGCTGGCCCGGCAGCACAATCTGGAGATAGCGGGCCAGAGGTACTATTTCAGCCGCCCCAGCTACAAACTGCGATTCGGCTGGCCCGTCATCAAGGCGCAGACGATCGGCCGCATCCCGGTGCTGCGCGAACTATTCATCACCGGTGCGGTCATGATGATGAGAAAAAAATGCCCCGCGTCTTGATCACCACATACTACTTTCCCCCCGCGGGGGGCGCCGGCGTCCAGCGCACTCTCAAATTCGTCAAATATCTGCGCGAGTTTGGCTGGGAACCTCTGGTGCTGACTGCGCGGGACGCCGACTATCCGGCGTTCGATAATACCCTGCAGGATGAGCT
The DNA here is from genome assembly GCA_035388125.1 of bacterium. Classification (GTDB taxonomy): domain Bacteria; phylum Zhuqueibacterota; class Zhuqueibacteria; order Residuimicrobiales; family Residuimicrobiaceae; genus JAKPUX01. The sequence continues at coordinate 17,446 of DAOOPF010000027.1, read as the reverse complement.
CCCCGCCGATATAAAAATCTATCGTGCGCCCCTCTTCGAACCCTACCGCCTCTACCGCAGGTTCACCGGCAAAGCCGCCGGCGCCGCCACGGACATCGCCGTTCTCACCCGGGACGAGCAGAGCCGGCAAAAAATGAGCGAACGGATCTCCGAATGGATCCGTTCCGCTCTCTTTGTGCCGGATGCCCGCATGACCTGGCTCTATCCCGCCTGCAATCTCGGCCGTAAAATCATCCGGGAGGAGAAGATCGATCTGCTCTTCTCCTCCGCGCCGCCCTACACCACCCACCTCATCGGCCGCAAGCTGAAACAGTCCTCGGGGCTGCCCTGGGTGGCCGATTTCCGGGACTCCTGGATCGGATGGCTCTCGACACCGCAGTGGAGGCCCGCCCCCGCGCGTGCACTGGAACGGCGCATGGAGCACAGAGTCCTGACGGAAGCGGACCGCATCCTCACAGTCTCCTCCGGCGTCCAGGAAGATCTGCTCAGCCGCCATCCCGGACTGCGGGATGTACGCTGGCACCATCTGCCCAACGGATTTGACGCGGCCGATCTGGCGGGAGTCGCCGCCCGGCCGAAGGAGCCCGGCTTTACCCTGATCTACACCGGTTCAATGTATGGCAATCGCAATCCCCGCGCGCTGCTGCGCGCCCTCGAAAAGCTGGCGGAGGAGCGCTGTCCGGGGCTGCAGATGCTGCGCATCCGTCTGGTGGGCCGCGTCGGCGAGCCGATCCTGCAGGAGATCGCCGCCTCCCCGGTGGGCCATCTTTTTGAGCACATCCCTTATGTCACACACACAACAAGCCTGCAGTACCTCCTCGCCGCTGACGGCGCCCTGCTCATCATCGACGACGCCCCCGCCAACAAGGGGATCGTCACCGGCAAGATCTATGAATATATCGGCGCACGGCTGCGCATCCTCGCCCTCGCACCCGAAGGAGATGCCGCCGATCTCATTCGCAGCCACGGCCTGGGCTGGTGTGTGCCGCCTGCCGATATCGCAGGGATTGCACAAGCCTTGCGGCAGATGCTGGCGGGAAATCCGCCGGAAAACGCGCACCGCAGTGAGCAGGCGTGGCCACTCTTTGAACGCCGGGAACAGACCCGGCAGCTCGCCGCCCTCTTCAACCAACTCATGCCCAGCGGCCGATAGCCCGCCACCGGCCTGAAAGAGCGCTGCAGTGGGGCACACCGGGTGCCCCTTATATCCATTTTGTCTGTAATCCGCTACGGCAGGAAGGTCCGCTCCTCGGGGAACGGCTGGAAATTATTTGACAGCGGGTTTCAATTCGTAGAGGTGGGTTCTGCTGCGGCCGATGGTGAGGCGCAGGAAAGGCCGAATGCCACTCAAATAAAAGAGTGGATGATACCAGGCGATGCGGGTTTGGTGCCGCACCACCGCAAAGCCGGCGGCATTGAGCAGATGATTGAACCGCAGCTGATCAAATTCATGAAAATGCTGGTTGTTCCAGAAAAGATGCGGCCGGTACGGAGTGGTGAGAAAAACGCGGGTCTCGGGGTTCACATAGCGATGCAGACCGTCAAGAAAATGGAGGGGATTCATCAAGTGCTCGATCACCTCAAAGCAAAAGACATAGGCATAATCGCGTTCCTGAGCGCTCCACTCACGGTCAAAATCCCCTGAAGTGAACGAGATCGGCAGCTTGAAATGTTCGGCCATGAGGCTGTCGAACCGGTTTTCCGAGCCGATGGAGAGCACCTCTCCGCTCCGCGTGATCCCCTGCTCCAGAAATTTGCGGGTAAATTTAAAGCGCACCTTACCCTGGAAATCGCGCACATCGCTCGAATCTACTTTTAAATTCAGTTTTTTGGCCATAAGGACCTTTCGGGGTTGATGGGTAAGCCAGGTTCGCAGCAAACGCAAATAAAAATAAGCAACTCCCCAATATTAAACAAGCAGATATTTTCCACGGTTGGGTCGCGGTGAGGAGTGCTTGCCCGGCCGGGGCCGTGGCGGCTGCCCGCGCAGCGCTGTGCTGGCGGTCTGCCAACCGGCAGCGCTTGTTTGCCCGGGAGAATCTCCTTGATTCTCTATCCTGATTGATTTACATTAGGCCATGCAGAAAACCATTCTCTTCATCAAACCATCCAACAGCACATTCATAGTCAAGGATGAGTACGCTCTGCAAGACGGATACCGGCTTCTCAGCCATCTCTATCGCTATGGAAATGGCCTGCAGCATCTTTGCAGCACCGTTCAGCTACTGTTCTGGCTGCTGCGCCATTTCGCGTCTGCTGATGCCGTGATCGTCTGGTTCGCGGATTATCACAGCTGGATCCCTGTCCTGCTGGCAAGAAAGTTTAAAAAGCAATCCCTGGTCATGGTGGCCGGTTATGATGTCGCCCGCCTGCCGGAATTCAATTACGGCGTTTTTGTCCGCCCCTTTCGCAGCTGGTGTGCGCGCATGGCCCTGCGCAACGCCGACTATCTCTGTCCGGTTGCGGCCTCGCTGACCGCTGATATCCAGACCTGCGTCGGTGCGGTGAAGGGCACTATTCGGGTTATTCCATTCGGCTTCTCATCGCAGCGCTGGTATCCAGAGGGAGAAAAGGAGTCAAAAACCATCCTCACCGTCTCGGTCGGCGAGGATCTGCGCCGCATGCGCATCAAAGGACTGGATCTTTTCGCGGAGACGGCCGCCCGGATGACCGATTGTGAATTTATCATCATCGGGCCGCAGGGCAAGATGCTCCGTCATTTGCAGGATCTGGCTGTGCCCAATCTCCGTTTGCTGCCACCATTGCCGGCCGGACAGCTTCTTCTCCATTTTCAGCGGGCGGCGGTCTACGCCCAGCTCTCGATTCGCGAAGGCCTCCCGAACGCCATCCTCGAAGGGATGCTGTGTGAATGCATCCCGGTCGGGGTTCATGCGGGCGGTATTCCCGAAGCGATCGGGGATGCGGGCTTTATCGCGCACGACCGCAGCGCAGGTGCGGTGGAGGCGGCCCTCCGGCAAGCCCTTGCGGCCGGCCCTGAGCTGCGCCGGCGAGCCCGGGAACGGGTGATCACCCTCTTTTCCGACGAAAAAAGAACTGCCGCCCTGCACGAGATCCTTGACGGACCCTCTTCCCGCACCCTTTGAGCGTGCGCTTGGCAAGAATCGCTGGACTTTCTGAAAAAATTGTCTTATAATAGACCATACCATGCTTCCGTACCAGTCATGCCACGAGGTTGCCGTGAAAAAGAAAAAAAAGGCAGAACAAGAGAAAATTGAGACCCTCCTGGCCACGGAGAAAGAGACCCTGATCAGCCGTCATCCGCTCGCCGCGCTGATGGTGATCGCGTTCCTGCTGCTGCTGATTTTTTACAGCCAGGTTATGCTGGCCGGAAAAACCTTTCAGATGCCGGATCAACAGAGTTCGCGCGCGACCGCACCTTTTGTCAAGGAGGCCCTTGCCCGCGGCATCACCCCCCTCTGGTGCCCCTATATCTTCAGCGGCATGCCCTCTTTCGGATCACTTTTAAGTGCTCCACATATCAACCGCCTTGATGAATTTTTTAGCGGACTCTTTCGCACTGCCATGATGCCGGAGTTCACATTCATCTTTTTCAACTATCTCCTCTTTGCGCTCTTTATGTTTTTGCTCATGCGCGGGCTCGCTGTTGAGCCGCTGCCGGCCCTCTTTGCCGGCCTGGCGGTTATCTTTATACCACAATTTGTCGCCTTCACCGCCTACGGTCACAATACCAAATTTCTTGCCGTCGTACTGATTCCGATCATTCTGCTCCTCGCCAAGAAGATGATGGAAGAAAAGAACGCCCTCTGGTTCAGCCTGACCGCCCTGGCGATCGGCTACCAGATGGTCCGCGCCCATATACAGGTCTCCTACTACACCTTCATTCTCCTCGGCATCTATCTTCTATACAAGGAGATCGCCGATTTCCGCCGCACAAAGCAGATCAAGCCTCTTTTGATTTCCGCCGGGCTTTTAGCCGGGGCCATCACCGCCGGCGTTCTCCTCTCCATGACCCTCTATACCTCGGTCCTCGATTATCAGCGCTACTCGATCCGCGGCGGCAGCGGCGAAGGAGGAGGACTCGATTTTGACTATGCTTCGAACTGGTCCTTTCATCCGCTCGAAATGGTGACCTTTTTCATCCCCTCCTTCATGGGATTCGGCGGTGCCACCTACTGGGGAAAAATGCCCTTCACCGATTATCCCCTCTATTTCAGCGTGATTGTGTTTATTCTGGCAGGCCTGGCTATTGTGTTACGCCGCGACCGGACAACCTGGATCATGACCATCGTCGCACTCTTCTCACTGCTGGTCTCTTTCGGCAAGCATCTGCCCCTGATCTACGGACCCCTATTCAAGATTTTGCCCTATTTCAACAAATTCCGCGTCCCCAGCATGATCCACATCATCTTCGATATCGCCCTGCTCGTCCTGGCCGGAATCGGCTTGCAGGCCCTCTTTGAGCTGCGCACGCAGCTGCCGCAGCTCAAACCCATGGAACGCAACCGCAAAATGAAAAGCCTGAAACGCTACCTCTATGCGTTTGCCGGGGTTGTTCTCCTGCTGGCCCTCATGGTCATTCTCGGCAAGTCTCTCTATCTGGGGATGGCCGGCAGCGGCGGCCACACCCTGAACGAAGCCCAGCGCCTGCAGGCCTACAACAAGGCCCTGATCGACAGCCTTAAATCCATCGGTCTGCTTGCATTGACGATCGTGCTGGTTTTCCGGTTTCTCAAGAGCCGCCTCACCCGGCTGACGCTGACTATTGCCCTCTCCGCCATGGTGGTTTTCGATCTCCTGATGGTGGATGCCAAAATCATCCGTCCCCAGAACAAATCGGACGAGAAAGCCTTTTTCGCCGCCACCCCGGCTGTTCAATATCTGAAAAACGAGACCGAACTCTACCGTATTTTCCCGGTACTGGATGACAAGAGCGGCAACTGGTACATGTACCATCTCATCCCCAACATCTCCGGCTACAGTGCCGCCAAAGTCCGCCTCTATCAGGACTTTCTCGATGAGACCGGCTTCGGCTCACAGGACCGCTACGGCCTCAACAGTTTCATGTCCAAATACTGGCGGGTTGGCATGCGCGACAACCGTGTCACGCCGGTCGAAGTGCCCCTCGACCAGATCGCCCCGGAGAGGCGCGCCTTCGACTCGGCCATGCTCGACATGCTCAACGTCAAGTATCTTGTTCTGCAGTATCTGCCTCTCAACGATCCGCGCTACCAGCCCGTAGCCGATCCCGAGCAGATCCCGCTCTACCGCAATACCACGGTCCTGCCGCGCGCCTTTTTCGCCGATTCAACCCGTCTGCTCTCCGGCCGCAAGAACGTCTTTGATTTTATGAAGAGCGGCCGTTTTGATCCGCGCCGGGTGGCGATCATCGAGGAAAAGCCCCCCTTCCCGGTGGCGGCGGCCAGCGCCAACAAGGCCGAAATCACCCGGCATGATCTCCACCAGATCGACCTTTCCGCTCAGGTCAAATCACCGACCATTCTGGTCCTCAGCGAAATCTATTATCCTTCGGGCTGGAAAGCCTATGTGGACGGCAAGGAGACCAGGATATTCAAGACCAACTATCTGCTGCGCGGGATCTTTTTGCAGCCGGGCGATCACCAGATTGTTTTCAAATTCGATCCGGTATCCTATCGGACCGGAAAGTGGATCAGCACGCTGACCCTGTTCCTGCTGATCGGACTGCTCGGGTATGCGCTCTGGCTGCTCTACCAGAAACGCCGCAAGCAGCCGCCGGTGACCGTTTGATCTCGAGGGTGGGCCTTTCGCCCACCCTTTTTTTGACAAGGAGAGGGATCATGTCCTTCCGCAAGACGCTCTACATGTTCTCCGGAACCCTGCGCAGCCTCTTCGTACTTGTGGTCATCCTCAGCATCATTGCCGTCAATTTCTACGTCCAGGGGCTGGTCCGGGACCTGCGCAAGCAGTCCCGGGATATCGCTGAATTCTACGCCCTCACCTACCAGAGGCTGGCGGTGGCCGCGGACCAGCCCGAGGTCCTCGACTGGCTCTTTGTCAATATCATCAGCAGAGCCACCTTTCCCCTCGTCCTGACCGACCGCGATGGCAATCCCAGCTCCTGGCAGGGGCTGGCCGTTCCGGATACCGCCCGGTCGCCTGAAGCCATCAAGCAGGTGCGCAAGGTCATCGAGAAGATGCGCCAGGAAAACGAACCCATCCCCATAACCTACGAGGAGTATGTACTCAGCTATCTCTATTTCGGCGACTCGACACTGATCACCCGGCTGCAGTATCTGCCCTGGGTCACCATCAGCGGACTCGGGCTGCTGGTGCTTGTGGCCTTTCTCAGCTTCCGCAGCATCAAAAGCAGTGAGCAGCGCTTCATCTGGGTGGGTATGGCCAAAGAGACCGCTCATCAGCTCGGTACCCCCATCTCCTCCCTTCTGGGCTGGCTTGAACTGCTTAAATCCTCAAGTCTGGAGGCCGCCAACCGGGACCTGACCCTCGTTGATATGGAAGCCGATGTCAAGCGGCTTGAAAAGATCGCCGCCCGTTTTTCACACATCGGCTCCGAGACCCTGCTCGATTCCCAACATGTGCAGCCGGTTCTGCAAGATGTCTGCGCATACCTGCGCAAGCGCCTGCCCAAAACAGGCAATCCGATCGAATTGATCGAAAATTATGGCGATGTCAAACCCGTGCTCCTCAATCGTGAGCTCTTCGAATGGGCCGTCGAGAATCTGGTCAAAAACGCCATCGACGCGGTTAAGGGCAAGAGAGGCAGGATTGAAATCAACGTTATCCCCCTCGCAGGGAAAAAGCATGTCGCCATCGACATCCGTGACAACGGCGCCGGCATCACCGCAAAGCGGCGCAACGACGTCTTCAAGCCGGGCTACAGCACGAAGCAAAGGGGATGGGGTCTGGGGCTTAATTTTGCCAAGCGGATCATCGAGGAGTACCACCACGGCCGTCTCTTCATCAAAGAGACTCATATCGGCAAGGGCACAACCATGCGGATCGTCATATGAGCGGCGGAGAAAATGAGCTGAATGGAAGAGTAGCCCTGGTGACCGGCAGCGCCAGGGGATTGGGCAAAAGCATGGCCCGCGCCCTCGCTGCGCGCGGCGCCGCCCTGGCCATTCACTACCGCCACAGCGCCACAGAGGCGGACCAGCTGGTGGAGGAACTTCGCAAAAAGGGGGGAGAGGCTGAACGGTTTCAGGCGGATGTGCGCCGGTGGGAGGAGGTCAGCCGGCTGCAGGAGGAGATCACGGCTCGCTTCGGCCGTCTCGACATCCTCGTCAATAATGTGGGGCCGTTTATTGAAAAACAGTGGGATGAACTGACGCCGGCGGAATGGGAAGAGATGGTGACGGGCAATCTCAACAGTGTCTATTACCTCTGCCGCGCCTTCTGGCCGGTGCTGGTGGCGCAAAAGTGGGGCCGTATCATCAATATCGGCCTGGCCAACAGCGACCGGATCCAGGCCTATCATCGAGTCCTCCCCTACGCAATCGCTAAAACCGGCGTCCTTATTCTGACGAAATCTCTCGCCGTCGAGGGGGCCCGCCACCATATCACCGTCAATGTCCTGGCTCCCGGCCTCATGGATAACGGCACTCTTGACGCTGTTGGACGCCACAACGCCGCCGCAAGCGTGCCCGCCGGACGGCCCGGTTCAGCTGATGACCTGACCGGCGCACTATTATATCTTTGCAGCAAGGCGGCCGCCTATGTCACCGGCGCCCATATTCCCGTCAGCGGGGGCTGGGGACTCTAGTGCCGCACATCCTCCGGGCGGCGGGGATAACGCCGCTCCTGCGGCGGCGCTTCTTCTCTCTCTCTCTTCAGAGCAGCCGGAGTTCGGCTTGCGCTCTCAACCCTCAGACCGTCTTCATCCGCATAGATATCATACCCGCTTGACCAGAGTGGATTCTCCTTGCCGCTGCGGTGCGTGGTGATGCGAGCCGCCTTGAAGATCCGGTTGGTGCCCTGCACCGCTTTCCAGATCCCCTGCCCGGCTGTACCGGCCAGCTTGACCTCGCTCCCCTTGCGCGCACTGCTTCCCTGCCCGTAATAACCGTCAATCCCGGTCAGCCGGAACATCGTCCGCAGGCCGACCTTTCCAAGTCCAGGTTGCCAATGCAAAACCTCTCCCTTGAGAGACCAGGCGGCTCCCTTGATGGGGTAGGATTGGGCCTTGCCGGGCTGGCCGTTCTCATAAGGGATCAGGATCATCCTGAAATCGCCCTTCCGGCCACCATCCTTTTCAAATTCGACGCGGGCAACCCGGGTTTCGCCATTTAACGGGATAAAATAGTGAAGATAGACGGCAAAGAAGAGCAGAACCAGGGCCGACACTGCCAGGAGCAGCATCAGCAGGACACTCCTCCCGGAAGATTTTGACTTTTTCCGCGCGGGCGCCTTTTTTCTGCCCCCGGCAAAACCACCGAACCCCAGCATCAGATAGGCCGCGGCCATGGAGACCAGGAGCAGCAGCAGTAAAACCGTGCTGGTATCTGCCGGCAGAATCTTGTTCATAACCACCTCATTGAGCGATGATCACCCGTTCATCCCAGGCCATGGCGCCAAAAACTCCGATCCCGCCCTGAATAGTCCAAAGAGGGATCTCATCCTCCTGCGTGCGCAGGTATTCATGATAGTTGTTGTCCACGGCCGCCACCTTAAGAGTATAGCGATCCGGCTGCGCCAGATAAAAGGGGTAAAAATCGACCGCTGTCGAATCGGTCCGCACCTCGGCACTATGGCTGCTGGTACTGCCGCGCATGCTCACGATATAGCCGGGTGTCCCGTCATCCCCGCGCCACGAGATCGGCAGTGACGCGTACGCCGCCACCCGCTCCTGGTCGGCCGGTGAGACGATGCCGGGCGGAGCCGGCATGGTACACTCCGCTTCAACCCGGCGGCCGTCGGCCAAAAGCACCGACAGTTCATAGGTTACGCCGGCCACAAGCCGCAGCTTCTCTCCCTCCTCGGCGTAGCGTCCGCCACCCTGGTCTCTGAAGAACACCCGCTGATCATCCCCCCGGATTACGACCTCCGCCCCCGCTATGCCGCGATCTTCAGGCAGCGGATCCATACTGCGGCAGCTCTCCTCCAGACGGATGATCGTCTGCTGCGAATTCAGCAGCAGAAGGGCGAACAAATTGACCTCCGGTTCATAATTGAACTCGTTGACGTCCGGCCCTTGATCGCACGCCAGAAATAAAAGGGGCGTCAAAAGTAACATTTTTATGACTCTAGAAGGCAAAGTCCACCCCCACCGTCGGCAAAAGCGGGAACATGGTGATCGTCGTCAGGCGGGACGGATTGACATCATGGTCCCAAAAGTAAAAAAAGACGTTCTTGTGATTGTAGAGATTGATGATCTGCAGATAGGGTGAAGCGGAGATACCGAACAGGCGCCCCTCCTTGCGCAGGCTCAGATCCATGCGATGATAGACCGGATAACGCGCGCTGTTACGGGACCCCGGGCGGTCGGTCAGCTCCCCTTTGAGTTCGTTTTCATTGAGCCGCCATTCGTAGCGCATATACTTGCCCGGTACTGGTGTGTAGGGCATGCCCGAACCCAGTGAGAAGACAGCGCCGATGGTCCACCTCCTGCCGAGTGCATAATGCATCACCAGATGGAGAGCATGCCGCTGATCGTACTTGGGATAGTAGGTCATTTCGTCGATCCGGCGGCGGGTCAGGCTCCAGGTATAGCCCAGCCAGCCCTGCAGGGCGCCCGTCTGCCGTTTCAACATCAGTTCGATTCCGCGCGCCGTACCATCCGCACAAAAATAATCATCCGCCGGATCAGATGCGACACCCCGTTCGTTAAGGTCCAGCAAGCCGGCAAAGGTCTTGTAATAGCCCTCGAGCGTAAAGATCATCTCGTGCGGCAGCCACCATTCAAAGCCGGCAACGTAGTGTCGTGCAGTCTGGGGCTCGTAAGAAGCGTTGATGGGCAGCCAGAGATCCATGAGCGCAAAGTTCTGTTCGTCGCTGGCCACAGTGGTCAGATACTGGGTGTAGTGGCCCAAACTCGCTTTAAGGGCGAGGTTGGAGGTCAGCTGATACTGCAGTCCCAGCCGGGGTGAGAGAGACCAGCGGTTGCCGAGGCTGTAGTGTTCAGCACGGGCCCCGGCTTTGAGCATCAGCCGGGGATAAAGCTGCCAGTGGTCCTGGGCATAGAAAGCAAACAGCGCCGGCCGGGCGCGGTAGGAGAAGAGCTGGTAGTCATTGATCGAGATGCCGTAGGCGAAATCAAGATCGGAGTAGGAGCTGCCCAGCTTGATGCTGTGGCCGCTGACGCCGAAATAGTTGAGATCGATGCGTGCGCTGTAATCGACGATCTCGTTGTTGAGGGCCAGATTGGCCGACCCGCTGCTCTCGGCGACCGCACTGAGCTTGTTCTTGAACCGGCTTTGGGAAATGAGCGTCTCCGCAAAAAGGTCGGGACGCATGATGTAGCGCCAGGTAAGACTGGTGGTGCGGTTTCCCCATACCCAGTCCAGATCCACCTCCACCTCATCCTCATTTTCGGCTTCTGATGAGAAATCAAGAACATCATCGCCGTAGAACCCGCTCAGGGTCAGCCGATGACGGTGCGAAAGATCCAGATTGATCTTGCCCTGGAGGTCATAGAAATAGTAGGGAAAAGCGTAATCCGTTTTTTTAAAGATCTGATCAAAGTAGGTCCGCCGTCCCGCCAACAGAAAGGAACCGGCAGGTATCGGGCCCTCGACCATCGCCCGGGCGGAGAGGAGGCTGATGCTGCCGACACCGCCGTACGATCGGGTGTCCCCCTCGCGGTTGGTGATGGCGAGTACTGAAGAGAGCCGGCCGCCATACTCGACGGGAAAGCCCCCGCTGAGAAACTCCAGCTCCTTGATTGCATCCACATTGAAGGTGCTGAAAACGCCGCCGAGATGGAAGGGATTGTAGACACTGACGCCATCCAGAAGGACGAGGTTTTGATCCGGACTGCCGCCCCGGACATAGAGCTGGCTGGAAAAGTCGCTGCGGCTGACCACTCCGGGTAAAAGTTGGAGGGTTCGGAAGACATCCGCCTCGGCCAGCATCGGCACCTGTTGAAGCTGCCGCATGGAGAGTGCCGTCGTGGAGATCTGCACCTCGCGCTCAAAGCGCTCCCGCTGTGCCGTCCGGGTGATCTCCCCCATCTGGATCGCGCCGGGGGTCAGGCTGATCGCCAGCACGGTATCCCGCCCCGCCTGCAGATGGAGTTCCTGCTGCCAGCGCGCGTAGCCAAGCAGGGAAACCGTGAAACGATAGCGACCTTCTTCAAGACGGGGGATGACGAAATAACCGCGCAGGCTGGTGAGGCTTCCGTACCGGGTCCCCTCCAGATAGACGTTGGCGTAAGGAAGGGGTTCGCCGTTGGTGACATCGCGGACAAAACCGCTGATGGATCCTGTTTTTTCATCGCCGCCCGCCTCTGCACCCGGCACCGGAAAGAGAAACAATAGCACCAGAAGGAAACGGGGGTAGCGGGCGAGGGGCGCTTTCATAGTGGACGGCCGGGGGACTAGTGTTGAATCTTTATTTCATCGAGCTCCATCCTGACCGATCCCAGCGGCGCACGGCTCTTGATCCGAACCGGCAAACGGCGGTCGTCTGTAGAGAGCCAGATCCACATCTCCCCCTTGAGTTCCTTGTCCGAACCGGGGCGCTTGCCCGGAACCAGGAGCAGACAATCGAATTTGCCGGCGGGCACCTCGATTTTTTCCCGTTTCTCAACCGTCATCTGCAGAGGATAGACGTGTTTATCGATATAGCTGTCCAGGTTGATCTTTTGCCCGACCTCCAGATCAAGGGTGCGCACATAATAGATGATCGAAAGGACATCCTGGCTGAAGGCCGGAACAGCGAGTGTATCCTTGCCTTCGAATGCGCGGGCATTGAGGGGATCGAAGCGCGCCTTGCGGAAGGCTTTGAATTTTCCCTCGCGCAGGATCCGCTCATACCCCCACGGGAAGAGCCCCTCCCGGTCAAGAATGCTCGTCATGACATCATCCACCCGATAAAAACTGGAGAAAAAGTCATTGGTCCAGAGGCGCATGGTGAGCAGATAAGAACTGCGGCCGTTATATTCCTCCCCCTCCTTCAGCCAGAGCGATCCCCGCCCTGCGCTCATCTTGCCGAAATGAACCCGGTAGGCAAGATACTCACCCGATTGAAATTCCGGATGCGTCAAGCGGCGCAGCTCTTTGGGGAGTTCCATCTGAGCATCATCTTGACCATAAAGAGGGGCAAAGGCGCAGAAAACCATCCCCAGCAACCCGATAAACCTGAATAAATTCTTCATGCCATCTCCGGCGGTCAAACCGCCCTGTTTAGGAGTTGATCCTTTACTTTTGCAAACACCTGGTCACCGGTTATTAATTCCATGCAGTTGAAGGAGGGGCAGCGGGCTTGGGTGCATTTCCGGCAGGGTGGCAGCGGCGGTGTGAGCACAGAGGCGGGATATCCGTAGGGACCCCAACGCACCGGCGCACAGGCGGCCAGCGGGCAGTAGAGGCCGACAACCGGGCAACCCACGGCAACCGCCATGTGAAGCGGCCCGGTGCTGTTCGCCACCAGCAGACGCGCCCGGCTTAAAAGAGCCAGGAGCTCCTTGATGGAGAGCGCACCATCCAGCCGCAGGGGTTCTCTGTACATCATGCTGCATAACCGGTCAACGAGCGGGGACTCCGCTTTGTTCCCGGTTATCACTACTGGAAGGCCCATCTCTCCCAGGATGCGATCGCCCAGAGCGGCGAATCCGGAGAGGGGCCAATCCATCGCCGATCCGCCGCTGCCCGGATGGATCACCATGAAGGCGCTGCCGGAAGAGAGGCCATGGCTTCTCAGCCGGGACTCTGTCGAGATGCGATCCGGATCCGGAATGTGCAGGAAGAAAGCAACCTGGTCAAGCCGTGCACCGACAGCACGGGCCAGATCAAGATTGAGATCCAGCTCGTGGCGGTCCGATTTTTTTCGATGATGATAGACGCGACGGCTGAAGAGAAAGGAGTAGGCTCTGTAACCGGTGCCAACCCGGAACCGGATGCCGGCCAGGAAACAGAGCAGAGCCAGCCTGAACGATGGGTGAAGGAGGAGGGCCATATCAAAACGATGGCGGCGCACCATTCGCAGCAGACGCACAAAACCGGCAATGCCGGAATTTAGGCCAGGCCGGTCATCCAGCACTATTTCATCGGCATGGGGATGGCCGCTCACGACGTCGCGGGTATAGGGGCGCACCATCATGGCGATGAAAGCGGAGGGGAAAGTGCGGCGCAGCGCCGTGAGGACTGGAGTGGAGAGCACGACATCACCGATCCGGTCTGTCCGGATCACCAGAATCCGCTCCGGCATCACCTCAGGAGTTATCTTGCCGGTCAAGATCAGACACTTTCCAGCACGGTATCAATCTCCAGTTTGGAGATGGCGCCCTCGCGCAGCACCCGCACGGGCAGCCGGGTCACATCGACGACCGTTGATGGCGTCGTCGAGAGGGTCTCGGAGCCATCGATGATCAAATCGAGCTGATCGCCGAATATTTCATTCACCTGTTGCGCCGTCACCGCCGGGGGTTCATTGCTCCGGTTGGCGCTGGTGGAAATAATCGGAAAGCCGCTGCTCTTCAGCAGCGCCAGGCAAATGGGACTATCGGGAATCCGGATGGCGATGGTGCTGGAACGGTGAAAAGGCGATCCCAGCAGCTCGCTGGCCGCACGGAAGACCAGGGTTAACGGACCCGGCCAGAAATTTTCCATGAGGCGTTCCGCCGCTTCCGGTATATCCTCCACGAGATCGCCGATCTGGATGATATCAGCCGCGATGACGATCAGGGCTTTGCTGCGATCACGGTTTTTCAGATTGTAGATCCGGTCAATCGCAGCCTCGGAAAAAATATTCGAGCCAATGCCATAGACAGTCTCGGTGGGATAGCCGATGACACCGCCCTTGCGCAGCACACGCACAGCCCGGCCGATCAGCTCATCCTCGGGCTGCTTGGGATTGATTTTAATGGTTTCGCTCATCCTTGCTCTTCCGCATAACCAGACGCCTCATCTCCGCAAATACTTTATCAGGCGAAATTCCGGTCATGCATTCATGGGTACCAATGGGACAACTCTTGCCGCCGTGAATCGAGCAAGGCCGGCAAGGCAATTCAATTTGAACGATCACAGAGCCCTCGCTGAGGGGTGCAAAGCCGAATTCCGGGACGGTGGGGCCGAACAGGGCCACCGCGGCTGTGCCCATGGCGGAGGCGAGATGCAGCGGGGCGCTGTCATTGCTCACCAGCACCTTTGCACGCCGTATCAGCTCGGCAGATTGACGAAGGCTGAGCTGTCCGGCGCTGTTAATCCAGGCTCCGGGCAATCCTTCGCTGATCTCCGCGCACAGTGTCCGGTCTCGCTCGCTGCCGATCCAGACCAGATTCCATCCGGCTTCCATGGCCAGTTCCGCCAGCCGGCGATACGATCCAGCGGGCCAGCGTTTGGTCGCCCAAATCGATCCCGGAGCGATGGCCATAAGCGGTTTGTCTTCCTCCCCCAATCCGGAAAGCATCTGATCGACGATCCGGCGGTCCGTTTCGTCCGGAACAATCTCCGGACGCACCTGGCCGGGTTCTCTCCCCAGCGCCGCGAGCAGCGCCAGATTTCTCTCGACTTCATGACGATTCCGGTCATAGAACACCCGGTGCGTGAACAGAAAAGAAGCACTGCTGTTGGTAAAACCGACACGAAGCGCCGCCCGCGTCCGCCAGGCCAGCAGGGCGCTGCGCAGGGAGCGATGCGGCACCAGAACTAGATCATAACCCTCCCGGCGCAGCTTTCCGGCCAGAGCCAGCAGGGGGCGCACACCCGCATCGCGCCCGCGTTTGTCATAGATGATGACGCGGTGCAGGGCCGGATTGTTTTCCAGAATGTTCGCCGCGGCGGGGATAACCAGAGTGTCAATCAACGCCTGCGGAAAAAGATCGCGGCTGGCCCGGATCAAGGGTGACATCAGTACGACATCGCCTATAAAGGCGGTTTGAATGATCAGTATCTTTTCAATCTTGCGCAACCTGATTCCCATCCTCTGCCGGACCCGCCGGGGGTGATGTCTTCCATCGCTTGTGCATCCACAGCCAGTGATCCGGATGAAGACGGATGTACTTCTCGAGCAATCTGGCATGCCGCTGTGTCAGCTCTTGAATATTCTCGGGCGTTACCCCCTGCAGATCCCGATGATCGACCTCCTCCAGGAGCAGGGTATGCCGGCCTTTTTCGCCGCGAATAACCACACCAAAGATGAGGGGCGCTGCGGTCTTGAGAGCGAAAAGAGCCGGTCCCGACGCCGTCGACGAAGGACGATTCAAAAAATCGACAAAGATGCCCTCTTTGTGCGCATCCTGATCCGCGAGGATGGTCACGAACTTGTTGGCAGCAAGAGCGCGAAAGACCGTGCGGACCCCCATGCCCAGCTGGGTGAGTTCCACTCCGCGGCCGGTCCGGGTCTGATTGATGAGCTTGTTGACCAGGGGATTGCGCTGATCGCGCGCCAGACCCACCATCGGAAATCCCAGCCGGTGGATCACGGCGGGGAAAAACTCCCAGTTGCCAAAGTGGCCGGACAGGCACACCGCGCCGCGTCCTTCACGGCCGGCGCGCTCCAGAAGCTCACCGCCGACAACGCTGATGTACTCACGGAAAAACCGGTCATCCATTTTCGGCATGCGCATAAATTCGATAATATTCTGGCCGAAATTATGATAAACTTTTTTGCAGATGGCGCGGATTTCAGCGGTGTTCTTCTCCGGAAAGGAGCGGGATATATTCTGCAGCGCCACTCCCCGGCGGATTGGGATGACATGATAGACAAAGCTGCCCAATCCGACGCCAAGACGCAAGGCGAGCCGGTGCGGCAGCAGACGGATCGGAAAAGCTGCCAGCTGAACAAGCAGATATTCGATAACATTCTGGATCTGTTTCATCTTTAAATGTACACAAGTTCTGAGAAATATTCAAGATTTGATTCCGTTATCCTCTTCAGCCGTCTCTCCCTGCGGCTTCTCCTCTTCCTCGTCCTCATCATCCCGGCGCGGCATGAGATGGGGGGCCATCCAGGGTGGCTCGTATCCTCCCCCCTCCTCCAGTGGCCGGTCAGGCTCAGCGCCCTCCGCAACCGGCCGGGCACCCTCCCATTCGCGCAGCCGACGCCGGTTGCGCCGCCGGACAAAATAAACCGCGATCAGAAAAAGCAGCGGAAGAGAGAGCCAGATCAGATCGTCCGCTTCACTGAGCCAGAGCCATTTTTCCGTCTTTTCAAGATGAGCGCGCCACTCCGCCTCAAATCCGCTCACCGTGCTCCCGGTTGCGCGCATAAAAATCATGTCACTGCTTTCACCCGCCGCATACCCCTCCAGAATAGTGCGCAAAGCCTCGATATCATAGGTCGCCAGCAGGTAGCGCACCGCCGAATAGCTCTGCTCATAGGCGAGGTTGGCGCGCTCCCGGTGGAAACTGAGCACATCATCGATCTCCTGCAGCGGAATCAGCGATCCCGTGGCAAGGGCGCGGGAGATCAAACTCCTCTTCTCATACTGCGCATGCTCTGAATAAAAGACGGCCATGCCCTCATCAAGCCAGCGCGGCAGTTCCCGGATTCCGAGCCGCTGATGGAGAAGCAGATGAAACAGCTCATGCACCAGACTCTGGCTGTAGGACGATTCGGGGCGGTCCCAGCGTGGAGAGCGGACCACCATCGTCGAGGTGGCCGGAACCGCGAAAGCCTGCGTCCACTCCGGCATGTTGCCGTGGATGTAGGTCCTGAAACTTTCCCGGGACGGAGCGATGATGATGCGGAGGGTATCAGCAGGGGAGAGGTGCAGATCGCGTTCAATCTCCTCGCATGCACGCTGCAGGACGGAACGGGTTTCCTCCAGCAGCCGGCTGTCCTCCGCCGTGTAATAGATGCACAGGGTCCCGGAGCAGTGCCGGAGGTAGATCTCACCCACTTCCGCGGCTGTGGTCAGCCGGAAGAGGCTGAGGAGAAGCACAAGAAGAAGCAGAGCGCGTCTTTTCATGGTTTGACCGGAATTTGCAGATAGTCGCCGACAGCAGCGCTCATGGTGAGGATCTGGTCGATGGCGACCTCGCGCATGCACGCCGGATGACGCTCAGCGCATTCCTGCAGGCGGCACTGCTTCAGCTGGGCCGGGCAGGTCTCCGCTGCCCGGAGGTCGGCACGGGTGCGCAGCTCCGCCTGCAGCTCCTCCTGGGGAAATTTTCTGCCGCGCATCTTGATCCCGAATTCCACGGTCTTTTCCCAGACGAAGCGGTGGGCTTCAAGCAGCCCCGAGGGCGAGAGCAGTGCCAGAGGCTCCTGCAGCCCTTTTCCGGAAAAGAGCGCGCGCAGCAGATCGAGCTTTGTGCTATAAGGAAGCGACATGCTTACCCCACCACAAGCCTGGAATCATCGA
>DAOOPF010000026.1:0-28823 GCA_035388125.1 bacterium | reverse complement strand
TCCAATTCGGAGCGGGTCATCGATCAGCTCATCCGCCTCGGCGATCCGGCCGGCCGCTGGATCCTTGAGGTGGGTGCCGGCTCGGGCCGCGACAGCCTGGCGTTGAGCAGCCGGGGCGGCCGGGTGATCATGCTCGACTATTCAGCCCCCGCCCTGCAGGTCATTCAAAAGCTGGCGCAGAAGGGGGGCCAACCGGTCTATCTGGTGCGCGGCGACGCCTTTCACCTGCCCTTCCGCAGCGACGCCCTCGACCTGGTTTTTCATCAGGGGCTGCTGGAGCATTTCACCAATCCCGGCGGGATTCTGGCTGAAAATCTGCGCGTGCTCCGGCCCGGCGGCGCGGCCCTGGCCGACGTCCCGCAGCGCTATCATCTCTATACGCTGGTGAAGCATCTCCTCATCGCCCTCAACCGCTGGTTTGCCGGCTGGGAGACCGAATTCAGCCGCGCCCAGCTCGAACGTCTGTTCGGACGGACCGGTTTTTCCCGCATCGAGTTTTACGGGGAGTGGATGCGCCCCAGCTTTATCTATCGCGCCGGCCGCGAGGCGCTCAAAAAGGTGGGGATCGCGCTGCCGCTCCATCCGCCCGCACTGCCTCTGGCCGGGCGGATCCGCGCCCGCCTGCGCGCCCTGCTGCGCCGCCATCCCTGGCACCTCAATACGGTCATGGATATCGGCGCCATCGGTTTCAAGCCGGCTGCGGCGGATAAAACGGCCAGGTGAAACCCTTGCGCATCCTGGTCATCAACTGGCAGGATATCCGCAACCCCCTCTCCGGAGGGGCGGAGGTCCATTTTCACGAAATCTTTCGCCGGGTTGCGGCGATGGGCCATCCGGTCACCCTCCTCTGCTCCGCCTTCGCCGGAGCCGCGCCCGAGGAGGAGATCGACGGCATCCGGATCGTCCGCAGCGGCTCGCGCAATTTCTTCAATTTCGCCGTCCCGGCCGCCTATCGCCGGCTGCGCAGGCGGCAGACGTTCGACGTGGTCATCGATGACCTGAACAAGATCCCCTTCTTCACCCCCTGCTTTGTGCGGGAACCCTTGCTCACCATCGTGCACCACCTCTTCGGCCGCAGCATCTACCTGGAGGCCTCCCTGCTTCCGGCCAGCTATGTCTACTGGTCGGAGCGGCTGGCCCTGCGGATTTACCGCCGGACCCCCTTCGCGGTGGTCTCGGAGAGCACGCGGGCTGAGCTGCGGCGGCTGGGGATCACCGCCCCGATCGAGCTGCTGCCCAATGCGGTCGACCACGACCGCTATGGAGTCGCGCCCGCAGAGAGGAGCCCGGAGCCGCTGATCTGTCATCTTGGCCGGCTCAAGCGCTACAAGAGCGTCGAGCACCTTCTGCGCGCGCTGCCTTTGGTGCACGCCGTTTTGCCCGCAACCCGGCTGGTCATTGTCGGGGAGGGGGACCATCGTCCGGCGCTGGAGGCCCTGGCGGGGGAACTGGGGATCCGGGAAGCGGTCCGGTTCACCGGCCAGGTGAGCCATGAGGAGAAGGTGTGCTGGTTGAACCGCGCCTGGGTGGCGGTGAATCCCTCCCCCAAGGAGGGGTGGGGACTGACCGTCATCGAGGCCAACGCCTGTGGAGTGCCGGTGGTGGCCGCCGATTCGCCCGGATTGCGGGACTCGGTGCAGGACCATGAGACCGGCCTTCTCTACCCCTATGGCGAGATCGAAACGCTCGCCGCGGGGCTCATCACCCTGCTGCGCGACCGGGAGCTGAGGGAGAGGATGGGTGAAGCGGCGCGGCGCTGGGCCGGCACTTTCAGCTGGGACGAGTCCGCGCGCAAGGCGCTGGCGATTCTTGCGGGTATGAGTCTGGACGCTCAGCCCGAAGAGCCGGCTGCCGGTGAAAAAATTTCAGACTAGTATGAGTGCGTCTTTTACAAGTGGTTAACCTAACGGAGTGGAGTCATGCAAAAATTCAAGCTCTATCACCGCATCGCCGCTGCCGCCGCTTTTCTGCTCTCCCTGGTGGTTTATCTGCGGACCATAGCGCCGACGGTTTCGTTCTGGGATTGCGGTGAATTCATCGCCTGCAGCCATCTTTTAGCAGTACCCCATCCCCCCGGCGCCCCCTTTTACCTTCTCCTTGGCCGTCTGGCCAGCATGATCCCCTGGACCGGGGAGATCGCCCTGCGCGTCAACCTGATGTCGGCTCTCTCCACCTCCCTGACCATCATGCTCACCTATCTGATCATCGTCCTGCTTATTAAACAGTGGCGGGGCGAGCCCAGGGATGGCGCGGATGCCTTCATCCTCATCGCCTCCGGTCTGCTCGGGGCGCTGGCCCTGGCCGTTTCCGATACGGTCTGGTTCAACGCGGTCGAGGCTGAGGTCTATGCCTTCTCCCTGGCACTGACCGCTGCTGTTTTTTATCTCGCCCTGGTCTGGCTGGAAAAATCGGACCAGGTCGGCGCCGAGCGCTATCTGCTCATCATCGCCTATCTGATCGGCCTCTCTCTGGGCGTCCATCTTCTCGCGGTTCTCGCCGTGCCTGCCATCGCCCTGGTGATCTATTTTAAATGGCTCAAGATCAACAACAAAAAGCTGACCTTCGGCAGCCTGGCGTTTTTTATGGGCATCGCCCTGGTGGTCACGGTCGGCATCTACCCCGGCATTGTCAAGCTCATTCCGGCCCTGGCGGGCGGCCTCGGCCTGTGGGCGGTGCTCGCGCTCTATATTCTGGTACTCGCCGGTGCATGGTGGGGCGTCAGCAATCGCAGCCGCATCGGCAGCCTGGTCTTCATGAGCATGTTTCTGGTTCTGCTTGGCTACTCCACCTACACCATGATCCTGATCCGCTCCGGCCTCGATCCTGTCATCGATGAGAACGATCCCGAGACCGCCGCCGGCATGGTCAAATATCTCAATCGCGAGCAGTACGGAGACTGGGGCACCCTGCCGCGGCGTTTCCCCGGGCTGCCACAGGAGTGGCAGTTTAACCAGGAACACCCGAACGAGAATTACAAGACCTGGCAGTGGTCCAAGCAGATGGATTTTCTCTGGGACTACCAGATCAAAAAGATGTATATGCGCTATTTCGGCTGGCAGTTCATCGGCAAGGGGGATACCCGCGGTGCAGACGGATTCATCGCGGAGAATTTCACCTGGCGGGGTCTCGGCGCCCTGCCGTTCCTGATCGGATTGATCGGCATGATCTACCATTTCCGCAAGGACTGGCGCCACTCCTCCTCCATCCTGCTGCTCTTTCTCGCCACCGGCGTGGCCATCGTCCTCTATCTCAATCAGGAGAACCCCCAGCCGCGCGAACGGGATTACGTCTTCGTCGGCTCTTTCTTCGCCTTTGCCCTCTGGATCGGCATCGGCGCCTCGGCCCTTTTCGAGTGGATCAAGGAGCGCTATTACATGATCGCGAAGGATCATGAGGCCGGAACGCAAAAGAACGGGCTCTACAAGGGACTCACCGCCCTGGCCCTTCTTCTGCTCATCCTCGCCCTGCCGTTCAACCTCTTCAGCTTTAATTTCAAGGACCACGACCGCAGCGGGAATTATGTCGCCTATGACTATTCCTACAATATCCTCCAGTCCTGCGAGCCCAACAGCATCCTCTTCACCAATGGCGACAACGACACCTTCCCGCTCTGGTTCCTGCAGTACGTCTACAACATCCGCCGGGATGTTCGCGTCGTCAACCTGAGCCTGCTCAACACCGACTGGTACATCAAGCAGCTCAAGAACGAGGAGCCCAGGGTGCCGATCAGCCTGACCGATAACCAGATCAGCCAGCTGGGGCTGATCCCGTGGGAACCGCAGAAGATCAAGATCCCCGTTCCGGCGAGCGCCCGTTCCGAGGTGCTGGGCGAGATCGATGTCGCCTCTACAGCCCACGCCGAACCCCTGAGCGAGCTCGAGGTCAACGTCCAGCCCACCATCATGGGCCGGGCCTTGCGCGTGCAGGATTTCATGATCCTCAATATCATCTATGCCAACCAGTGGAAAAAACCGATCAATTTCGCCGTGACGGTATCTGATGACAACAAGGTCAATCTTGATCCCTGGCTGCGTATGGACGGTCTGGCGTTCAAACTGGTGCCGATGGACGGGGAGGTCCTGGCGCGCGAACGCCTGCACAAGAATCTGTTCGAGGATTTCAAATACCGCGGCCTCAATGACAAGTCAGTTTATTATGATGACAACGTCATCGGCCTGCTCCAGAACTACCGCGCGGGTTTTCTCCGCCTGGCCCAGGAATACCTGATGCAGCGGAATAATGCCCGGGTGATTGAGACCCTTGACAAAATGGAGCAGGTGATCCCGGAAAGTGTGATACCGGTCCCTGACTATCGGCTTTCGCTGCGCATCGGCCAGATCTATGAACTGGCGGGTAAAAGCGACGAGTTTGTCCGCCGCGCCGAGGAAGTGATCAAGAGCAAGCCGGAAGACCCGATGGTCTACGGCTATCTGGTCGCGAGCCTGAGCCGGATTGGCAATCATCAGCGCGCGGTGGAGCTGCTCGAAGAGTGGCTGAAGCGGCATCCGGAGGACCGGGAGGCCGCCAGCCGGCTGACCGAGGAGCGCGCCCTGCTCAGCGCCGGGGGCCAGAACAAGTAACGGAACCGTCCTCCGGGGCCGGGCATCCTGCCGCCCCGGACGACCCGCATAACGCATCAGGCGCTGGACCACACCCCGGCGCCGGCAAGAACGCAGTTGGAACAAGGCGTGTCAAAAAAGAAGCATCATAGCAGCCGTCAGAGCTGGCGGCCTCTGGCGGTCACCCTGCTCAAGATCGCCGTCAGCGCCACACTGGTCATCCTGCTCCTGCGCGGGATCGGCTGGGCTCCGATCAAGGCCCAGTTCGGTCAGGCCCTGTGGAGCAGCGCCGCCGTCAGCCTGGGGCTGTTTGTGGTCAGTAATTTTCTCGGCGCCTGGCAGTGGCACATGCTGCTGGAGAGCAAGAAGATTCTGATCCCTTTTCGCCGGGTTCTGGGCTATTATCACATCGGCCTTTTTTTCAATAATTTTCTCATCGGCAATGTCGGCGGCGACGCCTTCCGGGTCTACGATATCCGGCGCATCTCCGGTGAGACCAACGGGGCCTTGTCGACGGTCTTTTTCGACCGTTTTGTGGGCTTTTTCACCATGGCTTCACTGGCGCTTTTTGCCACGCTCATGGCGGCGCGGCAGATGGTTTCGGCCTCGGCGATGGAGGCGATTCTTTTTATTTTTGGCGCCTGGGCGCTGGCCAGCGCCTTTCTCTTCCATGAGCCCTTCGCCAAAAAGTTTTCCTGGATCTTCAGGCTGCTGCTGCCGGCTTCGCTGCACGTCAAGGCGAAGGCCTTTTACTACAGCCTGCATGAATTCCGCGGTGAGCGAAAACTGCTGCTTCATCTGCTCTGTATTTCGCTCCTGGTGCAGACGCTGCGCATCCTGACCCACTATTTTGCCGCCCGCAGCCTGGGCGTGCGGGAGCGGGCCAGTTTTTTCTTCCTTTTCATCCCGGTCGTCGCCATGGTCGCGAGCATGCCCATCTCGCTCGGTGGGCTGGGGGTGCGGGAGCAGAGCGCCGTCACACTCTTCAGCCCGCTCGGTATCCCCGCGGCCAAGATCGTCGCCTTTGAGTTTCTCGCCTATCTGGTGGGCGTCGTCTCGAGCCTTCCCGGCGGCATCATCTTCGCTCTGCGGCGTGAGAGCCGCAAAGCGGCCTGAAACCTCACCAGCCGGCTATGTACGCCGGACGGCACCTGTCTCTATTTGAGAGGATGATATGTATAAAGTAGCCATCATGATGGGTTCGGAATCGGATCGCGAGGTGATGTCCGAGGCCCGCGCCTATCTCGACTATTTCGGTATCGATTATGAGATCAAGATACTCTCCGCCCATCGCATGCCGGATGCGACCGCCGAATTCGCCAAATCGGCTGAAGAGAACGGTTTTTGTGCCATCATCGCCGGGGCGGGCATGGCGGCCCACCTCGCCGGCGTCGTGGCCAGCCACACCCTGCTGCCGGTCATCGGGGTGCCCCTTTCGGGATCGGCCCTGACCGGGGTGGATGCCCTCTATTCGATGGTGCAGATGCCGAGGGGCGTGCCGGTGGCGACGATGGCGATCGGCAGAGCCGGGGCGGCCAACGCCGCGATTTTTATCGCCGAAATGGTCGCCGGCCGCGACGACGGTATCCGCGACAAGCTGGTCGAATTTCGCAAAAAGGGCTGCGTCCTGTGAGAAGCGCATGCGCATACTGATCACCGGCAGCAACGGCCTGCTCGGGCAGAACCTGAGCCGCCTGGTCCCGGCCGGCGCCGAAGTGATGGGAGTTGATCTGCAGGAGAGGGTGGCTGCGCCGGGAGTGGAGCACTTTCGCCGTCTGGATCTGGGCGAGCGCAAGGCGGTGCTCGCCTGCGTGGAAGAGTTCGCGCCCGAATGGATCCTCAATGCCGCCGCCTTCACCAATGTCAACGGCGCCGAGAGCGCGCGCGAACTCTGCTGGCGCGCCAATGTGACCGCGGTTGAAAATCTGGCCCTCGCCTGCCGCAAATACCGCTGCCGGATGGTCCATCTCTCCACCGACTATATCTTCGACGGCGATCACGGCCCCTACCGCGAGGAGGATCTGCCCAATCCGATCGGCTATTACGGCAAATCCAAACTGGCCTCGGAAAATGTGCTGCGCAGCTCGGAGATCCCCTATGCCGTCGTGCGCACCATGGTGCTCTACGGCCACGCCCGCCAGGTCAAACCCGATTTTATTTCCTGGCTGGTCAGCACGCTGAGGCAGGGCGTGCCGGTGCGCATCGTCACCGATCAGTATGGCAATACCACGCTGGCCGAAGAGCTCGCCCGCGGGATCTGGCGGATCGTCGAGCGGCAGGCGCAGGGTTTTTACCATATCGCGGGCACCGAGATCATCGACCGCTGCTCCTTCGCCCTCAAGGCGGCGGAGATCTTTGACCTGGATGCCGGTCTGATCACCTCGATCACGACGGCGGAACTGAATCAGGAGGCTCCGCGCCCGATGCGGTCGGGATTGGTTGTGGAAAAAGCCCTGCGGGAACTGGAACTGGAGTTGAGTGACGCGGCGGGGGGATTGAGGAAACTGAAACAGCAGCTTGACGCGCCCACACGTGCTTGAGGAGCAGATATTGAAGACTCTCGTCATCTTTCCCACGTATAACGAGAAGCAGAACATACTCGCCATCATCGAGGCTGTATTCGGGCAGAATATCGAAGGGCTGGATATACTGGTCGTTGATGATAACTCGCCCGACGGCACCGGCGATCTCGTCGCCGCGCAGGCCGGGCGCGAGCCCCGCCTGCATCTGCTGCGCCGCGACAAAAAGATGGGCCTGGGCACGGCCTACGTGGCCGGATTCCGCTACGCGTTGGCGCGCGATTATGAACGGATCATCGAGATGGATGCCGATTTCTCCCACGATCCGAAAGACCTCAGCCGGCTGCTCGAGGCCTCCGCCGCGAGCGACATCGTCATCGGCTCGCGCTATATCACGGGGGTCAACGTCGTCAACTGGCCGCTCAAGCGGCTGCTTTTGAGCATGTTCGCCAGCTATTATACGCGCAGCATCACGGGGCTGCCGCTGCGCGACTGCACCGCCGGATTCAAGTGCTTCCGCCGCGAGGTCCTTGAGACCATCGAGCTTGACCGCATCCAGTCGGATGGCTACTCTTTTCAGATCGAGATGAATTTCCGGGCGTGGGTGAAAGGCTTCCGGATTCTGGAGATCCCGATCATCTTTGTCGATCGCGCTGCCGGGACCTCCAAGATGTCCAAGCGCATCCTCCGCGAAGCGATCTGGATGGTCTGGAAGTTGAAGTGGCTGAAGGTTTTCAACAAGCTCTGATCATCCGCCGCAGCCCCTCTTCGGAGTCGAGCAGGGGGGTGCGGAGCAGTGCGGCGGCGCGGCTGCTGTCCAGCGAGACATCGACCGGGCGGGGGGCATCGCTGACCGTATCGTGCATCGAACCGGGCTGAAGAAGCGCGGGGTTGTATCCGGCGGCGCGGCAGAGCTGGAGGGCGAAAGTGTAGCGGTCGATCCGGCTGGCGCCGCCGAGATGAATCAGGCCCGAGTACCCGCCGCCGGCGAGCTCGAGCAGGAGTTCGGCCAGATTTTCCACCCAGACAGGGGTGCGGAACTGGTCGGTATAAAGCGGCACCGGCTGGCCGCTGATGAGGCGGTTTTCGATCCACTGTGAGAAAGAGCTGCCGCCGTGGCGGGGCCGGCCGTAGATCAGCGCCGCACGGGCGACAACGTGTTCTCCCGGCGCCGCCAGAACCAGCTCTTCGGCCTCAACCTTGGTCGCGCCGTAGACGGAGAGGGGATTGACCTCATCCTCCTCATTGTAGCGGCCGCGGGCACCGTCGAAGACCATGTCAGTCGAGACCAGAATCAGGCGCGCCTTGACTTCTGCGGCCGCTTCGAGCAGGGTCGCCACTGCGGTGGTATTGACCGCGCGCGCCGCCTGCGGATCGCGCTGGCAGGCATCCAGATTGGCATTGGCCGCCGCGTGCAGGATGACGTGCGGACGGAGTGTGCGCACCAGGGCCAGCACGGCTTCGCGATCGCGCAGATCGATGGTTTGGGTGCCGGGCAGAGGATGGGCATGGCTGAGGGTGGTCAGGGTCCAGCGCGATCGGGCTTTATCAGCAAGATGACCGCCGAGGAAACCGCTCGCACCGGTCAGAAGCATGGCAGGCATGGCAGGGTACTCCCGTTTACAGGTTCTGCTAAAGATAGCGAAACAACGCATAATAAGCAATTTGCATTTTTGAATGGGCAGCAATGAAGAAGAAATTATTACATAGAGCAAGATATCCGCTGATCATCACGGCGGCAGCGATGCTCGCCGCCGTGCTATGGATGGGGAGAAAACCCGCCAGGCCGGTTGAACAGGCCGAGCTCAAGCCGCGTGAAAAGATTTATCTGCGCCGGGAGGGCGTTTTTCGCCCCGGCGAGACCCTCGAGGGCGTGCTGCTCCGGGATCTCTATGACCGCGTCCTCGCCGATGAACTGATCCAGGGGTTCGCCAGGGTATTTGATGTGCGCAAGATCCGCGGCGACCGCCGTTACAGCATCCTGACCGATTCAACGGGAGTAGTGCACGGATTCGAGTATTATCCGGATGCCGACAAGACGGTGCGGGTGGTGCGCGACTCGATGGGGGTTCTGCAGCCGGAGCTGGTGCAGGTGCCGCTCATCCGGCGGCGGCTGGCCCTCGCGGGCGAGGTCAGCACCACCCTGTATGATGCGGTGAAGGCGATGGGGGAGAGCGACGAGCTGATCGTTGCTTTCAGCGATCTGTTTCAGTGGGATATTGATTTCTTTGTCGATCCGCGGGTGGGGGATGAATTCCGCATGGTCTTCGAGGCCGATTACGCCCTCGATCCCGCCCGGCCGGACAGTCTCGGTGAATTCATCCGCTATGGCAGGGTCCTCTCCGGGCAGTACCGATCGGGCAAGGATGTGCGCACGGCGGTCTATTTTGAGCAGGGGGAGCACGGTGGCTATTACGATCTCGAGGGCAAGTCGTTCCAGAAGACCTTTCTCAAATCGCCGCTCAATTACCGGCGGATCAGCTCCCACTTTAGCGGCGGCCGGCGTCATCCCATATTGAAAATCGTGCGGCCTCATTACGGCGTCGATTTTGTCGCGGCCGAGGGTACACCTGTAGTCGCAGCCGCCGACGGCGTCGTGATCGAGAAGGGTTATGAGGGCGGGGGATTGGGCAATTTCATCAAGATCCGGCACAAAAATCCGCGCTTTGCCACGGTATACGGACATCTGAGCGGCTTCGGTCCCGGCATCGCCATTGGCAAGGCGGTGCAGCAGCGCGATGTGGTCGGTTATGTCGGCCGCACGGGCCTGGCCACAGGGCCCCATCTGCACTACTGTTTTTATGAGAACGGCCGTCCGGTTAATCCCCTCAAGATCAAGAACTCTTCCGGCGATCCGATTCCGGCGGCGGAGCTGGAACGGTTCAAGGGGATACGGGAGGAGCAACTGGCGCTGCTCGCTGCGGCGCTGCGCCGGGGCGGGCAAGTTCCGGGTGTGATCGCCGGCACGGGACCGGGTCACATGGCCATGCCGGAGCTCTAGTTGGGGATGGAGGGCGCGCCCTCCGTTCAGATATTGGATTTGGGGCGGCGCGATCCGAAGAGGAGGGCACAGGGGGCGTTCTTGGTGACGATCTGCTGCAGCTCCTTGCACCAGAGTGCGGCGAAAGTGCGGCAGCTGGTGGCGCCGTCAAGATGTTCCTCGGTGGGGAAGGAGGCGTGCTCGCAGCGGAGATCGCAGAACTTGATCCGGCTGGTGGTTACGCCGGCATTTTTTTCATCAGCGGACATAGAGGGGCCTCCTCATGCAACTCTGCCTGGTTACGGACCTTTTTCGGTAAACAAATATACCAATCCGCCGGATAATAATCCAGCCTTTTCACCGCGATCTCCCCGGAGCAGAGGATGAAGATAAGAATACTCACCGTCGGCAAGCCGGCCGATCCTCATTACCGCGCCCTGTGCGAGGGCTACCTGGAGCGCATCCGCCATTATGTGCCGGTCGAGCATGTTTTCATCCGCCAGGTAAAGGTGGCTGGACCGGTCGCGGCCATCCTGGCGCGTGAGGAGGAGCAGCTGCTGGCGAAGATCGGGGCGCAGGAGTGGTGCGTGGCGCTCGAGAGCGGGGGCAAGGGGATGGACTCGCTGGTTTTCAGCGCCGCGCTCGCCCGGCACATGGCTGCGGGGCGCGACGCGCTGGTTTTCTGCGTGGGGGGGCCGCATGGTCTGGGCGAAGGGGTTTTGCGGCGGGCAAACCAGCGCCTGTCGCTGTCGGCGATGACCATGGCGCATGAACTGGCCTTGACCGTGCTGCTAGAGCAGCTCTACCGGGGCCTGACCATCCTGCGCGGTGAGAAGTATCACAAATAAAAAGGACCATCGGCATGATGCTGCCGATGGTCCGCTGAGTGTCAGTTTCCCGCCGCCGCCGGAGGCGCATTACTCCCTTGTGCTTTCCGGCAGCAATCCCCCCTGGTTCCTGCTTATGATAAATTCATTCAAGGATTTCGAGGGTAGCGTGCTTGCCTGCCTTGCGCGAGACGGCGCTCAAAAGTACGCGGATGGCGTGGGCGGTGCGGCCGTTTTTGCCGATCACCTTGCCCATGTCAGGCTGTGAAACGCGCAGTTCGTAGACGACCGTGGTTTCGCCGAATACTTCAGAGACCTTGACCTCATCGGGATTGTCGACCAGATGCTTTACGATGTACTCGACAAATTCTTTCATCCGTACACCCCTTCCTGCATGCGTGATAGCTCGTGCAATCGGACCGTGGATTGGGTTTTGCTGCCTGGCGGTGTTGCGCGAAAATGTAAAGCACAAAAGAATTTACATCAATTTAAATATATCCACTGGGGGGACCAATGTCAAGCGAAAAATGGCAAATAAAATTCCCTGCAACAATTTGCCCATCCATGCGGGAAAGCGGGCCCGCAGGGGAATAAAAAATGCTTGACTGCGATTTTAAAATGTGTATATTATAGATTGTTAGCACTCAGTAATAGAGAGTGCTAGCGTGATTAAATAATAATAAACAATTAATAATGATTGGAGGATGCAATATGACCATTAAACCGTTGGCTGACCGCGTTGTGGTGAAGCCGGTCGAAGAGCAGGAAATGAAGCAGGGGAGCATCATCATTCCTGACACGGCCAAAGAGAAGCCCATGCAGGGCACCATCGTGGCCGTCGGCCCGGGCAAGATCTCCGAGAATGGCGCCAAGATCGAGATGTCGGTCAAGGTAGGCGACAGGATCCTCTACGGCAAGTATTCCGGCACTGAAGTGACCATCGACAAGGAAGACTATCTGATCATGCGCGAGAGCGACATATTTGCAATCATCTAGGCGTGGCATGTGAACCTAAAAAGCAATCCATCAGGAGGTTTTACCCATATGGCAAAAATTATTGAATTCAATGTAGATGCGCGCAATGCGATGAAGGTCGGCGTGGACAAGCTGGCCAAAGCGGTCGGTTCGACTCTCGGCCCCAAGGGCCGCAATGTCGTGATCGACAAAAAGTTCGGCGCCCCGACCGTGACCAAGGACGGCGTGACGGTGGCCAAAGAGGTTGAGCTGGAAGATCCCCTGGAGAACATGGGCGCCCAGATGGTGCGCGAAGTGGCCTCCAAGACCAGCGACGTGGCCGGTGATGGCACCACCACAGCGACTGTGCTCGCCCAGGCGATCGTGCGTGAAGGCTTGAAGAACGTCACGGCTGGATCCAATCCGATGGCCCTCAAACGCGGCATCGAAAAGGGCGTCAAGAGCGTCGTCGAAGAGCTGCGCAAGCAGAGCAAGCCGATCCCCGGCAAGACCGAGATCGCCCAGGTGGGCGCCATCTCCGCCAATAACGACAAGGCCATCGGCGAGCTGATCGCGGATGCCATGGAGAAAGTGGGCAAGGACGGCGTCATCACTGTCGAAGAGGCCAAGAGCACCGATACCACTCTCGAGGTGGTTGAGGGTATGCAGTTCGACCGCGGCTATATCTCCCCCTATTTCGTCACCAATTCCGACACCATGGAAGCGGTCCTCGAAGAGGTGATGGTTCTCATCTATGACAAGAAGATCAGCGCCATGAAGGATCTGCTGCCGATCCTCGAGAAGGTGGCCCAGACCGGCCGTCCGATGCTGATCATCGCCGAGGATATCGAGGGCGAGGCCCTCGCCACCCTGGTGGTCAACAAGCTGCGCGGCACCCTGCGCGTCGCCGCAGTCAAGGCCCCCGGTTTCGGCGATCGCCGCAAGGCCATGCTCGAAGACATCGCCGTCCTCACCGGCGGCCGTGTCATCTCCGAAGAGGCCGGCTTCAAACTCGAGAACACCACCATGAGCGATCTCGGCAAGGCCAAGCGCATTACCATCGACAAGGACAACACCACCATCGTCGAGGGCGCCGGCAAGACCGAGGACATCAAGGCTCGCATCTCCCAGATCAAGAAGCAGATCGAGTCCTCGACTTCCGATTATGACAAGGAGAAGCTGCAGGAGCGTCTGGCCAAGCTGGCCGGCGGTGTTGCGGTCCTCCAGGTCGGCGCTGCCACCGAGGTCGAGATGAAGGAGAAAAAGGCCCGCGTTGAGGACGCCCTGCACGCCACCCGTGCGGCGGTTGAGGAAGGCATCGTCCCCGGCGGCGGCATCGCCTACCTGCGCGCCCTGCCCGCCCTGGACAAGATCCAGGTCAACGGTGACGAGAAGATCGGCGTAGCCATCCTGCGCCGTGCCCTCGAAGAGCCCATCCGCCTGATCGCCGAGAACGCCGGCTGGGAAGGTTCGATCGTGGTCCAGAAGGTGCGCGACACCGACGGCGCTTTCGGTTTCAATGCCGAATCCGAGACCTTCGAAGATCTCTACAAGGCCGGTGTCATCGACCCGACCAAGGTCTCGCGCATTGCCCTTGAGAACGCCGCCTCGGTGGCGAGCCTCTTCCTGATGACCGAGTGCGCAATCGCGGAAAAGCCGGAGCCCAAACCGGCGACCCCGCCGATGCCTCCCGGCGCAGATATGTACTAATCGTCACAGGCCCCCGCTTGCGGGGGCTTTTTTTTGCCCCGACTGTCCCAGCCCCGGGGCCAGGCTCCGCCGGGGCCTCATATGGTCAATTTTTGACCAATTTTTACAGCCGGCAAGAAATAACTTGACTTTGAGTTGAAAATTCTTAACTTATTAATGTGCCGAAAGGCACAGTGTCGGGTGTGGGTAGTGATGTGTAGTGATGGGACAACACCCTTTATTAGCGCTGACTGTAAAGTCAGCGCTATTTTTTTCTTTTCCGGGTCTGCCCTGCACCGCGGCAGCGCCCGCCGGCGGGTAATGCCGCCGGCCTGAACAGGGCCGCAGCGGACCATCCGCATCACTCACACCCAGGATCGCTCTCATGCAGAAACCGCTCCCCGAACTTCCCGTCACTTTCATCAGTCAAGGTCATCAGATCGTCGGCATGCATCACAAGAGCAGGGGGGAGCGTCTTGTCATCCTCTGTCACGGATTCACCGGTTCCAAGACCGAGGCCAGGCGCCTCTTCGTCGAGGCCGGCCGCGCCTTCGCCGCCGAGGGCCTCGATGCCCTGCGCTTCGATTTTTACGGCTCAGGTGACAGCGCCGGGGAATTCTGCGACTCTCTGATCAGTCTCTACATCGCCAATCTGCGCGATGCCATCGCCTGGGCGCGCGGCAGCGGCTTTGCCAGGATCGCCGTGGTGGGGCACAGCATGGGGGGAGCCACCGCCATCCTCACCCTGCCGGAGACACCTGTGGATGCCCTCGTTACCTGGTCGGCCGTGCCCGACATGCACAAAACCTTCGAGAGCTATATCAGCAATCTGGATGAGGTCGCCCGCCAGGCCGATGAGTATGTCCATGAGGGCTGGGTGATCAAGCGGACCTTCTGGGAGGACGCCATGACCCATGACGTCCTGGCAGCCCTGGGCCATCTGACCATCCCCAAGCTTTTTATACAGGGCATGGCTGACGCCCCCGTCTTCATCCAGGGATTCGAATCCTTTCGCGATGTCGTGCAGCCTCCCGCCGATTTTATGGAAATCCCCGCCGCCAGCCATACCTACACGCTTCCGGCGCATCGCCATCAGGCCATCCGCCAGAGCCTGATCTGGCTCAAACGTACTCTTTAAACCGTCCCTATTTGAGGTCATCATGTCCAATAACAGCAGCAAGAAAGCCCGGCCGGGCCCATCCCGCAAACTGCCCGTCAAGGCCTATTCCAATGAGCGCTTTCTCAACAGCGCGGACGCGCGCACGATCCGCATCCTTTCCGAATATCTGGAGCCCCAGATGCGGCTGCGCCGCCGGCACATCCGCAATACAGTGGTCTTTTACGGCTCGGCGCGGGTTCTGCCGCTCGATGTGGCCCAGAAGCAGCTCAAGAACGTTCTCTCTCAATCCCAGCGCAATGGCAGCGCCGGCGGGGATTTTCAGCGCGAATTCGACAAGGCCAGCCACGCCGTACGCCTGGCGCAGTACTATGAAGGGGCGCGCGCGCTGGCTTACAGGCTGACCGAATGGTCCGCCGGCCTCAGCGCCCGGGAGCGCTTTATCGTCTGTTCCGGCGGCGGCCCCGGCATCATGGAAGCCGCCAACCGCGGCGCCATGGAGGCGGGAGGCCTGACCATCGGCTTCAACATCAGCCTTCCCTTCGAACAGGAGCCCAATCCCTACATCAGCGACGAACTCGCTTTCGAGTTCCACTACTTCTTCATGCGCAAATTCTGGTTCGTCTATCTGGCCAAAGCACTGGTCGTCTTTCCGGGCGGATTTGGTACTATGGACGAACTTTTCGAGCTCCTCACCCTGGTGCAGACCGAAAAGATCCACAAGACCCTCTGTGTGGTCATGTACGGCAGCGAATACTGGAACGAGGTGCTCAATTTTGACAAGATGGTCGACTGGGGGGTCATCAGTGCCGAGGACCTGCAGCTTTTTCACAAGGTGGATGATGTGGAGAGCGCCTTCACCATCCTCAAGAATCATTTTGAAACCAATTTTCTGAACAAACAAAACCACAACCATGGCTCGGTCTGAACTCAGCCGCCGCTGCCTGCAGCCGGGCGCACCACCTCGGCGGCACACCGGGGCGGCCGCAGCCCGGGCGCGACGGCTCGTACTGGCGGCCGCTGCGCTGGCCCTGACTGCGCTCTCCGCCTGTGTTCCGGCCCGGCCGGGCTTCATCCTTGACCATGATGCCGTCATCCGCGGCGACACCGGCCGCCGCGATCTGGCCCTGGTCTTCACCGGCGGCGATTTCGCCGACGGCGGCCTCCACATCGCCCGCGTTCTGGCGGAGCAAGGTGTCAAGGCGGGCTTTTTTTTCACCGGGGATTTCTACCGGGATCCGGCCAGGGCGGAGCTGATTCGCGGCCTGGCCGGCGGCGGCCACTACCTCGGCCCCCACTCCAGCCGTCACCTGCTCTATGCTCCCTGGGAGAAGCGCGACTCCTCCCTGGTCAGCAGGGAAGAGTTCAGCGCGGATCTGCGTGAGAATCTGGCGGCCATGCAGCCTTTCGCTCTGCCCGCGTACGAGCTCAACTGTTTCATACCACCCTACGAGTGGTATAACGCCCGCCACGTTGCCTGGGCCGCGGAGATGGGCATGACACTTTTCAATTTCACTCCCGGTACCTCGGTCAACGCCGATTACACCACCCCCGAGATGCCGGGCTATCGTTCTTCCATGACGATTTGGGAAAAAATATTCGCCCGGGAGCGGGAGGATCCGTATGGCCTCAATGGATTTATCCTGCTGATCCATATCGGCACCGATCCCCGGCGAAGCGACAAATTCTATCTGCATCTGGGCGCCCTGATCGATGCCCTGCGCGGGAAAGGATACACCTTCGTCAGGATCGATCAGCTGCTGGAACACGCAAACCGGAAGAGGAGTCAATGAGCACTCGGTACGACCTGATTTTGAAAGAGGTGCGCCTGCTGGAACGCAGCGCCGCCACCGACATCGCCATCCGCGGCGGGCGCATCGCCGCCATCGGCCGCATGCCTGGAGACGCCAAACGGATTCTGGATGCCGGTGGTCTGCGTACCGTGCCTGGATTCATCGATCTGCACATCCAGGGCGCCGGCGGGGCCGATGTGCTCGACGGCACTCCCGAGGCGCTGCAGACGATGTCACAGAGCCTGGCGCGCCTTGGCACGACCGGATTTCTCGCCACCAGCGTGATCTTTCCCGATGGCGAAAACCGCCATCTCGCCGAGGCGGCCGCGGCGGTGGGCAAGTATCTCGGCGGCGCCCAGCTGCTCGGCATCCACCTCGAAGGCCCCTACATAAATCCGGAGAAAAAAGGCGGGCTCAACCCGCGCTGCATCTATGAGCCCGGCGTGCAGGGCCTCGACTCGGTGTTGACGGCCTGCAGGGGCGCCCTCAGGATGATGACCCTGGCGCCCGAGATGCCCGGCGGCATCGATCTGATCCGCGGCCTGCTCGCCAACGGCGTGGTGCCGGCGCTCGGCCATACCGGGGCCACCTATGATCAGGCGCGGGCCGGGTTCGATGCCGGCATCCGGCATGTGACCCATGTCTTCAACGCCATGCCCGCGCTCAATCACCGCGAACCCGGCCCCCTTCTGGCCCTCTTTGAACATCCGCAGGCCACCGTCCAGATCATCAGCGACGGCGTCCACGTCCATCCCGGTATGGTGCGCCTGCTCAGCCGGCTCATCGGCGTGGAACGCTGCGTGCCGATCACCGACGGCATACAGGCCATCGGACTGCCGGAGGGGCGCTACATCTACAACGGCCGCGAGTACGAATCCATGCAGGGGACAGCGCGCTATCTCGATGGCACCCTCATCGGCTCCGCCCTCAGCCTGGCCGAGATCACCTGGCGGTTTCAACGCTTCACCGGCTGTGCTCCGGCCCAGGCGGTGGCCGCGGCGACTTTTCAGGCCGCGCGGGTGATCGGATTGGGAAACCGAAAGGGCAAGATCGCTCCGGACTATGATGCAGACCTGGTCATCCTCAATGCAGATAACTCGGTCGCCCTGACCATGGTCGGGGGCGAGGTGGTCTGGCAGAATTCCTGAGGCCGGGGCGGCGGAAGGGGATCCTGCCGCCGCTGCGCCGGCGCCCGGTGGGCCTGGTATGCCGGCAGCAAAAGCTCTTGACACCTGATGCAGGATATTGTATATTTAACTTACCCTGTATAAAAATTCCGCATTATTTACCACCTGGGGTCCGCGCACAGCCAGGCCGTTCACCCGCTCACCGACAGCGTGAGGAATAACCTATGGGGCGTCTCTGCCATGTGATCATCTGCGCGTTGGTCTTTTCCTTCGCGCCGCTCTCCGGTCAGGAGAATGCCCGTCCGGCCTCCCCGGCGCAGAATGGTGGCCGGGGTGCAGCAGCCGCAGGCGTGCAGCACCAGCTTGTTCTGCCTGCGGGCTGGAACATGATCAGCAGCTATGTCTATCCCGCCCATCCCTTCCTGACCGAGATGCTCGCCGGGATCGAGGAGCATCTTACACTCCTCAAGGACGGGAAAGGGAGGATCTACTGGCCGGCTTACGGCATCAACAAGATCATCTTCTGGGAGAAGGAAAAGGGGTATCAGATCTATGTGACCGCCCCGGTGACGCTGCTCTTCGACGGCGAGGAACTGGTGCCGGAGGAGGTGCCCATCTCCCTGCTTTCAGGCTGGAATCTGATCTCCTATGTGCGCACCAGCCCGCTCGCCCCTGCTGTGGCTCTCAGCTCGATTTCCTCTTCTCTGGTCATTGTCAAGGACGGCAAGGGCAGGATTTACTGGCCCGCCTACAACATCGATTCGATCATTGAAATGAAGCCGGGCGAGGGTTACTATCTGTATCTCACGCAGCCCGCTCTTTTCTATTATCCGTCCAACGGGGCAGAGGCAGGCAGAGCCTCCCACGCCGCCGGCCGTCACTTTCCCGACCCTCTCCATTTTCACCCCTTCAGGAGCAATACGGGGAGCAACGCCATCCTGCTGATCAGCGCGCCGGGGCTGGCGGATGGCGATGAGATCGCCGCCTGCACAGAGGAACGCAGGATCGTCGGCAGCGGTGCCGTTCGGGATGGAGAGGCGCTGCTGGTGTTGTGGGGAGACGATGAGACGACCCGGCTGGTGGATGGGGCGCGCGGCGATGAACTGCTCTCCCTGATCAGCTGGTCTGCGCGCACCGGCGCCGAACTGCCCGTGCAGTGCACCTCGCTCCGGGATGCCATGCCCCCGAACCGGCGTCTCTCCGCGCTTCGATTTCATGACCATGCCGTGCTGACCGCTGAGACGCCGGCTCTCGCCCGTGCGCCCGAACAAGCCGCGCTGGCGCAGAATTATCCCAACCCCTTCAACTCCTCGACCCTGCTTCTGTACCAGCTGCCGGAGGGCGGCCTGATGGAGCTGGCCGTCTACGATCTGAGCGGCCGCAGGGTGCGCACCCTGGCGAACGGGGTGAAACCCGCCGGCTACTATGAAGCCGTCTGGGATGGGCGCAGTGACGCCGGAATACCCCTCCCCTCCGGTCTCTTCTGGGCGGTGATGAGAGCGGGCGGGTATCACCAGCAGGTCAAGATGACGCTGGTCAAATAGCGGTCTGCCCGCGCTCCGGGAAGCAGCCTGATGCGGGATGGAAATTTTGGGAACTTTTGTGGGGCGATTGTTTCTGATGACGCCAGTACAGCACGGATGTCCGGCTGTGCAAGCTTGAACCTGCGCCCGTTATGCAGGGTATTATCCAGCGGGGGATCAAGTAACTCGGGGAGGCCGGTGATTGGGGGCCGCAGCCGCGGCACACCCGGCGCTTCTTTCCTTCTTTTCTGCCTTCCTGCCCGCCCGGTTGAGCTTCCGCCGGCGCAATCGTCACTAGAATTAATACTAATTTCAAAAATTACTTGACAAAGTAGTTCAAATTGGCTACATTTCGTCAGATAGGCATCTTTCTCTGGGGCCCTACCACTTTGTGCCGCCCTATAACAGCATCGTTGCGGCGCCGCCCTGTTCACTTCACATCACCATTCTTGCAGGCCTTAATCAACAGACCTTGAAGTAGCGCATTACTGTTTCTGCGGGTGACCGATTTTGGGGGTGCAAAATCTGTCCGGGGGAGTAGAAAACATATTGCACGCAATTTTCCCCTGATTGGAATAGTCGCCAATTCATCGCTTTGGCCAATGGTTAGCATCAGCCATTGTGTCAAACTGTTTTAATTCTATCCGGCTTCCATCCTGCTGATCCATGTCAGGAGAAAAAAGCAGAATAAGGGGTAAGGCTATGAAACTGATCAGCCGTTTTATTGCACTTTTTCTCTTCGCTTGTTATGCTGTGCCCGCGTTTGCAGTCTATACCTGGGTGCGTGATGGGCGATTCCCGGCGGACACGACCGCTGCCACCGGTTTTCCCGCGACCACAGGCGTGCAGGGTGTGGCGATTGATGGGCAAGGGAAGATATGGATTCAGACCTATGCGCCGTTAGGCCGGGACAAGGTCTTCGTCACGGCCACCGGCGCCGAAGAGAGCATCTGCGTCCTCTATGTCTACC
Source organism: bacterium (assembly GCA_035388125.1). Classification (GTDB taxonomy): domain Bacteria; phylum Zhuqueibacterota; class Zhuqueibacteria; order Residuimicrobiales; family Residuimicrobiaceae; genus JAKPUX01. The sequence continues at coordinate 8,765 of DAOOPF010000026.1, read as the reverse complement.
TGGCTGACGGCACCCAGGCCGCCTTTTCACCGCTCAGGTTTGTCACCATTGGCGCCGATACCGATACCCTCGGCGGCCGCTTGCAGGGGGGCAGCTGGCTGGTCAAGAACGGCCTCGGCCTTGCCACCGATGCGGAGGGCGATATTCTCGCCACCTTCCACGACACCATCTACCGGATTGATCATCTGAACGGGGCCGGATTGGCCAAGGCGGTCTATCAGAGCGGCGTCGCCGCCACCGCGCCTGCCGCGGCGGCGACCAGCGGCGATATCTTCGCTGCGGCCGCGGCTGCGGGCTATCCTGTCAAGGAATACAGCAACGCGCTCGTTTTTGAGCAGAATGTCACCGCCAGCCGTCCCGGCAGCGCCCTCGCCCTGGCCGCTGCGGCGAGTGGCAACGCCCTCTACATGCCCACCTACAGCAGCCAGGAGGTCCTGGTCTATCAGCGGGCGGATGGGGCTTCGCCCTGGTCATCGGCGCCCGCCATTCTGCAGGGCATGGCTTGCGAATCGATGGGCTGGGAGGCTTCGACCGGCTATCTCTGGGCCAGCGCCGGTTCGTACTACAACTTGCCCAATCAGAATCCCGACTCCGTGACCAGTTACTTTCCGAACACCTGGTATGCTTTCGATACCGCTACCGGCGCCATCATGGACAGTATCAAGTGGCATTTCAATATCCCCGAATCGCCGGCTGAGCGGCCGCGGGGGATCGCCATCAGCGCCACCGGGAATGTCGCCTATGTGGCCTGCTACCCCCAGGGCGGCGTCCTCCGTTATGTCAAAAGCAATATTTACACCCACAACATCACCTTCCGCGTCAATATGGAGGTGCAGGAAGCCCAGGGTTCCTTCAATTCCCTCACCGATTCGGTTTTTGTCATGGGCAATTTCAACGGCTGGGAGACCACTGCTAGCCAGATGCTCCTCACCACCACGCCCCATGTCTACGAATATACCGCTCAGGTCTATTATGCCCGGCCGGTGCTTTACAATTTTGTGCGTAAGAGCGGGGAGACGGTGGTTGTGGAGACCATCGATGTGCGTGCGGATGTCGTCGAACCGGGAGGCCAGCTTCTGCCGACGGTCTATTTCAACGATCAGACCGACATTCTTGTGACCGCTCAGGTCACTTTTCAGGCGGATATGTCCGCGCTGCTCGCCCTGAACTGGGACCCCACCTATCATGAGATGATCGTCATCGGGGATTTCAACAGCTGGGCTTACGAATCGGAGTATGCCGCGATCCCTGTGCCCGGGAATCCGCAGCTCTACACTTTTGTCACCTCGATTACAGCCCCGCGTAATTCTGTCCAGTCGTGGAAATTTCACGCCTATCCCGCGGATGATTTCGTGAACGGAGGTCTGGAGAGCGTCAACAGCACCTTTGTTTTCACCGGAGTGGATCTGATCCTGCCGGTCCGCGCCCCTTCCATTCAATTTGTGCAGCAGATCACCATCGTCGCGCCCAACGGCGGCGAGAAGTGGCGCGCCGGGACGGTAAAAAAGATCACCTGGCTGACTCACACCGCCGGTGATGTCCGGGTGGAATACCAGAGCTCACCGGGAGGCGGCTGGAGCGTGGCGACGGCCGGAACCCCCGCCCTCGCTGAATTTTACAACTGGACCCTGCCGGCCCTGGAGAGCGGCGAATGCCGCCTCCGGTTGACCAATCTGACCGACGGCAGCGTTACCGATGAGAGTGATTCGCTCTTTACCATCACCCAGATCGTTCCGACCGCTGAAAGTGAAAACAACAATACCGCCCATCTGGCGAACTGGATCGAATATGGCGATGTACTCGATGCCGCCATCTCTCCCGACGGGGATGTCGATTACTACCGGTTCTGGGGGGCGAAAGGGGACACGGCGGAGATCTGGGGCGAGTCCCGCGGCGATTCCTCCCTGGCCGGTCGTATCATCCTCTATTCGAGCGACGGCACCGGCCTCTATGAAAATGACGGCTACCTCAATCCCCCCGAAGACCAGCGCATCGCCTGTATCCTGCCGGAGGACGGGGTCTATTATATCCGTTACGCTTTCATGGACAACTGGGGCACTTTCCCCAACCGCGAGCTGATCGAACGCCTGGAGGATGATGAGCGGGACAAGCTCGGCCTCGAGGATGATCTGCAGTGGACGGTGCAGGGCGAATACCGCATCGGTCTGCGCTATGTTATAAAGGGCAGCCCGGTGATCACCTCCATCGGCGTCTACGACCAGTACTGGAATTCCGTGCGGTTCTATGGCTATGTCGACCCGCGCAAGGAGAGCACCACCGCCCAATTTGAACACGGACCCACGATCTCTTACGGCACCATAGTCCCGGCCGAGGGCGGCCCCTTCATGGGAATCTCGGAGCAGTTCGTCTCCTCTCCTGAGATCAACGGACTGACTGCTGAGGCGGTCTACCACATGCGCATGAGTGCGACCAATTCCCTCGGCACCGACGTCTCCTGGGATCTTGATTATCACACGCCCCCGGCGCCGGAAGGGTGGGAGCGCAAGATATCCGGCTCGACGAGGATCCTGTGGGATGTCTTCTTCCTGGATGATCTCACCGGTATTATCTGCGGCGACAGCACCATTCTCCGCACGACTGACGGTGGCGAAACCTGGACTCAGCTCTACAGCGGCATCTGGACGCGCTTCAAGGGGGTCGAGTTTATCACGCCCACCAAGGGTTTCATAATGGGCAGCTACGGTAATCTCTATAAAACCACCGACGCCGGGCAAAGCTGGACTCCGGTCAACAGCAGCACCGGGCTCTACCTCTTCGCCACCCACTTTCCCAACGAAGATCTCGGCTGGATTGCCTGCGACGCCGGTCTCATTATCCATTCCAGCGACGGCGGCGACAACTGGTCCGCCCAGAACAGCGGCGTCGGCAGCAACCTGCGCGGTGTCTATTTCCTCTCTGCGACCACGGGCCTGGTTATCGGGGAGGACAGCACCATTGTGCGCACAACCGACGGCGGCGCAACCTGGACGAGGATCGCTTCTCCGCGCTTTGGCAATTTTCTCGGCATCCATTTTGCCGATGCTCTCACCGGAGTCATCGTCGGCAAGGAAGACTTTATACTGCGCACTACCGATGGCGGTCTGACCTGGACGGAGGTCAGCATTGCCCCCCATTATTACCTGACAGATATCCATTTCTATGCCGAGGGCTATGCCATTGCTGTCGGCCGCGACGGCACCATCCTGCGCACCTCGGATGGCGGGGCGACCTGGTCCGAGCAGCAGAGCGGCACCCTGAACGATCTCGACGCCCTGCACCATGCGGGCACGCATACCACCATCGTCGGGGCCAACCAGACCATTCTGCGCAGCGCCGATTTTCTCTCGCTCAAGTCGCCCAACGGCGGCGAGGTCTGGTCTCCCGGCAGCGTCCAGGATATCGTCTGGTGGACCGATCTCGGCGGTACAATGAGAATCGAATACCGCACCGGCAGCGTCAGCCCCTGGCAGACCATCACCGAGAGCGCTTCGGGTGTGGCCGGCCGCTACGCCTGGACTATACCCGGTACACTAAGTGATTCCTGTATCGTGCGGATCACCAGCCTGATAGATAACAGTTATATCGACCAGAGCGACAGCGTCTTTGCTATCAGGGTGACCTCCACCCAGCAGCTTGTCACCCTCAACGCCGGCTGGAACATGATCTCCTCCTATATCGATCCGCCCGATTCGACTCTGCCCACCCTGCTCCTGGCCCAGCTGGGGAGCACTCTTACCATCGCCAAAAACACCACCGGGCAGATCTACTGGCCGCTTTACGGTATCAATACCATCGGCAAATGGAAACCCTTGCAGGGGTACATGTGCTACGTTACCCAGGCTGCGACATTGACCTTTACCGGTGATCAACTGGCTCCTGAATCGACGCCCATCCCGCTCACCTCGGGCTGGAATATTGTGGCCTATCTGCGCGCTAGCCCGCTCGCGGCCCCGACCGCCCTGGCCTCGATCGCCTCTCAGCTGACTATCGCCAAGAATATGACCGGGGGCATCTATTGGCCTCTGTACACCATCAATACCATCGGCAATATGCTGCCCGGTCAAGGCTACCAGCTCTACGTCACAGCCGCGACAGCACTGACCTATCCCGCCAACACCGCAGTGCCCAAGGAGATGCTCGCCGGCATCGGGGCCAAAGCCTTGCAGCATTTCGCCCTTTCGAACCAGGTTACGGGCAGCAGCGCCATCCTCCTGGTCCGCGGCTCCTTCCTGGCGGAGAACGATGAAGTGGGAATCCGTACCAGCGACGGCCGGTATCTGGGCGCCGGTGTTGTTCAGGGCGGACAGGTGCCGATCACCATTTGGGGCGATGACGAAATGACCCGGCTCGTCGACGGCGCTACAAGCGGCGACCGGCTCGAGTTGATCTGGTGGTCTGCGGCAGCCAAATTGGAAAGTCCACTCAAGATTACCACGCTGCAGGACGGCCTGAGCGGTGACGCTCTGCCGGTTGAACTGACCTACCGGAATGATGCCATCCTGGTCGCCGGTGTGGCCGAAGCTGTGCCATTACCCAGGGAATTCGCCCTGCGGCAGAACTATCCCAATCCCTTTAATCCGGCCACCAGCATCAAGTATGAGCTGCCCAAAGAGAGCCATGTTGAGCTGGTTGTCTATAATCTGCGCGGCCAGGCGATTCGCACGCTGGTGAATGCGGAGAAGAGGGCAGGCTATCACGACCTGATCTGGGACGGACGTAATCAGGCGGGTGCGCTGGTCTCCAGCGGCATCTATTTTGTGCGCATGAAAGCTGGCCCCTTCGTCAAGGTGGTTAAAATGTCTCTGGTCAAGTAATCCAGGCCAGGTTTCTCCGGGCCGCCCGCAAGGCGGCCCACAGCTCTCCGGCAGGCAACCATGTACAGCAGCGGCAGCAAAACATGTATTCCTCTTCTCCTCATCTGTATCGCCGCCAGTCCCGGCAGCGCGGCGGATTTCTCCGCCGCGCAGAAGGAAGCTGCGCTTCAGCCCGGCAGGATCGTCTTGAAGTGCAGGGACGCGCTGGTGCCGGCGGAGATAGAGTCGGCTTCGCTGCTCGCCCTGCTGGGAGGCCAGGCGCAGGGCAGGGGATTGATCCGTCTCGAAGCGCTGGGCAGCAGGAGCGCTCGCGCGGGGAAATCCGCGCCGGCGATCACGCGTATGGGTCGTGTTTTTCAGGGCCACCTCTCCGCCGGAGCGGACCGGAACAGGCTGCTGGCCTGGCTGCGGCGTCACCCTCTGATCGATTATGCCGAGCCGCTCTATTACCACACCCTCGATATCGTGCCCAATGACTCGCTCTACGCTCAGCAGCCCCACCTCCAGGTGGTCAATCTGCCCGCTGCCTGGGATCTGATCAGAGGCGAGCAAGGCGATGCGGTCATTGCCATCGTCGACGGCGGCAGCGAGATCGGCCACCAGGATCTGCGCGGCAGCCTCTGGACCAATACCGCCGAGATTGCGGGCAATTCCCGGGATGACGACGGCAACGGCTACGTTGACGATCTTCACGGCTGGAATTTCGCCAATAGCAGCGGCGATCCGACCGGCCTGCCCAGCCAGCCCGCCTACGCCAACCACGGCACCCATACCGCGGGCATCGCCAATGCGGCCACACACAATACGCATGGCATCGCCGGGGCTGCCTGGAACTGCCGGCTGATGGCGATCAACGCGGCCGACCGCTTCGGCGAGGGGATCGGCTACGGCTATGAGGCCATCCTCTACGCCGCCGAGAACGGCGCGGATGTCATCAACTGCAGCTGGGGCCGCACGGGCTCAGCCTCTCTCTATGAGCAGGATGTGATTAACTATGCGACCGCGCTGGGGTCGGTCATCGTTGCCTCCGCCGGTAATTCGGGCTCAACCACCCTCAATTTTCCCGCCTGTTACGACAACGTCTTTGCGGTTACAGCGACCAACAACTGGGATGCCAAAGCGAGCTTCAGCACCTTCGGAGAGTGGGTCGATGTCAGCGCCCCCGGCGTTGATATCATGAGCACGGTCAGCTTTAACGGGTACAGCCGCTACAGCGGCACCTCGATGGCGGCGCCGCTGGCCGCAGGAGTGATCGCGCTGGTTAAAAGCATGCACCCCGACAGGAGCGGGTTCCGCTGCGCTGAGCAGGTCCGGGCCGCCGCCGATCCCGTGGATGACCTCAATCCGGCTTGGGCCGGCCTCATCGGCAGGGGTCGCATCGATGCCCTGCAGGCGGTGACGGCCGTGACCCCCGGCCTCCGGCTCACCGCGGTCACGTTTGCCGGGGAGGACGGAGATGCCCAGTTCAGACCCGGTGAAACCGCGCAGATCTCTGCGACCCTGACCAATTATCTGGCGCCCGCCGGGCCGGTCTTGCTCTCGCTGAGCGAGAATTCGACCCATGCGGCCCTGCTCAGCAGTCAGGCCACGCTGCCGGGTCTGGCCACGCTCGCAGCGGCCTCCCCCGCAGTGCCCTTCACGGTTGCGATTTCGCCGGATGCCCCCGCCGGGCATGTCATCCCCTTCACTCTGGAATTCTCCGTCGGGGAGTACCATGACACCGGCCATTTCACTCTCACGGTCGCGCCCGACTTTGTCGATCTCAGCGTCAACCGGATCCTCACCTCCGTCACCCCCGTCGGCCGGATCGGCTACGCCAATCCCTCAGCTGCTTTCGGGGGATCCGGTTTCTCCTACAAATCGGGCGCGAACCTGATTTACGAGGGTTCGATCATCGCCGGCGTCTCCGCAGCCCGCATCTCCAGCTCCGCCCGCGGCACCTCGACCACCCCCGATCAGGATTTTGTCATGAACGCCGATGGCCCCCTGACCCTTCTCCGTCCCGGTCCCCTCACCGCTGAGGAGAGCACTCTCAATCTCAGCGATCGTGATGCCAGCCTGCCCCTCGAAATCACAGTGCGGCAGCATACCTTCGCTTCAGACGGGAGCGGTTATGAGGATTTTATTATCTTCCGTTACGAGGTGACCAACAGCGGTACCACAGGTCTGAATGGATTCCATTTCGGCCTCTTTTTTGACTGGGATGTGGATCAGGACCATTTTGATGGCGACCGGGCCGCTTATGACGCCAGCCGCCGCCTGGGCTATGTCTGCAACGCTGCAGGCACCCCCGGGACCCACGTGGGGTGCGCCCTGCTCTCGCCGGGCGCGGTCTCCTGCCGCGCCATCCTCAACGACGAACTGGCGCCCGGCAATCCCGGCTGGGGCATCTATGATGGCTTTAGCGACGCGGAAAAGTGGGAGGCGATCAGCGGCGGCACGGCCATCGTCGAGGCCGGAATCGGGGATGTTTCTCAGGTGCTCTCCGCCGGTCCCTATGACATCCCTCCACATGGAACGATTACCGTCGATTTTGCCCTGATCGCCGGAGATGACCTTGCGGCTTTCCAGCAGCATACCGACGCGGCCATCGCATTCCGTCAAAAATATCTATCCGCTCAGCGGGACACTGCTCTTCTGCAGCTCAATGCGGGATGGAATCTGGTCTCCAGCCCGGTTGAACCGGAGGACACTCTGCTCAAAAATCTGCTGGCGCCGATTGCGGACAAGCTTGTCCTCTTCAAGGACGGCGAGGGCAAAGTCTATTGGCCGGCCTACCTCATTGATATGCTGACCTGGTGGGATTATAAAAAAGGGTATTGGCTTTACATCACCGCTCCGGCGCAGCTGCTGATCGCCGGAAAAAGGGTTGAGGAGGAAAAGGCGGAGGTCATGCTGAAGCAGGGCTGGAACACGATCTCCTGTCTGCTCGACCGGCCCGCAGCTGCCGCCTCAGTACTCGGCGGTATCAGCACAGAGCTTGTTATTGCCAAGGATGGCGCCGGCAGGGTCTACTGGCCTCTGTACGGGATCAATACGATCGGGGAATTGAAACCCGGCTCGGGCTACAGCCTTTTTCTGGCCGATCCGGCTGTTATAAAGTGGCCCTGAAGCGGACTGGCTTGCAGAGAAAAAGAGTCCACACCAGCCATCGGCTTTTTGGGTATCGACTGCTGACTGTATGCATACTGTTCCGCCGGGGCCTTTGCGCTCCCGAGGCGGAGAGGGTTATGGAAATCATCGGAAAGGCAACCGCAGGTTCATATTCACCAAATTAAAAAGGAGAAAGCTATGAATCTCAAGGGATTGAAAACGCTGGTCCTCTTTCTGCTCGCGTTTTCAGCGCTGGCTTCAGCACAGAGTCATTTTAGTTTTGAGGTAACCTCCAACAACATGAGCGTGGTTTTTATGAGCGCACCGACGCTCAACGGGGTCCCCCTGGCGCCCGGAGACGAGGTGGGTGCTTTCAAGTCAGATGGTACGACCTGTGTAGGTGCCATGGTTTGGGTTGCTGATCCCACCCAATGGTCTCTGCCTGTTATGGGTTTGGACATCACTCCTCCGCTGCCGGGTATGGCGGGCGGCGAGACCATCCGCTGGAAGGTCTGGCAGGCCAGCACGAATACGGAGGTGGAGGGCACAGCTTCCTACATAGTTGGAGACGGAACCTATACGGCGAACAGTCAGGCGGTCATTAGTTCACTTACCGCCACTGCAGCGGTGAATTATACCCTGACCATGGCGGTGAGCCCGGGCGGGAGTGGCACGACCGCTCCTGCGATCGGAGCGCACAGTTACGCGCCGAACACCCCGGTGAACATCACGGCGACGCCGGCGGCGGGCTACCAGTTTGTCAACTGGACGGTGAGTGCAGGTTCGGCGGTGGCTGCTCCGACCAGCGCGAGCACGACGGTGACCGTGGATGTGGCCAAGACGGTGACGGCCAATTTT